>DLAP01000048.1:36204-97622 GCA_002493965.1 Clostridiales bacterium UBA7044
CGCTCTGATCACCATGATGCAGAAGATTTACGGCGAAGGCTCCGTGATGCGGTTCCGTCCCCATCACTTCCCCTTCACCGAGCCCAGCTGCGAAATGGACATGCAATGCCACAAGTGCCACGGCACCGGCGAGATCGACGGTCAGGTCTGCTCCACCTGCCACGGCGAGGGCTGGATCGAGCTGCTGGGCGCTGGTATGGTCCACCCCAAGGTCCTGGAAAACTGTGGCATTGACCCGGAAAAGTACTCCGGCTTCGCCTTCGGCATGGGTCTGGAGCGTATGGCCATGGGACGGTTGAAGATCAATGACCTGCGTCTGATCTTCGACAACGACGTTCGGTTCCTGAACCAGTTCTAAAGGAGGGATTCAAAATGAAGCTGAACAGAAAATGGCTCAACGAGGATTTCGTTGACTTAAGCAATGTATCCGATAAGGAATTTGTGGAAACCCTGACTGTCTTCGGCCAGAAGGTGGAAACCTATGAGCGGATGGATGCCGAGATCAAGAACGTGGTGGTAGGCAAGGTGCTTTCCATGGTGCGCCATCCCAACTCTGACCATATGTTTATCTGCCAGGTGGATGTGGGCAAGGAGGAACCTGTCCAGATCGTCACCGGCGCCCAGAACGTCCATGAGGGAGATCTGGTGCCTGCCGCTCTCCACAATTCCTGGCTCCCCGGCGGCGTGCACATCACCAAGGGCAAGCTCCGTGGAGAACTGTCTAATGGTATGCTCTGCTCCTTCGCGGAACTGGGTCTAACCCAGAACGATCTGCCCGGCGCTTATGCCGACGGCATCTGGATCCTGAATGACGAAGACTGCCAGGTGGGTGAGGATATCAACCTGGTCATTGGCAACGACGATACCATTGTGGATTTTGAGATCACCAACAACCGGCCCGACTGCTATTCCATCATGGGCCTTGCCCGGGAGGCCTCCGCTGCCTTTGGGAAGGAAATGAAGCACCACGAGCCTGTGGTAAAAGGCAGCGACGCCGGTTCCATCTTTGACCATCTGGATGTGGAGGTGCCCGCGATCAATCTGTGCAACCGCTATTCCTCCCGGATGGTGGCAAATGTGAAGATCGGCCCCTCTCCCAAGTGGCTGCGTCAGCGGCTCCGTGCCAACGGCGTCCGCCCCATCAATAATATTGTAGACATTACCAACTACGTCATGCTGGAATATGGTCAGCCCATGCACGCCTTTGACTACCGGTACGTTTCCTCCGGGAAGATCGTGGTCCGGGAGGCGGAGGAGGGGGAGACCCTCACCACCCTGGACGGCACCGTCCGGAATTTGAAGGCCGGTATGCTGGTGATTGCCGACGACCATAAGCCCATCGGCCTGGCCGGTATCATGGGCGGCGAAAACTCTGAAATCGTGGACGACACCACCATGGTGGTCTTCGAGTCTGCAAACTTCAATGGCACCTCCATCCGTCAGACCGCTCTGGCCCTGGGTATGCGCACCGAGGCTTCCGGAAAGTTTGAGAAGAGCCTGGATCCCATGATGACCGTGCCTGCGGTACAGCGGGCCTGCGAGCTGGTGGAGTTACTACAGTGCGGCGACGTGCTGGACGGCACCATCGATGTAATCAACTATGTTCCCGAAGCGAAACAGCTTCCCCTGGAAGTGGACAAGATCAATAAGCTGCTGGGCACCGCCATTTCCAAAGAGGATATGGTGCATTATTTGGATCTGCTGGAAATCCCCGTGGAGGGTGATACCATTCTGGTTCCCTCCTTCCGTCCCGATCTCCAGCGGATGGCGGATATTGCGGAGGAAGTGGGCCGCTCCTTCGGCTACAACGAAATTCCCACTACCTCCTTCAAAAACGCTACCCAGGGCGGTTATACCCCGGAAATGAAGCTGGAAGCAAAGGCGGGGACTCTGTGCCGGAGTCTGGGCTACAGCGAGATCATCACTTACTCCTTCACCTCCCCTGCCGCCTTTGATCTGATCCGGCTTTCTGCCGATTCTCCCCTGCGGAACGCCCTGCGGATCCAGAACCCTCTGGGTGAAGACACCTCCATCATGCGCACCATCGCCCTGCCCTCCATGCTGGAGATTCTGTCCCGGAACAATGCCTATCACAACAAGGCGGCAAAGCTGTACGAAATCGCCAAGATCTATCTGCCGGTGGAAGGCCAGGCCCTGCCGCAGGAGCCGAAAATGCTGCTGCTGGGCACCTACGGCACTAAGGAGACCTTCTTCACCTTGAAGGGTGAGCTGGAAGCCATTTTCGCCGGTCTCCGGGTGGATAAGGCCGCCTATACCGCCGTAAAGGATAATCCCAGCTACCATCCCGGCCGCTGCGCCGCTGTCAGCGTGGACGGTGTTGCCTTGGGCGTTATGGGCCAGGTCCATCCCCTGGTTGCCAAAAATTACGGCATAGACGCGGACGTGTACTGCGCGGAGATCAACTTCACAGAACTTACGCATCATCTTCTGCCCGATGCCACCTATACCCCCTTGCCCAAGTACCCCACTGTCTCCCGGGATCTGGCGCTGGTCTGCGACGAAAATGTGACCGTTGCCCAGGTGGAGCAGGTCATCACCGCCTCCGCCGGAAAACTTCTGCGGGACGTGAAGCTGTTCGACATCTACCGGGGCACCGGCGTGCCGGAGGGCAAGAAGAGCATGGCCTTCTCCCTGGAACTGCGTGCTGATGACCGGACCCTGACGGACACCGATTCGGAAGCCGTTGTTACCAAGGTCCTGACTGCGCTGAAGGACAAGCTGGACGCTATTCTGCGTTGACAAGGCCCGCTTCTTAATTAAATTTTAACAATTATTTCCCGGGGAAGTCTTTACAGGCCCAAACATTTGGGCTATAATAGAAGCAATCAAGCAAAGGAGGCTGAGAACCATGACGGAAATTACCCAGAAGTTTACTGTACCCGGCGATGACAAAGAGACCATGCGGCGCATTCTCCGGAATGTGTACGAGGCCCTGACAGAAAAAGGCTATAACCCTGTCAATCAGATCGTAGGCTATCTTCTCACCGAGGACCCCACCTACATTACCAACTACAATGGTGCCAGAAGCATGATTTGTAAGATTGACCGGGACGAGCTGATGCAGGTGCTCGTGCAGGAGTACCTGTTCGCTCAGTATTAAGGTAACTTTGTAAAATCCAGGCTTCAGGAGCCTTTGCATTGCAAAGGCTCCTGAATGTTTGATGTCTTCAAATCATTGCAAAATGTAAGGCATCGTGCAGCTTGACAATCTCATACGTTTCCCTCCGTTTTCCTATTTCCTACTTTCACGTTGGAAATATTATGTAAATCGGGGCTTCTCCCCTGATTTCATAACAAAAAGCTTGACTTCTTTGTTACAATGTGTTACAATCTAATTACATTTCGTTTAGGAGGTATTTCATGGCTGACGAAAATGCAGTTCTCATGTATAAAGGCCACCCGCTGATGCGCAAGGACAATCTGGTTTATTACGGCTCCATGGCCGACAGCCACATCGTGATGATGCAGATTCTGGAAACCAAGAAGGTGGGCGATCTGGATCTGGCCACCCGGGTTTCCGTTCAGCTTCAGCTGACCGATCCCAACGCAAAGGGCCGGGATCGGATCGTGAAGAAAAGCGAAAAGGACGGTTTCTATACCGCTCTGGATCTGGGCTGTGTCTGGCTCACCCGGGCTTTGGCCGGTAAATAATCCGGTCTTCCGGGGCTTCGCCCGTAAAAGAAAGCCCCTTTTTACCCCAACGGAGGCAACGTATGAAGATCATCAGAAGACTACTTACCCTGGCTCTGGTCGCAATGCTCGCCACTGCCGCCCTTATCATCCCCGCATCCGCCGCCGGTAACACCATGTACGGCATTGGATTTGTAAACGCGGACTCTCTGCGGCTGCGGAGTGCCCCGGATTTAGATTCTTCCACCTTGGCCCAGGCCCCTCAGAATGACTGTGTAGCGGTCATCAGCAAGGAAGGCGGCTGGTACAAGGTCAGCTACAACCTTCAGGAAGGCTATATGCACGCCTCTTACCTGTCAGTCCTCACCAAAGAAAACGCCGAGTTGGGCTACGGTCAGGTGATTGGCGACCAGGTCAATCTCCGGAGTGGTCCCTCCACCTCCTATGGCAGCGTGGGAACCGCATCTTACGGGGAAACCTGCTACATATTGGGTCTGAACGAGGGCTGGTACAAAGTTCTATATCACGACCGCACCTGCTATATCCGCAGTGACTTCCTGGAACTGACGGAAATTCCCTACGAAAATCAGGCCTCACCCAACAGCCCGAAATACTATCGCCACGGCAAGCCCATCGGGGCCTTACCTGTCAGCTCCAACGCCACCGGTTCTTCTGATTCTTCCGTTTCTGTGTCCGGGGCCAGCGGCTCTGAGATCCTGGCGGAGGCGCAAACCTATCTCGGCACCCCCTATGTAAATGGTGGCGCTTCCCCCAGCGGCTTTGACTGCTCCGGCTTTGTGTACTATGTGTTGAAGCAATGCGGCTACGCCCCCTATCGTACCCCTGCCGATCAGTACAAGCAGGGCACGTCGGTGGACAAGTCCGATTTACAGCCCGGCGATATCGTATTCTTCGCGGGTACATACGCTTCCGGCATTTCCCATGTGGGCATCTACGCCGGAAACGGGCAGTTCATCCACTCCCCCAACTCCCGCTCTACGGTTTCCTATTCGGATTTGACCAGCGGATACTGGGCTGAGCATTACTACGGTGCCCGGAGAATGGGTTGATTTCTATTATAATTTAGATTGCTGGCATCCAAAATCGGATGCCAGCTTTTTTTCGTGCAAAAGTTGGAAATGAATTATGCCGTCAGGACTGCGCATACTATCAAAAACTGAAAAAGAGGGTGCGTGGAAAAGTGGCAAACCAAAAACGGGGAAAACAAAGCTTTCAATTGCAGGAGCCGCCCGTCATTACCGCCTGGGCAAATGTGGCGGGAAAAAAAGAAACGGAAGGGCCTTTGGGCTATACCTTTGATATCAAATGCCGTGACGCCTATTTTGGACAAAAGACCTGGGAGCAGGCGGAAAAACAGATGCAGCAGCAGGCGCTGAAAAAACTGGCGGAAAAGGCCGGAATGGCGCAAACAGACTTTGATCTGGTATTTTCCGGGGACCTGCTGAACCAGTGCATCGGCTCCTCCTTCACCCTGCGCAATACGGGGATTCCCCATATTGGGCTGTACGGAGCCTGCTCTACCATGGCGGAAAGCCTACTCATGGCCTCCATGGCCGTAGGCGGCGGATTTGCGGACAAGGTGGTGGCCATGACCTCCTCCCACTTTGCCTCCTCCGAGCGACAGTACCGATTCCCCCTGGGGTACGGCGGGCAGCGAACCCCTACCGCCCAGTGGACCGTCACCGGTTCCGGTGCGGCGCTGGTATGCAGCAAGGGTTCCGGCCCGAAAATCACGGCCTGCACCATTGGAACGGTGACGGATCTGGGAATCAAGGATGCCAACAATATGGGCGCGGCCATGGCCCCTGCCGCCTATGCCACCATCCGGGCCCACTTTGATGACCTGCACACCGCCCCAGAGGACTTCGATGAAATCGTCACCGGAGACTTAGGGCAGCTGGGTAAGGAGCTGCTTCTGGATCTGGCCCGGCAGGATGGAATCAACCTGGGCGGAAAGCTGACGGACTGCGGATGCTTGGTTTTTGACAACACCAAGCAGGACGTCCATGCCGGCGGCTCCGGCTGCGGATGCAGTGCCATCACTCTGTGCGGGTATCTTCTGGGACAGCTGAAAGAGAAGAAGCTCAAAAAGATTCTGTTCTGTGGCACCGGGGCGCTGCTTTCCCCCACCTCTACCCAGCAGGGGCTTCCCATTCCCGGGGTCTGCCACGCCGTGTGCATTACGGGAGGTTAGAAATATGGATTATGTAAAAGCGTTCCTTGTGGGCGGGCTGCTGTGTCTCATCGGCCAGATTCTCATTGACAAGACCAAGCTGACCCCCGCGAGAATTTTGGTCAGCTATGTGGTCATAGGTGTATTTTTAGGCGCCATCGGCGTTTATCAGCCCTTAGTGGAGTTTGCTGGTGCCGGTGCTACCGTTCCCTTGACGGGCTTCGGAAACACCCTTGCCAAGGGAGTTAAAGAAGCCATCCAGGAAGACGGCTTCCTGGGTATCTTTACCGGTGGGCTGAAAGCCACCGCCGGTGGAATCACGGCGGCGATCCTTGCGGGACTTCTTGCCAGTATTCTTTTCAAGGCGAAGGATAAATCTTGAAAACCTGGGTAAGCTACCACTGCGGCAAAGCCGTGAGAAAATTAAATGGAGGAAAAGTCTTATGAATAACCAGAACAAGAATCAGAACAGCAACCAGAACCAGAACGGTACCCAGAACACCAATCAGAACCAGAACAGCAACGAGACCAAGAACACCAATAACCGCTAAATAGAGAAAACGCCTCCCCGGATTTGGGGAGGCGTTTTTTCTGTTCAGGACCTTTACTCGATTGCCACGAACCGCTCCAGATGGAAGAAATACAGGTATTTCCCTTTGATGGGCTGCCCATAGATTCGGCTGAGGGCTTCCCCGTAGACCTCCAACTGAGGACGGTAACGCTCTGTCGCCTTCCAAAGGGTGTCCTCTGTTACATGGTCCGTTTTGAAGTCCAGAATGGTAATGCCGTCCGCTTCCAGCAGAGCGCAGTCCACAACGCCCTGCAGCAGCACCTGTTCCCCCTCCAGATTCTCTCCGTAATGGCTGCCGTCATCCAGAATAGAGAACTTAAATTCCCGTAAATAGGGTGTCCCAGTGCGGAGCTTCCAGCCAAAATCGGTAGCAAAGAACCGGGCAAGCTTGCCGCAGTTTACCAGCTTTCCCTGTTCCCCGGGGAGATAGCCCTCCTCCACCAGCCGGGTAATTTCCCGGGAAACCCCCTCTTCGCTGTCACAGACTTCATAACGAATATATTGGAGGGCAGCGTGGATGGCCGTACCATAGTCCTTTCCTCCGGGCTCACAGGACAGGAACGCCGGGTCACGCCAGAGGCGGGTTGGATGCTTCGGCTCCCGGGTATCTTCCGCGGCTTCCTCATCCTTCACCCGGCCCTTTCTGCCTGTGGCCGTCTGCTTGGAGGGCGCCTGGGTGGCGGCGATGTGGGTATACCGAAAGGCAAGGGCCCTTTTCAGCGTCTCCAGGGTTCCCTCCGGTATCGCTTCCGCCGCCTCATGATGCCGCTCCGGCTCCTGGGCGCCCTCCGGACTCTGGGCAATAGAGATTTTCCAGGGGTATTCCGACAGATGGGTCTTCTCCGGCCGCCCACCCAGGGCGTGGAGCTCTCCCGCTTCCGTCCGCCGGGTGGCCGTCAGCAGCACCCAATCACCCAGACAGGTTGCCTCCCGGCACAGAAGCGCTCCCCCATCGGCAGACTGCCGGAGGACAATATTTTTCAGGCGGCTGCCCAAATAAGGAGAGGCGTAGGTCATGACAAGATGGTCTCTAGCCCGGGTCATGGCCACATACAGCACCCGAAGCTCCTCTGACACGCTTTCCTTTTCCATTTTGACCGCAATGGCGCTTTTGGCGACGGAGGGGTAGCGGATCCGGCTCAGGCTGTCCGCTACGGATAGGCCCAGCCCCAATTCCTTATCCGATAAAATCCGGGCCCGGAGATTTTCCCGATTGAATTTCCGGGAAAGGTTGCTTAAGAATACCACCGGGAACTCCAGCCCCTTGGATTTGTGGATACTCATAATGGTAACGCATCCGCTGCCCGCTCCGCTATCCGTCGTCAGACCCCGTTCTTCCAGGGAGGTCAGGTAGTCCAGGAATTGGGACAGATCCCGGAGGCTTCCCTTCTCAAAGTCGGCAGCCAGCTGGTAAAAGGTCTGCAAATTGGCTTCTTTCGTTTCCCCTCCAGCCATGGCTGCATAGACACTGTCCAGCCTTGTCAGGGTCAGGCAGCGCTGGAGCAGACCCGTCAGCGTATTATGCCTCGCTTCCTGCCGAAGGTTTTCCAAAATATCCAGAAACGCCTTTGCCTTTGGGGTCTCCCAGGCCAGCAGGGCGTCATAGACGCTTCCCCTTTTTCTGCCGCTGCGCAGGGCCGCCAGCTCGTCGGCGGTAAAGCCGAATATGGGGCTTGCCAGGGTGCTGATCAGCGGAATGTCCTGACGGGGATTCAAAATTACCTGCAAAAATGCCCGCAGAGTCCCGATTTCCTCCGTTTCCAGCAGGTTCCCTCCGCCGCCGGTGGTACAGGGGATTCCTCTGTTCTCCAGTTCCCGCAGGAACAGGCTCCCGGCGCTTCCCGGGGAGCGGAGAAGGATCACAATGTCCTCCGGCGCCACCGGCTTCCATCCGGTTTCTGTACGGATCCGGGTACCCTCCCGGAGCATCTGCTGGATTTTATCCGCCACAAAGGCCGCTTCCTCCTGGTAGCCGCTTTCCCCGGTTTCCAGGGCGTACAGCTCAATGCCGGGTTCCGACAGGGGCTCGTGGGGGATTCCCTCCCGAAGGACTTCTCCTTCGCCGTAGGTTAGACCCCCCACCTCCGGACGCATGCAGGTCCGGAAAACGTCGTTTACCCCTTCGATGATCTCTCCGCCGGAACGGAAATTGTGGCTGAGCAGCACCTTTCTTCCCGTCCCCGGCTGTGCGTCTTCCACATCTGCGTAAGCATGGTATTTCCGGAGGAAGATTTCCGGGTCCGCCAGTCGGAACTGATAAATGGACTGTTTTACGTCTCCCACCAGGAAGCAGTTCCCTCTCTCCCCGGTCAGCGCACGGAAAATCGCGTCCTGTACGCCGTTGGAGTCCTGGTATTCGTCCACCATGATCTCCCGGTACCGCCGTCCGATCTCCATGGCCGCGGCGGTGGGACCGCTCCGGGACTTTCCCAGGAGCAGGTCCAGGGTCTTGTGTTCCAAATCCCCAAAATCCAGGATCCGACGGCTCCTTTTCGCGGCGGAATAGGCATCATCAAACCGCCCTACCAGTTTCACCAGGGCCCGTACACCGGCAGCGGTCTGGGACATATCCGAAAGCACCTGGGCGGAGTTATCCGTGAAGGCGCTGAGCTTTTTCCCCAGGCCCTTTTTACAGGCGTCCCTCTGGGCCTTGATCCTCTCTTCCAGTTCCGGATCCGGTTTGTTTCTGGAGAAGATCAGCTTGCCATAGTCGATATTTCGGTTTTTATGAATATCATCCCATGTAGCCAGGCGCTCCAGGGCTTCCAGTTGGTATACCGTGCTGCGCAGATTGGCCTCTGCCTTGTTAAGGCCCGGACATTCTTCCGCCTCCTTGGCGCTCTCTTTCAGAATCTCCGTCTGGCAGCGCAGATATTCGTGGAGGTCGTCGATGAGATACCGACCCCACTTTGTTTCCGAGGCATCGGTCATCTCCGTCACATCGGCAGCATCCGCGCATTCCTGTAACCACCCTTCCGGATCCAGGTGACATCGGGCGCTGTCAAACACCTGCCCGATAATTTCCGGCACCAGCCGATCGTCCCGGCCCAGGCCCTGGGTGTCCACCAGGGTGCGGAAGTCCGGATCCTCCCCGGCCTCCTCATAAGCCTGCTCTAGTATCTCACTGAGAATGTTCTCCCGAAGCTCCAGGCATTCATTTTCATCCGCCACCCGGAAGTCCGCGGCAATGTCCAGCCGATAGGCATATTCCCGGAGCAGATCACCGCAAAAGCCGTGAACCGTAGAGATTTTCGTCAGAACCAGACGCTGCATCTGCTTTTGCAGATGACGGTTTTCCGGTTCCTGGGCAATGCGCTGGCTGAGTTTCGCGGCGATCTTTCCCCGAAGCTCGGAGGCCGCGGCCTTCGTATAAGTAATGATCACAAAGTCATCCAGATTCGCCGGGTCCTTTGGGTCCGTTAGATAGCCCAGCAGGCGGTCCACCAGCACCTTGGTCTTGCCGGACCCGGCGGCAGCAGACACCAGAAGCTCTCCGCCCCGGTCCTCTACAGCCTGTCTCTGTTCCCGGGTCAGCTTATCCGCCATGGGGCTTTCCCTCCTTCCCGATCTCCTCCCAGAATCGCTGGGCGGTCATGGCTTTATAATTCCGGCGGCCCTCCACGGTTGCCTTGTGGCAGATGGCGCCGTAGGGGCAGTAGGCACAGGCATCATGACTGCTGCCCCGGGTGTAGGGATTGGGTGTCACATTTCCGGAGGCAATATCATCCACCATAGAAGCCAGAGTCTCAAAGATATAGTCCTTCAAAAGGGCCATCTGGTCCCGGCTGGCTAGATCCCCGCTTAGGCTTCCGTCCTTTTTGACACTGTAGTCCATCCGCTTAGGGCTGTCTCCGGGCTCCATGGCCTGCAGAAC
Source organism: Clostridiales bacterium UBA7044 (assembly GCA_002493965.1). Classification (GTDB taxonomy): domain Bacteria; phylum Bacillota; class Clostridia; order Oscillospirales; family Oscillospiraceae; genus Faecousia. The sequence goes on from DLAP01000048.1 coordinate 46,495, forward strand.
GGCCTCATCCGCCAGGAGCAATCCCTTGCGCTTCCAGCTTGACAGCCGTTCCTTATCGGCTTCTTCCTCCGTCAGTCTTCCGTCTGCGGGAAGATAAGGCGCTCTCGCTGGAAAATATTGGACACCGGCAGGCACTGGATGAGGCCCCAGGGCCGCATGGCCGCTTTCCCGGAGGGCGAACAGATACAATAGCATCTGAAGCCCCACCCCGTTAAACACATCGCAGTAGTCAAAATCCTTTTTCCCGGTTTTGTAGTCCACCACCCGATAATAAATGCTGCCGTGGTCGTTCCAGACATCCATCCGGTCAACATAGCCCCGCAAAATGGCATTGATTTGGTCGTTGGGCACCGCGATAGCGGGCAGGCCATCCCTTCCGCCAAAGTCCACCTCAAAGTCCGCCGGTTCAAACTCGGATGCCTGCAGCTCTTGCCACAGCTCCGCCACCACCATATCCAGCTCCTGCATATTTCGGCGGAACAGGTAAGTTACCCGCTGGGAATCCAACTCGCTGAACCGTTCTTTTGCGTAGACTTCGCTGAAGCGATGGGCGATTTCCTCGGTTTCTTCCAAGGAAACGCAGTGGAAGCCCCCCAAGGTTTTGACTTCCTTGCAGGTATGCTCCAAAACATCATGGACGTAGGTACCAAACTCCGCCGGGTCGATCTCCGCCTCCTTCCGCTCCTGGGCCCGTATCCCGTATTTCAGGAAGTAGGCAAGGCGGCAGTTTGCCTGCTGATCGATCTGGGAGGCAGAGAGATTCAGCGTGTCTCCGTAAAGCGCGCGGATATTTTCCTTCTCCACCCTTCCCAGGGAATAATCCCTGCGGCGGCAGACGGAATCGTAGCCTTCCCGGACGCCCAGCGCCTCCGCCTGGGCCCGGGCATTCCAGCGAGCCAGATACGCGCCGGCCTCAAAGGGATCCGCCGGGACAAAGCTCTGCCCTTTGAGGATTTCTTCCTCTCCTCCCGCCAGTTCCGCCAAACGCCGGAACACATAGGATGGCTGATCCGAGGCGCAGTAGACCCGGATGGTCTCCATGGCCCCGCAGAAGACCCCGTAGATTTCCGCAAACTCCGCCTGCACACCTTCCATGGCGCCGCCAGTGAGTGGGACCCCCATTTGACGCAATGCTACCCGCTCCTGATCCGTCAGCACGCCAGTGGAACCGGTATAACCGGGGAGTTTTCCTTCCTCCGCGCCCAGTAAAATCAGATGCTTCTGCTGGTTACATCGCATGGCCGTCACAGGACCCATCTGCACCGCGTCCAGCACAGGCGGGATGGTGCCCACGTCATACTGGCTCAGCAGCAGCCGCAGCAGCCGGGTAAAATGGTCGCTGTCCCAGTACGTCTCCCCCAGCACGTCATACATCTGCTCCAGGGCGGAAATCAGGATCTCCCAAAGCTGGTTCAGGATCTGGGCGCTGCGGTTATCTCCGGATGCGTCCAGGGCTTCCGCCATTTGGGAAAGGTTCTTTTCCAGGGAAATATCCTGTAAAAAAGCATACAGGGCCGTGACCTGTCCCCGCAGATCCTTCGCCTCCCGGAACCCCTTCTGCAAACCCTCCAGGGGGGTAATGGCCTTTCTTCTGGCTTCATTCAGACGATTCAGCCGCTCCTGCGCCTCCTTCGAGGGGATGCCGCTGAGACCGTCCGGGTGGTTTTTCCAGCTTCCCAGCCACTTCTGCCCCCGGATGCCCCAGAGAATGGCGTAGTTTTCTACCAAATCACATTCATCCGGGCTGATAGGAGACAGCGCCGAGCGCAGATAACGGAGGGTACTTCTCTGATCAAAGCCCCCCAGCACCGCGTCCAGTGCCGTGAGTACTGTGGCGATTGCGTTTTTTTGCAGAATTTCTTCCGTACCGGACTGATAGACCGGAATGTGAAAGCGCCCAAAAATCAGCTCCACAAGGGGTTGGTACACCCCCATATCCGTACACACCAGGGCAATATCCCGGTAACGGGCACCCTGGGCGGTCAGGGCCAGCACCTGACGGGCCGCGTCCATACAGGCTCCGTAAGCTGACTGGGCACGGCAGGCGTGGAGGACGTTCCTTGCATCTCCCTTGGGAAGGTGCCCCTGAAACAGGGCCTCCCGGACAGAGGACAGGGGCATTTCCCGAGATGGAACAACCTCGATCCGGGCCTCCACACCGGCGCGCCTGGCGCATTCCACAAGCTCTTTCGCGGTGCTGCCCGCCTTTTCAAAGGACAGAAGAGTCGAGCTTACCTGGTCACAGTTTAGGCTCACAGTGACACAGGGAGACACCCGGATCAGGTGCTCCAGAATGGCAAGATTCTGCCTGGTAAAGTCCGGAAATCCGTCTATGTAAAACACATGAGTCTCACCGAAATCTCCCGCTTCCAGCTGTTCCAGCAGCCAGGTCATCTGGTCCCGGGGATCCCGCTTTCCCCGAAAACACAGGCTGTCATAGCTTTCCATCAGCAGGGAAAGCTCCTCCAGCTTCTGGGCAAGGCTGCCTTCCGTTTGCTCGGAAGCAGCCCGGAGATCCTGGGCGGAAATGCAGCAGCGCTTAAATTCATCCACGCCGTCAATCAGCCCCGTGAGGAACTCCGGCTGGGTCTGCACAGAGGCATAGGCTTTCAGCCTGCTGCTCAGCTGCCGGGCCGCCGCCGCCATAGCTACCACCCGGCCGCCATTATCTAAGGTTTCCCGGGCGGCAAATCCCATGGTGTCCGCCACCCGGCGATAAAGACGGGTAAAGGACAGAACCTCCGCAAACCTGCTGGCCGTGTCCCCCGCCGCCATACACAGGCGGCGCTCCGTATCGTGGGTAATGAGCTCCGGCACCATCAGAATCCGGTTTCCCTGACCCTGCCGGATGTCCCGGGAGATACGATCCAGGATCGTTTTTCGGTTTTCCGTCCAGTCCCGGCCCAAAACCAAACGCAGCATGGCACCGCCCCCTTTCTCTTTTTCTATATTGTAGCACATTCCGGCGTTAATCGCAACGAGGACATTATTGACAGAAGTAATTTTCCACCCTTCCCAGGGCATCCAGCAGATAAAACCGGACCTCATATTCTTCTTCCCCGGTGAGGGCCCCCGTCAGGGAATCTGGGAAGCCCGCTCCCGCTGCCGTATCGGCAAACCCTTCCGTAGTAGCAGGGACACACAGGGTGGGAAATACCACGCACCACCAGTTATGTCCTTTTCCTTCTCCAATGATGATTCGTAGGGATTCATATACCCCCGCTGGCAGGGTGAAGGTATCGTAAACCCGGGTATCAAAGGCCTCCCGGCACAGCGTCACGATCGCTTCCCCGGAATACCCTGCTTTTTCCAGGGCTGCGTTGGCAATTTCCTGGATTTTGGGAAGATTTTCTGTCAGATATGCCTTTGCCTGCTCTACGTCTCCAATGGCTTCCAGGTCCTCCCGGAGACTTTCCGTCACCGCGTCCCGAACCTGAAGCTTGATATCCTGATCCTCCCGGCTGTCAGAATCCGCTACCACATGGAGCCGGATCAGGTCCTCACTGAGTCTTTTCCTGTCCGCAAGCAGGGTGCCGCTCCAGGCCGCCAGGGCAATCAGCAGACAGATTCCCATTCGTTTCAAACATTTCTTCATATCCATTACCGTCCATACTCAGATATCCTCAGTATGGACGAAATTTTCCAGGATTATACAATGTATGCTGTATTATCCTTGTTATAGGGCTTATTTTTTTCCAGAAGCAAGGCAAAAAATAATTGGCACTATCTTTTTGGCGCCCAAAACCGTTATACTATATGAAAGCGCTTTTTAAAACCAGAAGGGAGGTGGAACTGTGCGTGAGGATGGCCTGCTGATTCGCAGAATGAAAAGCGGAGACAATGACGCTATTGAAGAATTTGTGCGAAAATACTATCCCCAGATTCTTAGGTACTGCCGCCTCCACAGTCCCGACCTACATAGCGCCGAGGACATGACCCAGGAAACCTTCCTTCGATTTTTCCGCAGCCTGCCAAGCTACCAGCACTATGGGAAGGCGGCAAACTTCCTCTACGTCATTGCGGGAAACTGCTGCCGGGACGACTGGCGGCGTGCAAAGCCCCTTTCTTTGGAAGAGGTTCCGGAACCTTTTACGGAGGACATGGAGGAAATCACCCGGGTGAGACTTGCCCTTTCCCAGCTTCCCGAGGAATTGCAGGAGGTGGCCACCCTGTTTTTCATTCAGGAGCGCAGGCAGACTGACATCGCCAAAATTCTGGGCATCAGCCTGCCCCTGGTCAAGTACCGGGTAGGAAAAGCCAAAAAGGAGCTAAAATCACTTCTCGGAGAGGAGGAAACCCCATGAGACTTAACATTCCCTGTGACGAGGAAAAGATTGCCAAAACCATCTGTCTGTCCAAGGCGGCGTTTTATCGGAGCGAGGCAGCCACTCCCCTATCCCGGTTTGACTTTCTGATTCAGCAGTCCCGCTATATCGGCAAGCGCTGGTGGCTCCTGCAAGGGCTGCTTCTTGCGCTGGTTCTGCTGCTTCTCCATGCATCCAAAACGCCCATGTACCTGCAAAAATGTCTTGGGGTCACTGCGCCCTTGTTTGTCGTGCTGGCTCTGCCGGAACTGTGGAAGAACCGCAGCAGCGGGGCCATGGAAGTGGAATGCGCCGCCTACTATTCCCTGCGTCAAATCTACGCCGCCAGGCTGACACTCTTTATGGGGGTGGACTTTCTGCTGATCAGCCTTTTCCTGCTGGGCGTGTCCTGTCTGGGAAGGCTTACGGTTTGGGAAATCCTGATCAGCTTTGTACTTCCCTTCAATGTAAGCTGCTGCATTTGCTTTTCCTGTCTATATCGGGCCAAAGCATCCTCGCAGCTGCTTTCCGTCCTGCTGTGCATGGTCTGGACATTTCTGTGGAGCCAAATCGTTCTGACAGAGGGAATTTACGCAGCGGTGTCTCCCCTCGTTTGGGTGGGGATGCTGGCGCTGTCCTCCCTGTTTCTATTCTACAGTGTGGCCACAGGGCAGCAAAACATAAAACAAATATGGGAGGAAACACCATTATGGAGTTGAAATTTACGAATTTAACCAAACAATTCGGAGATGTGGCTGCCGTTCAGAACGTGAGCCACACCCTGAGAAACGGGGTTTACGGGCTGCTGGGTGTCAACGGTGCGGGAAAAACCACCCTCATGCGGATGCTGACCACCCTCATTTCCCCTACCTCTGGAACCATCACTTGGAATGGCAAAGACATTTTCCAGATGGATGGAGAATATCGGCGGCTTCTGGGGTATCTGCCCCAGGATTACGGCTTCTACCCGGATTTTACCGTACAGGATTACCTACAGTACATCGCTGCCCTGAAAGGGATTCGGGAAAGCGTTGCCAGGCAGCGGGTCAAGACCCTGTTAAGTCAGGTTGGCATGGTGAAAGCAAGAGGCAAGAAAATGAAGACCCTGTCCGGCGGTATGAAGCGCCGGGTGGGCATTGCCCAGGCCATGCTGAACGACCCCAAGATACTAATTCTGGATGAGCCAACCGCCGGACTGGATCCCAGCGAGCGGATCCGGTTCCGGAATCTGATCAGTGAGCTCAGCGAAGACCGGGTGGTGCTGCTATCCACCCACATCGTTTCCGATGTGGAGTACATTGCCGGGGAAATCCTGCTCATGAAGGACGGTCAGATTACCGTCTCCGGTACGGCTGAAGAGGTGATTGCCTCCATGCCCCTGAAGGTCTGGCGGTGCGGTGTGAAAAAGGAAAGCATTGACAAAGTGCTTCGCTCCTATCAGGTGTCCAATGTCAAAACCATTCCCGGCGGGGCGGAACTGCGGATTTTGTCCGCCACACCGCCCACTCCCGGGGCCGTGGAGGAAACTGCCACACTGGAGGATGTGTTCCTCTACCATTTCGGAGAAAGAGCAGGTGACGACCATGGTGCGCTATGAGCTGAAAAAAATCTTAGGAACCGCCGGCGGCAAAGTTGCCCTGGTTTTGATGGCGGCGGTGGTGATGGTAACCTTTTGGCTTGCTGGCCCTTGTGTGAAATGGATCAACGAACAAGGCGATCCGGAAACCGGGCCTGCCGCCATCGCTAAGCTGCGCTCAGCGAAAAAAGAATGGGCAGGGCCTCTGGATGAAGAAAAGCTGCAAGCGGTCATTCGGGAAAACCAACGGATCACTGCCACCTCCGAAGCCCAGTCTAAGGATTACCACCAAAATGATATTGCCTATGGCTGGAAGCAGGGCATTTCAGACATTCGTCTTCTCCTCAACAGCGCCTTCGCCGACGGTTTTCGCTCCTATGACTACTACAAGGCAGACCAGCTTGTTCCTGAGCAGGCAAAGGACTTTTATTCCAATCGGGTCAGGCTCTTAAAAGACTGGCTGTACGACACCACGGACGATGGGTATTACCGTTTGAACGACGCAGAAAAGGAATACCTCATCGCCCAGTACGAAAACTGGGAAACGCCCATTACATATGACTACACCACGGGCTGGGAGAAAACCCTTACCTATACGACCACGATAACCATGCTCTGCGTCCTGATCCTTGGATATCTGATGGCGGGGATTTTCTCCAATGAGTTCAAATGGCACTCCGATTCCATTTTCTTTTCCACCCCTTATGGCCGGAATCAGGCAGTCTGGGCGAAAATCCAGGCAGGCTTCCTTCTGGTGACAGTGGTGTACTGGTCCAGCATCCTCACCTTCTCCCTGCTGACCCTCTCGTATCTGGGCTTTGACGGATGGAATTGCCCCATTCAGATTTTCCGGTGGAAATGCTTCTACAATATCACCTGCGGGCAGTATTATTTGCTTGTTTTGGTGGGCGGATATGTGGGAACTCTGTTCATTTCCTTCCTCGTTATGTGGATATCGGCAAAAACCCGGTCTTCCCTTTTCGCTGTAACCATCCCCTATGTGATCATCTTTCTCCCCTCCTTCGTGCCGGAGAATTTGAATACAAAGTATTTCGGGAAGCTTCTGTCACTCTTGCCTGACCGTCTATTGGATGTCGGCATGAGCGCGTCCTATTTTGATTTGCTCTCTATCGGGAAAAAGGTAGTCGGTGCTTTGCCCGTCTGCCTCCTGCTGTACTGCATTTTGAGCTTGATTCTGGTACCGGCCATGTACCGGACCTACCGGCATAAGCAAATTACATAGTATAAGCCGCCGCAGATCCATCTCTGCGGCGGCCCTCCTTTCTGTCAGCAAACCGTCCAGGGATAATTTTCCGGCGGCTCCCTCGTAAACTCCATTTTCTCTCCGGTAGTTGGATGGGTAAATCCGATTTTGTAAGACCAAAGGGCAATCTCGCAGTCATCCTCCAGCACCGCATACTTCCGCTCCCCTACCAGGGGCATTCCCCGGCTGGCAAACTGGACACGGATTTGATGGGTTCTGCCCGTGTGCAGGCGGATCCGCACCCGGGACATATCCCGGACCTTGCAAACCACCTCGTAATCCAGCACCGCTTTCTGTACGCCCTTTCCCGCTTCCTTCGCCACCATGGTCATCCGGCGGGCCTTGTCCCGATACAGGAGGTCACAGAGGGTTCCCTGTTCCATATCCGGACAGCCGTGAAGAACTGCCAGATATTCCTTGGAAAAACCATCCTCCCGAATTTGCCTGGACAACTCAGAAGCGGCCGCCCCATTCCTCGCCAGCACCATCACGCCGCTGACCACCCGGTCCAGCCGGTGGACGGTGCGGATATCAGCTTTGGGATCCTGGAGTTCCTCCCGCAGTAAATCCGGAAGGCCCCCCGGTTCATCGGTGGAAAGAACCCGGGCAGGCTTGATACAAACCAGGATGTCTTCATCCATGTATAAAATATCCATATATACCTCTTTATCGTTTTCCCCTATCCTAGCAGAAAATTCGCCGCATTGCAAGGAAAAACGCTCTGCCTAGCTTGCAGAGCGTTTTCTTGTGAAAGAAAAGTAGTAAGCAACCGCGCAGACCGGAAGAGCGCCCAGGCCGTCCAGGACGGAATGCTGCTTGACAAAAACCGTAGACAGGGCAATGAGCATCACCAGCACCCCAATGGCTGCCCGCGTCCATGGGGAGCGGATGGACTTGCAGTGCATCGCTGCCGCCAGAACCGCAAAGGCGCCAATCACGTGCTCCGATGGGAACACACCGCAGTTATCATCCACGGTATAAATGAATCCCATCACTTTTGTCAGGAAATTATCCCTGGGGAATGCCTCCGGGCGAAGCTCCTGGCAGGTAGGAAACAGCAGGATCGTGATGGTGGAAATGGACATCGCGATCACCAGATATTTCGTATACCGCTTGCAGGTATCTACATCAAAAATGGCCGTATACAGGTGCATTCCCACAATCGCCACATACCAGCTGGCGTAAAAAATCAGGAACCACTCGCAGAAGGGAATGTGGTCGTCCAGGGCGCAGTGAATTACCGTATAGCCCACCGCCGGGGTCAAACTTTCCAATATACGATATCGCACGAGATATACGAGCCAGAAAAGGAGCCACAGAAAATGGCGATACTCCGGCGTACACAGCTTATTCAGGCGGAAATTGCGGATATCCACTTCCGGCTTCGGATGCTTCACACACACCATTCCTTTTTCCTCCTTCAGTATGGGAAGCAGTATACCGCACGGGTCTGAACGAAGATAAAACTTTTTATTGCGAAATTGTAAACGATCCTAAAGAGAACGTCATTCTTCCTCCCGTTTATCCCGGTAGGCTTCGGGCAGTTCTCCCTCCCCGCCCATAAGAGCGGTCATCTCCTCGATCCGCTCCAGGGGGAAAGGCGGGTTGGTCAAAGGTTTCAGGGCAATGGACATGAGCTTCATGGGGTTGTCGTCTGCCAGAACCCGGTTGGAGTTAAACTGGCCGCACCGGCGGCAGCGGTGAATGATGGCCCACTCCCCTTTTCCCCGGACCCAGACCGCCACTGGCTCCATGATGCCGCCGCAGTCATTCTCCCGATCCCCAGGCTCAATGTCCACATGAAGGCTGCATAGGCAGTTGGGGCAGTGGTTCCGATGGTCGCTGCCCGCTCCAGCAGGCACCACTAGCCGGCCGCAGTTTTTGCAGGTAAAGGATTCGTCACAGGCGTGGTTCTTATAGTAGCCCTTTTCGTACTGCCTGCGTTTATTCTCCCGATTCATCTTGCCGCCTCCCCTTTGTAAATACCACCAGCTTACTGGCAATGTAGTTGAGTATGACCACCAGCACACTGGTAATCAGCTTCCAGAGATTGCCGTTCCAGTGGAGCAAATCCACGGTGACAAGCAGAATCCCCGTTTCCAGAAGCCCGGAACCCAAGCGGCAGCTTACAAATTTCAGAAGTTCCGGGATCACGGTCTCTGCGGACCAGTCGTGGCTCTGGAATACGAAGGGCTTATTGGTCAGATAGGCAAACGCTACCGCCGCCACCCAGGCAATGGCATTGCTGGCGGATGCCGGAAAGTGGAGCAGATTATAGACAGGAAGATAAATGAGGTAGTTGACCACCGTGGTAAGCACCCCAAAAAACAAATAGGTAACAATATCCCAGTGCTTCCGCGCCAGGTCACAAAGCTTTTGAAACATGGGTTCGTTCCTCCGAAACCGTTTTCTATACTATACCACAGAAAGGCCGCTCCCACAAGGGGAATTTGCCAAATTGGTCTCCGCTTTAAAAACCAAGGTCCTCCCCTACCAGGATTACCTTGATTCGTCCCGCCGGCTTGCAGTTTCTGGTTATGAGAATCTGATTGCAGATGCAGTCTGGACTTTTGCAGTCAGCGCAGGTTCCCGTCACTTTGCAGGGCGTCTGAACCGGGAAGCGCTGGGCATTCATGGGGGCGGCTACGGTTCTTGCCCGAGTCACGGCGTCCTCCAGGGTGGCACACACCTTATTCATTCCCGCAATCACAATCACGGATTCCGGGCCATATACAATGGCGGCCACCCGGTTGCCGGTACCGTCGATATTCACCAGTTCCCCGTCCAGGCTCAGGGCGTTGGTGCCGGTGAGAAACACATCCGCCAGCAGGGTTTTCTTCATGATTTTGGTCTTTTCTTCCGGGGAGTCTGCCGTGTCCCGGTCGATGGGATGGTAATTTCCCTTACGGACGGCGTCAACCAGGCCGATTTCCTCGGCACTGGCACAGCCGCCCCAGCCGACGGACGCCCCCTCCGGAATCAGGCTCAGCGCCTGGCGGAGGGCGTCCTCCCGAGTTTCGCAGTACCAGGCATCAAAGCGGCGGCTGCGGAGGTTCTTCATCAGCACCTGGGCACGCTTTTCATAATAGACTGTCTTTATGGTTTCCATAGAAATTTCTCCTTTATCATGTGACCCATTTCTTAAGGCAACACCGCATAATGGGGCGAGAGCTTTCGGCGATAGATTTTGTCTCAGATGAAAGTTTGGAAAGTGCGGGAATACTGGATGTATTTCCCACTTTTCGAACTGCACAGATGGAGCAAAAGATCCGACGAAAGCCGAAGTTCCCATTGTGCGGTGTTGCCTTAATAGAACAGCAGATCGGAATAGGTGGGATAGGGCCAGTAGGCTTTGTCGGTGAGGGTTTCCAGGATGTCTGCTTCCGTCCGCAGGCTGGTCATGCCCGCCGTAATGATATCGTGGTAGTACCGGGCGGCGCTGGCCGGATCCTTGGGCACACAGGTCAGGGCCTTTTTCAGGTCGTAAATGGCGTCGTACAGGGCGTCCGTATGGGTGGAAAGGTCCGCGATCATGGTGCTCTCCGCCTTGCAGGCCGCGCCAATCTTGCCCTTGGCGCCCACCGTATCACACAGGGCGTGGGTGTAGTGAAGGGCCGCGGGAAGGATCTGGTGCTGTGCCATGTCCACCATGGTCCTGGCTTCAATGTTGACGATCTTATTGTAGCTTTCCAGGTGGATGATGTACCGGGCATGAAACTCCGATTCCGTATAAATCCCATGCCGGGTCACCAGGTCAATGTTTTTCGGCTGGATATAGGTGGGAAGGGCTTCGGCGGCGGAGGGGTAATTGCTCAGGCCCCGTCTTTCCGCCTCTTCCTTCCACGCTTCACTGTAGCCGTTGCCGCCGAAAATGATGCGGCTGTGCTCGGTGAGAGTCTTGCAGACCAGGGTTTGCAGAGTGGTATCAAAGTCCTCCGCTTTTTCCAGCACATCCGCAAATTTCCCCAGTTCCTCCGCCATGATGGTATTGAGGGCAATATTCGGCCCGGCGATGGACTGGGAGGAACCCAGCATCCGGAACTCAAATTTGTTGCCAGTGAAAGCCAGGGGGCTGGTCCGGTTCCGATCGGTGGTGTCCTTGGGAATGGCGGGCAGCACGTCCACGCCAATGCGGAGCATACTCTTTTCCGGCTGGGTGTAGTTGGTGCCGTCGATAATGGACTGGATAATGGCGCTGAGTTCATCCCCCAGAAAAATGGAAAGGATGGCGGGAGGCGCTTCGCTGGCCCCCAGGCGGTGGTCATTGTTGGCTGTCGCTACGGTGCAGCGGAGGAAATCCTGATATTCGTCTACACCGGCGATAAAGGCGGCCAGGAATACCAGAAACTGGGCATTCTGTCTGGGGGTCTTTCCGGGGCTGAACAGATTCTTTCCACTGTCCGTGGAGAGGGACCAGTTGTTGTGCTTGCCGGAACCGGCCACCCCGGCAAAGGGCTTTTCATGGAGCAGGCACACCAGGTTGTGTTTGGCAGCGCACTTTTTCATAATGGCCATGGTAATCTGGTTGTCGTCACAGGCTTTGTTCACGTCGGAGTAAATGGGCGCCATCTCATGCTGACAGGGCGCGCCCTCGTTGTGCTTGGTCTTGCTGGGGATGCCCAGCCGCCAAAGCTGCTCATCCAGGTCCCGCATGAAAGAAGCCACCCGGGTACGGATGGTGCCAAAGTAGTGATCATCCAGTTCCTGACCCTTAGGCGGCTGAGCGCCGAACAGGGTGCGGCCGGTGAGACGTAAATCCTCCCGCTGGGCATACAGGTCCTTGGGAAGCAGAAAATACTCCTGCTCCGCGCCCACGTTGGCAACCACCCGTTTGGTTTCTCTGTCGCCGAACAAGCGCAGAATCCGAACCGCCTCCCGGGAAACCTCGTCCATGGAGCGAAGCAATGGGGTTTTCTTATCCAGGGATTCCCCGTTATAGGAGAAGAAGCAGGTGGGAATATACAAACTTCCGTCCCGGACAAAGGCACAGGCCGTAGGATCCCAGGCGGTGTAGCCTCTGGCTTCAAAGGTTGCCCGCAGGCCGCCGGAGGGAAAGGAAGAAGCGTCCGGTTCCCCCCGAACCAGTTCCTTGCCGGAAAACTCCATGATCACCCGGCCGTCTCCCGTGGGCGTAATGAAGGAATCGTGCTTTTCCGCAGTGATTCCGGTCATGGGCTGGAACCAGTGGGTATAGTGGGTAGCCCCCTTCTCGATAGCCCACAGCTTCATGGCCTCCGCAATTTCGTTGGCAACATCCAAGGGAAGCTGCTGCCCTGTGGCAATGCAGTTCTTCCATCCACTGTAAGTATGCTCCGGCAGGCGCTCCCGCATAGTCGCCTCATTAAACACATCGCTGCCAAAGATCTCAGGGACATTCAGGATCTCACTCATAGTAATCATTCCTTTTCAAAATATGAAAGATAAATACAAATCCTTTGCAGGACAGGTTTTCTCCGAAAATATACAGAATCTCCCGGGAAAGCCCTTTCTTTGGGGTAGAAAGCACAAGATTTTCAGCAATATATACTAAGATTGTATTAGACATTTATGGAAATTGCAAGAAGTGAAACTGTGCAAAAAAGGTCCAATTCCATCCCTTCTTTTGTACAAATCTCCGATTTCCTTCCAAAAACGTCTCCAAAATGAATTTTTAACTATTTGGATATTGCATTTTTCCTTCTTCAGTCATATAATACGCCTAGTAAAGCTACGAATTTCCCGAAAGGATGATAGATATGGCCCCCTATTCTTGCATGACCAAGCCTCAGCTGGAGGCAGAATATCAGAAGGAACTGGAAGCGTACGCCCACTGGAAAGCCCAGGGGCTGAACCTGAACATGGCCCGGGGTAAGCCCGCCAAGAAGCAGCTGGACCTGGTCAGCGATATCCTGACGACTCTTCAAACCCCGGAGGACTGCTTTGACGGCAGCATCGACGCCCGAAACTACGGCGAACTGGCAGGTCTCCCCTGCGCCCGGGCCTATTGGGCGGATATTCTGAACTGCAAGCCCGGCCAGGTCTTCGTTGGCGGCGCGGCTTCCCTGAATATGATGTTCGACATCGTCTCCCGTGCCTATACCCACGGCCTATTACACAGCGACCGCCCCTGGTGCAAGGAGGAAACGGTAAAGTTCCTCTGCCCCGCTCCCGGCTACGACCGGCATTTTCAGATCGGTGAATTTTACGGTGCGGAGCTGATCTATATTCCCATGACGGAAACCGGCCCGGATATGGACATGGTGGAGGAATATGTGAAGGATCCCCAGGTGAAGATGATCTGGGTGGTTCCCAAGTTCAGTAACCCCACGGGCATCACCTTCAGTGACGAGACCATCGCCCGGTTTGCAAACCTGAAGCCTGCCGCCCCGGATTTCTCCATCATCTGGGACAATGCCTACAGCCTCCATGAATTTGAGGGAGATTACACCCCCTTCCCGGATATTCTCACTCTGTGCGAGAAAGCCGGGAATCCGGATATGGTCTTCGAGTTTGCTTCCACCTCCAAGATCACCTTTGCCGGCGGCGGCATCTCCTGCATGGCGGCAAGCGAGGCGAACATCGAGTACTTCACCGGTATCTTCGGCGTGCAGATGATCTCCTACGATAAGGTCAACCAGCTGCGCCACGTGAAGTACCTGCAAAACAAGGCCCACACCCTGGAAATCATGAAGCTCCACGCCTCCGTGATGGCCCCCAAATTCCGGGTGGTGGCGGATTACCTGAACCGGGAAATCCGGCCCCTGGGCTTTGCCAGCTGGACGGATCCCAAGGGCGGCTACTTTGTCAGCCTGGACGCCATGCCCGGCACCGCCAAGCGTGTCTGGACCCTGTGCAAGGAAGCGGGCGTGACCCTGACGAACGCCGGCGCTTCCTTCCCCTATCGCTTCGACCCCCAGGACCGCAACCTGCGGATCGCGCCCAGCCTGCCCCCCGTGGAAGAGCTGGAAAAGGCCATGGGTGTTCTGTGCGTCTGTCTGAAGCTGGCAGCGCTGGAAAAGCTTCTGGGGAAGGATGCCATCTGAGAAAAATCCCAGCTTCCATTTTCTGCCATACCATAAAACCAGCGAGGGGATTCCTCGCTGGTTTTCTTTCATGCTAAGTTCGGAGATTCCTTTGGTTCTTCCGTGGATTTCGGTTTTCCCTCCAGCTTTCCTCTGGCCGATTTCGCCGCGTCAAACAGCGCTGCCAGTTTGGAGGACAGTTCCTTTCTCAGGGCTTCGTCTTCGCCGATGGCCTTGATGTAGGACGGAATATATTTGGGCTGGAAAATGTCCGACACCTTCTCCACGCCCTCGGCGCTGAGAATCTGGTACATGGCGTCCACGATCTGGTTGCGCTCCTGGTCGGTCATTTCCGCGCACCAGGCTTTGATGGTGGCATCCAGGAATATGGAACTTTGGGTGATTTTTGGAACGGGAACGAAGCCGGGACCAACCACTTCCCAGGAATAGGGGTCGTGCTGCATGATCCCTACGGACTTGCTCCGGATCACCGTATAAGGCTCCTCGTGCTCCATCAGCATCCCAACCACGGAGGATTGGGGCACATAGGTTCTGATTCTGGGCACCATGGCAAGATACCCCGGGGCCCCCATCAGATAGCCGGTAAAGCCGGGACCGTCGTTGTTGTAGACCCCCACAATCCGTTTTTGCAGGGCGGGGTCGCTTTTGGCCGCGGCAAATACCGCAAGGTTTCCGCCTTTGGAATGGCCCCCCAGATACATGGGCAGCGCATAGGCATCCGCCACCTCTTTCGTATACTGCTCCGCCAAAAGCTGGGCTGGCACCACCTGCCGGAAGGACATATTGAAGTCCTCCTTCCACCCGACCAATGTGCCATCCGTACCCCGGAAAGCCAGGAACATGGTACCGTCATCCAGAAGGAAGGTCACGGCGGCAAACTGGGTCTCCTGCTCCGGTGTCAGATAATCCCGGTACATACACAACCGGGCGCTGCCAAACCGGCGACTTTGGGCCGTCCTGTGGAGCAGCTCCAAATGGTTTTCGCTGCGGCACCGCAGTTCCAGATCCTCCCGGTTCAGGAGCTCCTCCGCCGCCTCCTTCAAGGTCACAGCGGCGTATGAGTCTGTTTCCAGCGCCCCCGCGTATCGGATGTAGGAAAGGGCGGAGAATACAAGCGCGTCCACACAGTTCGCCGGATCCTGGGTAAAGGTCAGGTCTCCCCGCCAGGTAAGATAGTCCAGCATATTCGTCATGAATCATTCCCCCTTCTGTCTATACAGTACCACAGATTCGGGGAAAAATCTACCGGAATCTTGTGAAAGTCCGTGAAAAACCGGCAGTTGACAAATACATCCACTGTGGATAAAATAGAGGAAAAACTTTTCAGGAGGAAACATAAATGGAAAGAGAACAGGCACTTTATCTGCTGCAAAAATATAACAAGGAGCCCTTCCACATTCTCCACGCCCTGACAGTGGAGGGCGTCATGCGCTGGTTCGCAGGCGAAATGGGCGAAGACGTGGACTTCTGGGGCCTGTGTGGTCTCCTGCACGATGTGGATTTTGAGCAGTACCCGGCGGAGCACTGTAAAAAAGCCCCGGAGCTGCTGGCTGAAATCAGCGCCAGTCCGGAAATGGTTCATGCCATTTGCTCCCATGGCTACGGTCTGTGCAGCGACGTGGAGCCGGAGCACATCATGGAGAAGATTCTCTTTGCCGTGGATGAACTGACCGGCCTCATCGGCGCAGCTGCCCGGATGCGTCCCAGCAAAAGCGTGATGGACATGGAGGTTTCCTCCCTGAAAAAGAAATTCAAGGACAAGAAGTTCGCCGCCGGATGCTCCCGGGATGTGATCCAGACCGGCGCGGAGCGGCTGGGCTGGACACTGGAGGAACTGATGGAGAAAACCATCCTCGCCATGCGGTCCTGTGAGCAGTCCGTTGCGGAGGAACAGACGAAACTCTGCGGTTAAAATATCATGGCCACCGGCTTGCGCCGATGGCCAAATCACTTTACTTTCCGGTGGAGCCAAACCCGCCGCCGCTTCTTTCCGTATCGGGCAGGCTTTCTGCTTCCACATAAGCCGGGGTCAGCACCGGGGTAATGAGCATCTGAGCAATCCGCTCTGCGTTTGCGATGGTGCGGCTCTCTGCCCCATGGTTGTGGAGCGCGACCAGGATTTCTCCCCGGTAGTCGCTGTCAATGACCCCCACCTTGTTGGCGGGCGCCAGACCCTTTTTGCAGGCAAGACCGCTGCGGGCATAGATAAGGCCCGCGCAGTTTTCCGGAATCTCTACGGCGATTCCCGTGGGGATAAAGGCAGTCTCTCCGGGAAGGATGGTCACATCCTGAGTAAGGCAGGCGTAGAGGTCAGCGCCGGCAGCACCGGTGCTGCCATAGGTGGGGAGCACCGCCCCAGCCCTTAATCGCTTAACACGGATTTCCCCCATTTTACACCATTCCTCTCTTTTCGCCCTGCCAGTCCTGCCAGAGAACGACTTTCCCGGCAGCAAGGGAAGCAGGCACATCAATTAAGCGCTGATTTTCCGACCCACGGAACCGGAGAGACAGGTTCTTCTTTGCTTCCACAAAGGGGCCGTCCACCAGCACATCCAGATAGCTTACATATTCTCGGGTATCTCCCAGGCGGCCAGAGAGGATATCCCGGTCAAAGAGGTAGCCAGAAAACGCCCAAATGCTTTTCTTTGGCAGCTCCCGCTTGATTTGCCGCAGCAGTTCCACGATCGCCCCCTGGTTCTGAGGCTCAAAGGGCTCGCCGCCCAGCAGGGTCAGACCCCGGATATAGTCCGGGCGCAGCATTTCGATGATGGTATCGATCGTCTCCTGGGTAAAGGGCATCCCGTAGCCAAAATCCCAAGCGACCTCATTGAAGCAGCCGGGGCAGTGATGGGTGCAGCCGGAAACGAACAGGCTGACCCGGACACCGGGGCCATTGGCAATATCACAGTTTTTAATTTCCGCGTAATTCATAGCTCTCTCCTGTCAGTCATAGGTGAATGGATTCTTTCGTTCAGTATATCATAATCTGCCGTGAATTGCTACCCTTATTTATTCCAAAAAAGCTCCGCCGCAGACAGGTGCGGCGGATGGAAACTATTTTTTCCCCTTCGAAACCTCGTCCGGGAAATCTGCCTTGTACTGCTCCCACAGTTCGATCTGATCCTTGCGTTCAAGACCCCGGCGGACCAGCTTCTTGATGATGTCAAACAGCACCGCAAAGGCAGGCACGCAGACCACCATGCCCACGATGCCCCACAGGCCACCGCACAGGATAATGGCAAAGAGCACCCAGAAGCTGGAAAGGCCGGTCCGGTCCCCCAGAATAGCCGGGCCGATCAGGTTTCCGTCCAGCTGCTGCAGGGCCAAAATGAAAACGATGAACCACAATCCCTTGATAGGGTTGTCGATCATAATCAGCAGCGTCGCCGGAACGCCCCCGATGAAGGGGCCAAAGAAAGGAATCACATTGGTAATACCCACGATGGCAGACACCAGCAGGGCGCTGGGGAACCGGAAAATCGCACAGCCGATGTAGCACAGGACGCCAATAATGGCGGAATCCAGAATTTTCCCGTCAATAAACCCACCGAACATTCGATCCATGAAGGCAACTTCATTCAGTACCGCTTCCGCCCATTTGGGTTTGAGCGTGCTGCGGACGATCAGCACCGCCTGACGGGCCAGCTTTTTCCGTCCGGCCAGCAAATATACGGCAACGATCAGACCGATCAGCATATTATACAGGAACTTCGCCACCTTATACAGCCCCGTACCCACGCCGGTGACAATATTCAGAAGACTCGTCAAATAGGGTGCCAGGGTATTGTCCGCCCAGTGCTCCACAGAAGAGTAGAGGTAGCTATACGCGTCATTGAAAAGCTTTAACAGCACCTCGTCCTCGCCGAACCGCTCTCTTGCCCAGGTCAGAAACCGGTTGACCTTGTCCGGCAGTGAATCCCAAAGGGAGCGAATACTGCTGTATAACTGGGGCACAATCATGATAATCAGAACGTAGACAATCAGAATACCCGCAACCAGGCTCAGTCCAACAGCCAGAGAAGGAGCCGCTTTTCTCAGCTTTGGGGGAAGATACTGCCCAAAGATTCTTTCAAAAACGTTGCACATGGGGCGCAGCAGATAGGCAAACACGCCGCCGTAAATGAAGGGCGCCAGCAGCTCCCCCAGAGCGTCAATGGCCTGTCCCAGTCCCTGGAACCGGAACAGAGCGAAAAACACCAGAATGCTCAGGCTGATACCGCCGAAAATCGCCAGCATCAGATAAAGATATCGTCTTTTATACGGATCCTTCATTTTTTCACTTCGTTTCTTTTTCAGTTTTCTTACAGTATACCAGTCCGGAGGTGGCGCAGTATGAACAAATTGTGAACATTTGTGATTTCATACGATCGGATGAAGCGAAGAAAAGTTTACAAAAAACTTACGTTTCCCCTTCCCTGCCGGACTTGCTATTCTCCCGCCAAGGGGGTATAATGAAAACAATATATTTGAAGAAAAACGGAGGAATCCTCTATGCCATATTATTATGGGTTTGACTGGACCTATGTTGTGCTGGTGCTGCCCTGCATTCTGCTCTCCCTCTGGGCCAGCGCCAATGTCAATTCCACCTTTCAAAAATATTCCACCCAATATTCCATGCGGCGTCTCACTGGGGCGGAGGCTGCCCAGCGAGTGCTTTCCGCCGGGGGCGTTTCCGGGGTGCGGATCGAACGGGTCAGCGGGAACCTGACGGATCACTATGATCCCAGGTCCAACGTTATCCGTCTGTCTGACGGGGTTTACAACAACACTTCCACCGCCGCCATTGGTGTTGCCTGCCACGAGGCGGGGCACGCCGTCCAGTACGCCACAGGTTATGCCCCCATCAAGCTTCGCGCTGCAATTATCCCCGTCACAAGTTTTGGCTCCAAACTGGCCATGCCCCTGATTCTCCTGGGACTGGTTCTCTATTCCTTCAGCTACTTTGGGGACACCCTGATTTATTTGGGGATTGCCTGCTTTGGACTTTCCCTTATTTTCCAGCTTGTGACCCTGCCGGTAGAGTTTAACGCCAGCCGCCGGGCTATGGAAGCCATTGAATCGGTTGGCCTGCTGACCGAGGAAGAACAGAAGGGCGCAAGGAAGACTCTGACGGCGGCGGCCCTGACCTATGTGGCCGCCACGGCGGTGTCTTTAGCCCAGCTTCTCCGGCTCCTGACCCTCTTCGGCGGACGCCGGCGGAGAGACTAAGTCAGTATATGCAAACCATTTCCGCCCCGGCCTTGACATCCGGGGCGGGATTTTGTATAATCCAAAGGATAAAATATGGAAAAAGCGGTTTATGGAAAGAAAGGCACAGAAAATGGAGCAGCTGCTGGAATTGTATCAGACCATGGGCATCTCCCCTGCGGTATACGCCTATGGGGAAAGAACCCTGGAGCACCTGAAAGAACGTTTTTCCGCCATCGACCAGATTGCGGAGTATAACCAGGCCAAGGTGGTTAGGGCCATGCAGAAGAACAAGGTGTCCGCCGGATGCTTTGCCGCCACCACCGGCTACGGCTACGACGACTTTGGCCGGGACACCTTAGAGAAGGTATACGCCGATGCGTTTCACACGGAAGCGGCCCTGGTGCGGCCCCAGATCACCTGCGGCACCCACGCCCTGACGGTTGCCCTCAGTGCCAACCTCCTGCCCGGGGATGAACTGCTGTCTCCCGTAGGGCTTCCCTACGACACCCTACAGGAGGTCATCGGCATTCGGGAAAGTCCCTGCTCCCTGAAAGAATACGGCGTAACCTACCGCCAGGTGGATCTGCTTCCCGACGGAAGCTTCGACTATGAGAATATCCGCAAGGCCATCGGGCCGAAAACCAAGCTCATCACCATTCAGCGCTCCAAGGGCTACGCCACCCGCCCCACCTTCTCTGTCTCCCAGATTGGGGAATTGATCGCCTTCTGCAAGAACGTGAAGCCCGATGTGCTGGTGATGGTGGACAACTGTTACGGCGAGTTTGTGGAAACCATGGAGCCCTCGGACGTAGGCGCGGATATGACCGTGGGGTCTCTCATTAAGAACCCCGGCGGCGGCCTGGCCCCCATCGGCGGATATATTGTGGGCACGAAGAAATGCGTGGACCGGTGCGCTTACCGCCTGTCCGCCCCCGGCCTGGGCCAGGAGGTGGGCGCCAACCTGGGACTGATGCCCGCCCTCTATCAGGGCTTCTTCCTGTCCCCCACTGTGGTGGCCAGCGCGGAAAAGGGCGCGATTTTCGCCGCCAATCTCTATGAGCCTTTGGGCTTCCCCTGCTTCCCCAACGCCTCCGAGAGCCGCCACGATATCATTCAGGCGGTGGAACTGGGCAGCGAAGAGGCTATGGTTGCCTTCTGCAAGGGCATTCAGACCGCCGCGCCGGTGGATTCCTTCGCCACCCCCTACCCTTCCGATATGCCCGGCTATGACGACAAGGTCATTATGGCCGCCGGGGCCTTCGTCCAGGGCAGCACCATGGAGCTTTCCGCCGACGGCCCCATCCGTCCTCCCTATGCCGTGTATTTCCAGGGAGGCCTGACCTGGCTTCACGCCAAGCTTGGCATTCTCATGAGCCTGCAAAAGCTGGTAGACGCCGGGCTTGCCAGCCTGTAACCTTTCTCAAACAGCATATCTTTCCGGCACCGGGAAAATTTTTCGTTTCCCGGTGCCTTTTTTGTAACGAATCCTGGTTTCGTCCGTCTAACCCACGAATTCAAAAAAGGTGGTGATGAGAAGCCTCATGGACTTTGAAAAGCTTTACCATGCCTACTACATGAAGGTATACTCCTATGTCATGTCCCTTTCCGGGAACCGTACCCTGGCCGAGGAAATTACCCAGAATACCTTTTTCAAGGCCTTTACGTCCCTGAACGGCTATCGAAAGGAATCGGACATATTCACCTGGCTGTGCGCCATCGCACGGAATCTATACTATGACGAACTGCGAAAAAGCCGGCATGGCGCCGAATTGGATGCCGAGGCTTTGGCCGGTGATCCCGGCCCGGAGGAGGCCGTACTGCGATCGGACACCTCCTTCCGAATCCATATGCTCCTGCATACCCTGGAGGAACCCTATAAGGAGGTTTTTCAGCTTCGGGTCTTCGGAGAGCTGACCTTCCGGCAGATTGGCAGCATTTTCGGCAAAACGGAAAACTGGGCCAGAGTGACCTATCATCGCGCCAAAATAAAGATTCAGGAAAGGATGGACAAATCATGAAACAATCTTGCGAAATCGTTCAGGATCTGCTGCCTCTGTATGCCGACAAGGTTTGCAGCGCCGCCAGCAGAGAGCTGGTGGAAACCCATTTGGGCGAGTGCGGGGACTGCCAAAAAAAGCTGGCCGCCCTGCGCGATACGGAATTTGAGGAACGCCTCCATTTGGAGCAAAAGGAGATTATCGGCCACCAGGCCAGCCGCTTCCGCCGTACGGCCTTTACCGTTGGAAGCTGCATTGCGGGGGTTCTGATGATTCCCGTTGTTGTATGCCTGATTGTCAATCTGGCCACCGGGCATTCCCTGGACTGGTTCTTTATCGTGCTCACCGCCCTGCTGGTGACAGCCTCCCTGATTGTGGTTCCCTTGATGGTGAATCGAAAACGGGGACTTGCGACCCTGGGAAGCTTTACGGTCAGTCTGCTTCTCCTGCTGCTGACCTGCTGCCTGTACAGCGGCGGACACTGGTTCTGGATTGCAGCATTTTCGGTGCTGTTTGGGCTGTCTGTATTCTTTACCCCCTTTGTGCTTGGTCAGTTTGACAGCTGTCCTGTGATTCATGGACGCAAGGGCCTTTTCACCATGGCCACGGATACGGCGCTTCTTTTTATCCTGCTGATTGCCATTGGCTTCTATGTGAAAAATAATGCGTATTGGCATCCCGCCATGCTCAATGCTCTGGTGTTTTCCGGCTTTGCCTGGCTCCTGTTCCTGACCATTCGCTATCTCAAAGTAAATGGGCTGGTCAGAGCCGGATTCAGTGTCATCGAATGCACGGCCATGGCTGCCTTTGTCAACGACATCGAAAACTGGATTCTCTCGGACAATGTTCCGGGCCTGCGCAATGCCGATTTCAGTTTCTGGGGCTGGGAAACCTTCAACGCGAATATATCCCTCATCGTTCTGCTGTCCGGCATCTGTATCGGAGCGATTCTCATTGTGTGCGGTATGATCAGGAAAAAGCAGAATCCTTGATTTTTACACCCCTGCAATCCGCCGGATTGCAGGGGTGTCTCTTCCTTAAAAACAAAATTCTACGTTGTTATGCCGAAGCCAGAAATCGATCTGGCACAGATAGGCCATGGTCTGAGGCGTCCGCATGAGCTGACCGTACCAGGGCCACTGGGTTTGCGCTGTCAGCATATTCTTTACCGCTTCCCGGCTGAGAAGATGCCAGATGGGTGCCGTGTTATCTTCCAACAGAATCTCCAGCCGTTTCTGCATTAGCTGCCCATAGCGGGGGTCGAAGGTTTTGGGATAGGGACTTTTCTTCCGCTCCAGGATTTCCTTGGGCAGCAGCCCCGCCACCGCCTGCCGCAGCAGTCCCTTCTCCTTCCCTTGATAGTCCTTAAATTCCCAGGGAACACTGTACAGATATTCCGCGATCCGGTAATCACAGAAGGGCACCCGGACCTCCAGGGAAGCGTACATACTCATCCGGTCCTTCCGGTCAAGCAACGTCTGCATAAACCAGTTAAAATTCAGATTCACCATTTCCTTCATCCGGCGGTCAATCGCCCCGGTTCCCGGGAGGATGTCGCTTTCCCGGCAGGTTTTGTTGTAGGCGTCCATGACGAAGGCTTCCCCGTCGATTCTGACTGCCGGGGACAAAATGGCACACCGCTGGGCGGTATTCTGGGCCCAGGGAAAGCCTTCTCTCGCCCGCACCTCCGGGTCCCGGTACCAGGGATAGCCGCCGAAAATCTCATCGGCGCACTCTCCGGACAGAGCGACCTTCACGTCCTGCCTTATCTCCCCGCAAAAAGCCAGCAGGGAAAAATCCACGTCCGCCATACCGGGCAGGTCCCGGGCAATGGTGGCGTCCTCCAGGGCACGATCCAGGTCCTCCGGAGACAGCACCGTCCAGCGGTGGTCCGTGTCCAGGGCGTCCATCATGATCTTGATATACGCATTGTCAGAGTTTGGCTGGAATTTATTCGCCTGAAAATACCGGTCATTATTCTGATAGTCCACGGAGAAGGTTTTCAGCCTTTCTCCCCGCTTCTCCATCTCCCTGGCGCAGACAGCGGTGATGATACTGGAGTCCAGGCCCCCGGAGAGTAATGTCCC
Organism: Clostridiales bacterium UBA7044; assembly: GCA_002493965.1. Taxonomy (GTDB): domain Bacteria; phylum Bacillota; class Clostridia; order Oscillospirales; family Oscillospiraceae; genus Faecousia. The sequence goes on from DLAP01000048.1 coordinate 69,935, forward strand.
GATGGGCACATCGGAAACCATTTGCCGTAAAATGGCATCCTGCACCAGATACCGGACGCATTCCACCGTCTCCTCAAAGCTGTCCCGGTGCTCCCGGTCTTTTAGCTTCCAGTAGCACCGGAGGGTCAAAACTCCATCTTCAAAGAAGCCGCAGCACCCCGGTTCCATTTCCTGGATGTCCTGAAAGACGCCGCTGCCCGGCAGCCGACCGGGGCCAAGGAGAATAATTTGGGCAGCCCCGGTTTCATCCAGCCTCGCTTTCACATCCGGATAGGTCAGAATGGTTTTGATTTCGGAGGCAAAGAGCAGACCCCCGTTATGAAGCTTATAGAACAGGGGCTTCACCCCGATCCGGTCCCGGGCCATAAACAGCCGTCTTCTCCCCTGCTCCCAGACGGCAAACGCAAAAATCCCGTTCAGCTTCTTGACGCACCCTTCCCCAAACTCCGCGTAGGTATGGAGAAGCACTTCCGTGTCAGAATGCCCCAAAAAGGTATGTCCCTTCTCCTGAAGCTCCCGACGCAGTTCCTCTGTATTATAAAGCTCCCCGTTGTAGACGAGGATGTAGGTTTCTCCTGCCCAGGTAAGAACCATGGGCTGCTGTCCGCCCAGGGGGTCGATGATAGACAGTCTGCAATGGAGCAGGGCAACATCATTCTCTGTCCAAATTCCGCTGCCATCCGGCCCACGACGGTGCATGGTGGTAAGCATGGCAGCCGTGGTGTTCATGTCTGCCTTTGTTCCGATGATCCCGGCGATTGCGCACATATGGGTCACATCCTTTCCAAAGAAACACAGCAATTGACAAAAAAGGGAAACATTAACCATATTTCGCAGGTTCCTTCTCTTCCTAATTCTATGAATGGTTTCCCTTGGAATGTGCATACTAGCTACGGTGATGAAAGATGAAAGACAGCAAGGAGATTCTGACCTCCATATTAAAAACCACCCAAATGGGACAGATTGGCATTCGCAGCGTGCTGGACACTTCCATGCGCCCAGGCCTCCGGAAGGCGCTGGAATCCCAGCTCCATGAGTACGACTCCATCGAGACGGAAACCCACCAGATCGCCACCCAGCGGGGATGGGACTTAGATGACATCGACCCGGCCGTGCGGATGATGACCGACATGATGGTGAGGATGAAGCTAAATGGTCGGAACTCCGATTCCAAAATTGCAGGCATGATGATCAACGGCAATACGAAGGGCATGATCAAGGGACTGAAAAATATCCACCAATACGCCGGGCAGGACGAACAGGTGGACATTCTTTCCCAGAAGCTTCTGGACTGCGAGACGGCCAATATCCGCCAGATGCAGGGGTTCCTATGAGCATCTACGAAAAGCCGTCAGGTTTCTTTAACCTGACGGCTTCAGAGTGTCAAAAAAGGCCTCGCTTTAGTTCGCCGCCGCAGCGGCGAATAAAGTTAGATCATTTTCTGCCGGGGCGTGTACCTGGCAGAAAATACTTCTCAGGCTGCAAGTGTGGAATTTGTGCGCCTTTGGCGCACAAATTATGCGCGCGGCAGACTGCAACCTTTCCGTCGGAAAGCCCCAAAGGGGATTTTCGACGGCCTGAAGCCATCAGGTTTCTGTAACCTGACGGCTTTCTTCTGCATATACTATCTGAGAACGTGAAAGGAGTGATATGCTTGTCTGCTACAGGCTACATACAGGTTCGCGCCTATACCAGCAACGCCGAATTTCCCTTAAAAAATGTTGCCATTACCATTACCGCCACCGATGGTACCGCCATTGCCATGCGGCTGACCGACCAGAGCGGTCAGATCGTTCCCGTGGAAATCCCCGTTCCGGACAAATCGGAAAGTCAGGCTCCGGAAAGCGCCGAGCCGCCCTTTACCTCCGTCAATCTCTACGCCCGGCTTCAGGGCTACGAGCAGGTAGAATCCACAAATTTACAGGTATTCGCGGGCACCACTACATGGCAGAATTTAGAGATGGTTCCTCTGTCGGAGTTCCCCGATCAGTGGGACCAAAACGTAACCTTCAACACGCCTCCCCAGAATCTATAGGAGGTGACTCATGCCCATTGTAACGCCTTATGTCCCCGCGCGAATCACCGTGCATCTGGGTCCGCCGGACACACCAGCCCAGAATGTGACCGTCAACTTTGTGGATTATGTAAAAAATGTGGCTTCCAGCGAGATTTACCCCACCTGGGAGGAAAGCGCCCTCCGGGCCAACATCATCGCCATCGTCTCCTTCGCTCTGAACCGGGTGTATACCGAGTTCTATCGCAGTCGGGGCTACGATTTCGACATCACCAATTCCACCGCCTATGACCAGTTTTTTGTAAACGGGCGCAGCTATTTCTCCAATGTGGCCCGGCTGGTGGATGACCTGTTCAACAATTACCTGCGGCGTCCCGGCTTTGTGGAGCCGCTGGCGGCAAAGTTCTGCAACGGCACCACTGCGGTCTGCGAAGGCCTGAGCCAATGGGGCAGCCAAAGCCTTGCCCAGCAGGGCTACAACGCTCCCCAGATCCTGCGAAGCTACTATGGGAACGTGGAAATCGTGACAAACGCCCCCGTCCGGGGGATCACCTCCTCCTATCCGGGCACCCCGCTCCGACGGGGCACCTCCGGCCCCAGCGTAGTGGTCATCCAGACAGAATTAAATCGCATTTCCCAGAATTATCCGGCGATTCCCAAAATCTCTCCCGTAGACGGGATTTTCGGCGCCCAGACCGAGGCTGCCGTACGGGCATTCCAGGAAATCTTTGACCTGGACGTGGACGGTGTGGTGGGGCAGTCCACCTGGTATGCTCTGGTCCGTTACTATATTGCTGTGACCAACATGGCGGAGCTTCGCAGCGAGGGGCAGCGATTTTATGTAAACTCCTGGGCCAACACCAATCCCATCCAGCAGGGCGACCGGGGCGTGGCCGTGGAGCACCTGCAATATATGCTCAGCGTTCTTTCCGCCTATATCTCCGAGATCCCGCCCCTGACTGTGGATGGTATCTTCGGCCCCGCTACCCGCAATTCCGTCCTGGCTGCCCAGGCCCGGTTCGGCCTGCCCCAAACCGGCATCGTGAACGGGGAAACCTGGAACGAAATCTATGCCCAGTTCTCCGGCATTGAAGGCACCTGGCGCAATCCCGAGCAGTTCCCCTATACCTACGGTCTGATTACCGGCGGCACTCCCCGCTCCCGATATTCCCAAACCTCAACCATGACCCAGTTCCCCGGCGGTAATCTCAGCCTGGGGAATCAGGATCCCGTCAGACAGGAGGCGCCGCGATGAGACCACCTATTTCCTTTATCGGTCAACCTATCCGCAGTCTGCAAACCATGCTCCAGGTTCTGGCGCAGAACAATGATGCCTATGAGCACGTCATTCCGGACGGCATTTACGGGCCTTCTACCATGCGGGCCGTTTCCGTATTTCAGCGCCGTCATGGCCTGCCTGTCACCGGCGTTACCGATCACGCTACCTGGAAGACCATTCTTGCCGCCTATGAGCCTGCCCTTTCCGCTCTGGAAACCGCCCAGCAGATCAATATCATCCTCAATCCCAACCAGGTGATCTGCCGGGGAGAGTACTCTCCTTATGTCCATCTGACTCAGGCCATGCTTCATGTGCTGTGCGACGTCTATCAAAGCGTATCCGAGCCAAGTCATACCGGCTTCCTGGACGATATCACCTCCGATTCTCTGGCCTCCTTCCAGAGTTTATGCGGCCTGCCCATGACCGGGAATCTGGATAAGCACACCTGGAAGCATCTGGCACTGCAATATCCTCTGGCCGCAAATCTGCCAATTACGCGGTAAATATTTCCTTTTTGTAAATTTCACCTGTTTTGGTTTTTCTACCCTTGATAAATCCGCAAAATACGTATATAATACAATATTAAAGAATATATGCCCTTGGCTTTACGCGGAGGAATGCCCTCATGTTTATCAAAGACTGGAAAAAAGAAATCTTTACCATCCCCAACCTGCTCAGCCTGTTTCGCCTGGTCCTGCTCCCTGTCTACGCCTACATCTATCTGAACGCCACCGAAGGATATCAGTTTTTTGTAGCCGGCACCATCATGGCGGTGTCCTGCCTGACGGATATGGTGGATGGGAAAATCGCCAGAAAATACAACATGATCTCCACCTTGGGCAAGATCCTGGACCCCGTGGCAGACAAGATCACCCAGTTTACCCTGACCCTGTGCCTGTCCCTGAAGTACCCCGTATTGCGGCCAGTGCTGATTCTGTTTGTGGTGAAGGAGCTTTTCCAGCTGATTGTAGGCGCCATTCACCTGCATTGGGGAAAAATGCTTCCCGGCGCCCTGATGGCGGGAAAGATCTGCACCACGGTTCTGTTCGTCAGCCTCATCATCCTGGTGCTGTTCCCCCAGATGCCCTCCCAGTGGATCACCGCCATTGCTATTGTCGATACGGTGTTTCTGGTGTATTCTTTTATTCGCTACATTTTTGCTTACTTTGGCAAGAATACCATGGTTCAGGATCTTCACCCGGAGCAATGACAAGAACGCCTCCAGCCGGTTCGCTGGAGGCGTTCGTTTCCTCAAATACGCAGCGGCTCAAAAAGTGTTGAGCCGCTGCTCTATTTCTTATGTCCTCTTTTTTCGAAGCACTGTGTCACAGGGCCGCCGTCGGCTTATCCGCGGATATTTCCACGGCATCGGCTTTCCTCATTGCTTCCTCTTGTAAGGATAGTATACCATAATCAGATGGGATTTGGTGAAGAATTTTTGAATAAATTGCTAATATTATTTTGTCGAAGGCGCTGTCTTTTATTCAATTTCACAAGACATAGAAATAGAATTTATGCCTGTCTCTCATAAGGGAGACAGGCATAAAGCTTTTTCAGTACGGATAGGCATTGCTGAAAAGCAGCAGCAGGGGCAGAGTCAGGGTGAAAACGCTGACCGCCCAGGCGTAAATCGCCTTTCTGGAGCAGAACATCAGAAGCAGACACGCAAGGGTCAGCCCCAGAGGGCCGATTACAGCCAGTTGACGGCTGACTGTCTGGGCAAACTCCCCGGAAACCTGGAGATTGATGCCCACCTGCTCCGGAAGGTGCTGCATATTGTAGGATGCCAGCTTCAGGGCATAGTACACAACCGGCGCCGCCAGAACGATCTTGCGCAGACGAAATAGCCAGAGTCCAATGATATCCATGACGGAATTGACCTTCCCCATCACAGTTTTGAACCCACTCATGCCGCCCGCCTTCGGAGCGGCCACCGTGCCAGACTGCGGCTCGGCGAAATTACCGGATTTTTTCATTCTATCCCTCCGGACAAAATTTTTCGAGATGAATGTATCATACCATATTTTTTCCCTGTACGCAAGGGTTTGGGCGCACCCAAACGAATTTCTTAATAGTCCAATCTGGTGGACATATCTTCTTGTATACTGGGGGCAGAAAAGATAAGGAGGTATTCCCATGAAACGAAAAGAAAACCACGCCAATCTTACGCTCTACATCCCCAGTCAGCCAAGGTACCCCGGCGGCGCGGATCGCCGCTACTTTGTGGAAAAAGCCATTAACATTCTCACCGCCATTGTCTCCTCCCTGGGCTTCATTACGGCAATGCTGTTCCTGCTGACCTTGCGCTAAACAAGGTCCTCCTCCCGCAGGATCCGGCAGGAAAGGATTTTTCCCTCTCGAATTTCCATCAGTCCTGCACTGCCACCGTAATAGCCGCAGCTTCCTGGATTTAGGACCCACAGGCCATCGTCCTCCTGACGGCAGTCCGCCTCATGGGTGTGGCCGTAGAGGACGGCATCCGCATGGCAGGCCCTGGCGTCCCGCAGGAGGGCGGTAAGGCTGAGCTTCACTCTGTGACGATGGCCGTGAGTCAGGTAAAGGGACACCCCGCCGATGGTTTCCACCAGAATTTCCGGCTGATCCGGCGGGCAGCGATAGCGGTCACAGTTTCCCGGCACCTGATAGAAAGGGACGTCGGGAAATTCCTCTTTCATCGTCTCGCCGTCTTCGAAGTAATCCCCCAGATGCACAATGACATCCGGCTTCACCTGCTCGATGCACCGGCGCATGAAGCTGCGCATGGAATGAGAATCAGAAAGCACAAGTATCTTCACTGTCTTCACCTCGTCAGTTTGTCCGTATTCGACTTTATTATTCATCATATCCCATTTTTCGGGGAAAATCAATCTGTACCCGGGAGATTTCCGGCATATTTTTCAGGCACATTTCCTCTGCCTCGTGCATAAGCTATGGCAAGAGAACCTTTTAAGGAGGTCATCCGAGTATGCCGAATGTGCCGAATATGTCTGAAATTTGGAAGCTTGCCCAGTCCCCGGCAGGGCAGCAGCTTCTTGCTATGCTGCAAAATACCGATCAAAGCGCTTTGGATAACGCTGCGAAGCAGGCTTCCACCGGGAACATGGAAGCAGCGAAAAACAGTCTGTCAGCCCTGCTCTCCTCTCCCGAAGTCCAGGCGCTGCTCAAGCAGATGGAGGGATCCCTATGAGCGAAATGGAGGATAAGCTGGGTGCGATCCTGAATAACCCCCAAATGATGCAGCAGATCATGTCCATGGCCCAGGCCATGGGCGCGAACCAGCCCACCCAGTCCCCGCCGCCCCAGCCCCAGGAATCCTCACTTCCCATGGACCCCAGAATGCTCCAATCTATCGCCGGAATGGCCCGGAACAGCGGCGTTGACCGGAACCAGCAGACACTTCTGAGCGCCCTGCGTCCATACTTAAGTCAAAACCGGATCAACAAGCTGGAGAAGGCCATGCGAGCGGCAAAAATGGCGGGACTGGCTTCCAGTTTTCTAAATTCCGGCGCGCTTCAGATGCTTGCGGGGAGGTGACGCTATGTATAACCGCTATATTCCCCAGCCGGACGGCACCTTCCAGCGAAACCGGATGCCGGAACCGGAGATACCCAAACGGTCCGCCCCTAACCATTCCCAATGGAAACCGGAGCCGGCCCCGGAGCCCAGCTGCCCACCCCCTCCCGAAAACCGGGAAACGCCCCATGGAAACCAAAGCAGGCCGCCCAGGCGTCCCAGCCCGCCCCCGAAACAGCCGCCCCGTCCCAGTTCTCCGCCCAGGCAGGGTACCGGGATCTTTCAATTCTTCCGGCAGTTTCTGCCCAGGGATTTTGACACGGAGGATCTGCTCATTGTGCTGCTTCTGCTGCTCATGGCCGGGGACTGCAAGGAGGATCAGAACACGGCTCTGCTGACGCTGGCCCTCTATCTCTTTATGTAAATGCAGTTGCATTTTGTCGAATAAATGACTATAATGATGGCATCTTCTTTATAGGAGGTGTGTCATGGCAACAAAGAAGAAAAACAGGGTTTTGCCTTGGGTCTGTGCCGCAGTGGTGACTCTCACCGCTTTGGCTGCCCATTATTTTCTGTCGCCCTGGGGTTTTTACTGGAAAGTCAGTCCAGAAGAAACAGCCCTCAGAATATCCGTGGTGAAAACAGCGGAAAGCTATTTGGGGCTGAACGAAGCCGACGGAAGCTACCGGGTTATTGTGGACCGGTACAATTCCCAGCCCTCTCTTCCCATGGACTATACCCTCACCTATGAAGACAGCTGGTGCGCCGCCTTTGTCAGCACCGTGGCCTTACAGGCGAACCTAACAGACATCATCCCTGTGGAATGCGGCTGTCAGCGGCAGATTGGCCTGTTTCAGGAGCTGGGCTGCTGGGAGGAACGGGATAACACCATTCCCCTTCCCGGAGATATCATCTACTATGATTGGGATAACCGACGTCTTGGGGACTGCACCGGCTGGGCAGACCATGTGGGCATTGTAGTCGGCACCAAGTGGCCTTTTATCAAGGTGATCGAAGGCAATCGGAATGATCGGGTGTGCTACCGTTACCTACTCATCAACGACATTTCCATCCGGGGCTTTGGAAAGCCGGATTACGCATCCATAAACAGCACCCCGTAAGCGCTGCTTACGGGGTGCCCTTTTTCCATTATCTTGCCACGAAGCCCACCTTTTTGTAGACCTTGCGCAGGGTCTTCTCCGCCACGAAGCTGGCCTTTTCCGCACCGTTTCGGTAGACGCTTTCGAGGTACGCCTTGTCCTTCATCAGCTTGGATGCTTCCTCCCGGATGGGCCGGAGGGCTTCCACTACCGCCTCGCCTACAGCGGGCTTGAACTTGCCGTAGCCCTGACCGGCGAACTCCGCTTCAATCTCCTGGAAGGTCTTTCCGGTGACGGCGGAATAAATGGTCATGAGGTTGCTGACGCCGGGCTTATTCTCCTTATCGTAACGGACGCAGTTTTCCGTGTCGGAGTCGGTAATGGCCCGCTTGAACTGGCGCATGATCACCTCAGGAGGATCCATCAGCAGCACCCGGCCGGTGTCCTCGTTTTCGGACTTGGACATTTTGGCGGTGGGGTTGGTCAGGCTCATGATCCGGGCCCCCACCTTGGGAACAAAGGGTTCGGGGATTTTGAACACATCTCCATATACGCCGTTAAACCGCCGGGCAATGGCGTGGGTCAGCTCCACATGCTGCTTCTGATCCTCTCCCACAGGCACCAGATCCGGCTGGTAGAGCAGGATATCTGCCGCCATCAGGCTGGGATAGGTAAACAGGCCGCCGTTGATGTTGTCGGCGTTCTTGGCAGACTTGTCCTTAAACTGGGTCATCCGGTTCAGCTCACCGAACATGGCGTAGCAGTTTAAAACCCAGCCCAGCTCCGCATGCTGGTGGACATGGGACTGGATGAACAGGGTGTTCTTCTCCGGATCCAGACCGCAGGCGATGTACTGTGCCAGCTGTTCCAGGGTTCGGCGGCGCAGGTCGGCGGGGTTCTGACGAACGGTAATGGCGTGCATATCCGCCATGAAGTAAAAGCAGTCATAGCTGTCCGCCCGTTCCGCCCAGTTCTTCACGGCTCCCAGGTAAGAACCTAAGGTCAGGTCGCCGGAGGGCTTGATGCCGGACAGCATCCGCTTTTTGGGGGCGGCGGTTTCTGTGATGATTTCGCTCATAATAGTCACACTTTCTTTCGAATTGGTTTTCGGATATTTTACCATAGCTTTGCCTTAAGCGCAAGGAGATTTTTCATTGATTTCTCTGGCTGGGTATGCTATACTCTAACAAGATATTCTCAAAACAAAGAGGTAGAAAACTATGGATTATCAAGCGCTTTCTGAGCTTCTGTTCCCCGATGTCACCGATACCCCCGAAATGCTGGAGGAACGCTTCCCTCCGCGCAATCTCCCCGAAGGAGCCGTAGTCACCCGAATGGCCCCCTCCCCCACCGGCTTTGTCCACCTGGGCAATCTGGTACAGGGATTGACTTCTGAGCGGATGGCCCACCAGAGCGGCGGCGTGCTGTTTCTGCGGGTAGAAGATACCGACGCCAAGCGGGAGGTTCCCGGTGCGGTGGAGGTGCTGATTAACTCTCTGAAGCACTATGACATTCACTTCGACGAAGGCGCTACCATAGACGGTGACAATGGAATTTACGGCCCCTACCGGCAGCGCCAGCGGGCGGGGATCTACCATGTGTATGCCAAAAAGCTGGTGAGCGAAGGGAAAGCCTATCCCTGCTTCTGCACCGAGGAGGAGCTTTCCGCCATGCGGGAAACCCAGGAGGCCAACAAGGAAAACACCGGCTACTATGGGAAATACGCCATCTGGCGTGACCGTTCCATGGAGGACATCCAGGCCCAATTGGATGCCGGGAACCCCTGGGTACTCCGGTTCCGCTCTACCGGCAGCATCGAAAACCAGTTTAAGTTTGATGATCTGGTGAAGGGCAAGCTGACCATCACGGAAAATAACATCGACCATGTGCTGCTAAAGTCCGACGGCATTCCCACCTATCACTTTGCCCACGCCGTGGACGATCACCTCATGCGCACCACCCATGTGGTCCGGGGCGACGAATGGCTGTCCACCCTGCCCTTCCACATTCAGCTGTTCCAGGCTTTGGGCTTCAAACTGCCCAAATATGTCCACATTGGGCCCCTCCAGAAAATGGATGGTTCTTCCAAGCGGAAGCTCTCCAAGCGGAAGGATCCGGAGCTGGCACTGACCTACTACAAGGCAGAGGGCTTCCCCGTTGCCGCTGTGTACGAGTATATCATGACCCTGCTAAACTCCAACTACGAGGATTGGCGGCGGGCCAATCCCGACGCTGCCCCTCAGGAATTCAAGTTCAGCCCCAAGAAGCTGAACCCCGCCGGTTCTCTCTTCGACTACGCCAAGCTGGTGGATGTTTCCAAGAACGTGATCTCCCGGATGAGCGCCGAGGATGTCTATACCCAGCTGCTTGACTGGGCCAAGGAGTTTGACCCTGACTTTGGCGCAAAGCTGGAATCCAATCCCGAATATGCGGTCAAAATTCTGGCTATCGGCCGGGGCGGCAAGAAGCCCAGAAAGGACCTGGCCGTCTGGAAAGACGCAAAACCCTATATGGGATTTTTCTATGACGAATACCTGGAAGCCCCCGTCTTTGACGAGAAGTATGATAGGGCCGTCATTGTGGATGTGCTGAACCGGTTCCTAGCAGGTTTTGACATTTTCGATGATTCGGGCGTCTGGTTTGACAAGGTCAAAGGCATTACAAACGATATTGGCTTCACCACGGATATGAAAGCCTACAAGGCAGACCCCACCGCCTTCCCCGGCACCGTGGCAGATGTTTCCACCTTTATTCGTCTGGCGGTCACTGGCAAAACCAACTCTCCTGACCTGTATACCGTCATGCAGATTCTGGGCAAGGAACGGACGGTGGAGCGGATTCAGAACGCCATCTCTCAGATTTCCTGAGAGGAACCCAATATGTAAAAATGCCCGGACAGCTGGTTCGGGCATTTTCCCTGTAAAATGAGAAAGGAGCGGAAATGGAAATCATCAGCGAAAGGGACGGATATGTTCTGCGGCTGGCCAGGCTGGAAGATGCCGTGCCGTATTATACCCAGAACTACTGCCCCCTGGATTCGGAAGTGGCCCGGCTCACGGGCTGTAAGGAAATTTTTACGGAGGAAGAAGTCGTTTCCTTTTTTCTGAAATCTCTGGAGGACCATGACCGATGCTTCTTTTTGATTATCGCCCCTGACGGTAGCATCATCGGGGAGAGTGTCATCAATGAAATTGACTGGGCCCTGGGCTCCGCCAATTTCCGCATTGCCCTGTTTCACAGCACCCAGCGCGGCAAGGGCATCGGCACCTGGGCCACGGAAGCGACTCGGGACTACGCTTTTGAAACGCTGAAGCTCCACCGTTTGGCGCTGGATGTCTATTCCTTTAACGGCAGGGCGGAGAAGGCCTACCGGAAAGCCGGGTTCCAGCGGGAGGGTGTTTTGCGGGATGCGGTTCTGGACGGAGAAGCCTACGCGGATGATATCCTGATGGCCATTTTGGAAGAGGAATGGAAGAAGCTAACACGATAATTCCGCATTCGGCTTTCTTGTCCGTTTCACCAGCCCCCGGAGCCAGCGAATGTCCTCCCTGCCCGTGACCCCGAACAGGCATAGCAGGCTTCCCAGAAGCAATAGATAGACGATGCCTTTGGCAGCAGGGCTGCCAAGGTGAGACGCGCCCCAGGCAGCGCCCAGTCCGGCGGAAACAGCCAGAGCCGGAATGGAAAACGGGATTTTCTCCCCTGTGATGATCAGCAGCCTGCGGATGCTCAGAATGAAATTGATCAGATGGGTCACAAGAAAGCTCAGAAAATAGCCTTCCATGCCGTACCTTGGCAGCAGGATGTAGAGAAACGCCACATCCATAGCCGACGTCAGAATATTATACCGCACGCAGGCCTTTTGCTGCCCCAGTCCTTTTGTCATGGCGTCCGTGATGCAGTCGCAGTACAGCATGGGAATCAGCAGAGCATAGATTTTTAAAAACCGGCCGGCCTCCTGATTTCGATACAGCCGGAGGCACAGCCCTTCACTGAATAGAAACATAAGCCCGGAAAAGAAAATACCATACAGCAGCGCCACCTTCAGGCTCCGCCGGACCAGATAGGAAATCCTCTTTTTGCTTCCGGCGGCGGCGCATCGGGCAAGCTCCGGGATCAGCAGCTCCGCCAGGCCAAACAGGATGCAGGCGGGAAACATGAGGACGGGAAACACCATACCGCTGACGATGCCAAAGGCCGCAAGAGGCTCCCCCACCTTCAGATTCAGGGCCAGCCGCTTGGGGACCATCAGATGCTCCGTGGTACTGATCCCAGACTTTACCACATCCGCCAGAGCCAGAGGCACCGCTGTCTGGGCAAGCCGCCTCCCCAGCGGAATTCGTTCTGACCGGAACACCGGCTCCCGGAGACGAAGCGCCATCAGGCACAGCATGGTCAGGCAGGCCCCTATCCCGCTTCCCAGCACCACGGCCTGGCAGGCTCGTCCCGGGTCCTGTTCTGCCCAGTGGGCAAGCAGCCCCATAGTAACCGCCATGGAAGCCAGCTGCTCCGCTACCTCTACCGCCGCCAGGGTTTCAATCCGGTTGGCTGCCGTAAAATACCCTGTAAACACGCCGCACAGGGTTGTTACAGGAAGGAACGCCGCCAGCAGCCGCAGGGCCCCGATGGTGCGCTCGTCCCCAATCCAGGAGGCAGCAATCCTGGGCGCAAGGCCATACAACGCTGCCGCTACCGCACCGCTGCAAAGGACGCTGTAGAGGAAGCAGGCGGACAGCACCCAGATGACGTTTCCCTTCTGCTTTCGTCCCAGTTCCTCTGCGGATAAGTACATGGTAGCCGTCCGGATTCCCGCCATGCCCGCTACCATGGCCAGGTTTCCAACGGACATCACAAGCTGTAGTAATCCCACACCGGCTGCCCCGATCCTGCCGGAAACGTACACCTGGAAGGAGGTACCTACCATCCTGAGCAGCAGATTCACGCCGGTCAGCAGCAGCGCGGAATAAAAAATCGGTATCCTTTTTGACAAAGCGATCCCTCCTTGTCCACAGCATATGCGGACAGGGAGGGATTTATGCTTATTCAGGGCTTCCCTATGCTTCCGGGTTCATGTGGCGGCAGAGGTGGCTCAGCGGGCAGACGCCGCATTGGGGGCTCCTTGCAGTGCAGCAATCCCGGCCAAACAGCACAATCCGATGGCAGAAGTCCGAACTTTCTTCCGGGGGCAGTATCGCTCGAAGCTGAGCCTCCACTTTTTCCGGCTCCTTACTGCCGTCGGTGAGCCCCAAACGGCCGCAGATGCGGATGCAGTGGGTATCGCAGACCACGCTTCCAGGTACCCGGTACAGGTCCCCCAGCAGAAGATTGGCAGTTTTTCGGCCCACGCCTGGGATCTTCAGCAGCTCCTCCATGGTTCCAGGCACCTTGCCGCCGTAGTCCCGGAGGAGCATCTGGCAGCCCAGCACGATGTCCCGGGCTTTATGCTTATAAAAGCCGCAGGAGTGGACCAGCTCCTCCACCCGGCTCACATCTGCCCCGGCCATGGCTTCCAGGGTGGGGTATTCCGCGAACAGAACCGGCGTCACCAGATTCACCCGGGCATCCGTACACTGGGCGGACAGGCGGACGGCAATCATCAGCTCATAGTCCTTCTCATAATGCAGGGCACACAGGGCATCATCGTAGCGGTCCTTTAAGATTTCAATGATTTCGTTTACGTTCTCTCTCTTCATAGAAACAATTCCTTGCTTTTATATATTTTCTTCCATGATTTGGGCGGTAAGAGCGGAAATCTCGTAGGCAGTACGCTCCTCGCTGCCCTCCTCTGTAACCTTGGTATAGACCCGGCTTTGCATCCGGCCACAGATGTGGATGCGGTCCCGGGTATGGCACTGGGACACTTCCAGAGCGGTTCGTCCCCACAAAATACAGGGCAGATAGTCCGCCCGCTGAAAGGCCCGGGGAACTGCCAGCATCACGTCGCAGATCTCCCGGCCCAGGGGCGTTCGCCGGTAGGTCGGCTCCCGACAGATGGGGCCTTCCAAAACCACATCATTGACCGGTTCCCCATCCTCACAGCGGATGGAGGCCGCAAACACAAAGATCAGCAGATGCCGCCGCCCGTCGCTGCGGACATTATGGGAGCGGATCTGCCCCGTCACGGTGAGCATTCCGCCGCCGGACAGGTCCATATCGTTCAGGATTCCCTCCTCCGCGATGACAGGCAGAGTGTCCACGCATCCGGAAAGCCTGGGCACCTCCAGCAGGAAGCGGAAGAAGCGGCGGTCGTGATTCTCGTGAGAAAACTGGGGCAGAGTTGCAAGAGTCCCCCGCAGGACGATCTGGTTCGTTGTATGTTCCAATAGTACCACCTCAAAGCAACAGATGTATGGAACATCTTATGCCCTGCGTAGCAAAAGAGAACAGGTTTTATATGTCGTCCTTTGCCCACTGCATGGTACATTTTACGGCCTTTTTCCAGCCTCGGAGCATTTTTTCCCGGATTTGGGGAGGGATCACCGGTTCAAACCGGCGGTCCACCGCCCAGTTTTTTCGGATGTCCGACCTGCCATGCCAATAGCCAACAGCCAGACCTGCCAGGTAGGCCGCACCCATGGCGGTGGTTTCCACGCATTTGGGCCGCAGCACCGGCGCGTCGCTGATGTCCGCCTGGGTCTGTACCAGATAGTTGTTGGCAGAAGCGCCGCCGTCTACCTTCAGGTCCGACAGGCAAATACCGGAATCCCCTGCCATGGCTTTCAGTACGTCATTTGTCTGATAGGCGATGGAATCCAGGGTGGCCCGGATAATGTGGTACTTATTGACACCCCGGGTCAGGCCCACCACCGCTCCCCGGGCATAGGCATCCCAGTAAGGCGCGCCCAGTCCCGTAAAGGCCGGGACCACATAGCAGCCGCCCGTGTCCTTCACCTTCTGGGCCATATACTCGGAATCTCCCGCGGACTCAATAAATCGCAGTTCGTCCCGGAGCCACTGGATTGCGGCCCCTGCAACAAAAATGGAGCCTTCCAGGGCATAGGTGACTTTACCGTCCAGGCCCCAGGCGATGGTTGTCACCAGGCCATTTTTAGAGAATATAGGCTTCTCACCTGTATTCATCAGCAGGAACGCGCCGGTACCGTAAGTAACCTTGGAATCACCCGGGTCGAAACAGGCCTGGCCGAACAGGGCCGCCTGCTGATCCCCTGCCGCACCGGAAATGGGAATGGGAGCCCCGAAAAACTGAGCGTCGGTATAACCATAGACACAGCTGGAGGGCATGGGCGTTGGCAGCATGGAGGCGGGAATGTCCATAATTTTCAGAATCTCTTCGTCCCACTGCAGGGTATTGATATTAAACAGCATGGTGCGGGAGGCGTTGGAGTAGTCCGTCACATGGACTTTTCCCCCGGTCAGCTTCCAGATGAGCCACGTCTCCACTGTGCCAAACAGCAGTTCTCCCCGCTCCGCCTGCTCCCGGGCGCCGGGCACGTTTTCCAGAATCCAGCGGATTTTGGTACCGGAGAAGTAAGGATCGATGACAAGCCCTGTTTTACCGCGAATGGTATCTACCAGGCCCTCCGCTGTCAGCTGGTCACAGTAAGCGGAAGTCCGGCGGCACTGCCAGACAATGGCATGATATACCGGGCGTCCGGTGAGCTTATTCCACACCACCGTGGTTTCCCGCTGATTGGTGATGCCGATGGCGGCAATGTCCCCGGCGGTAGCGCCGATGTTCATAAGGGCAAGCCTCGCGACCTCCATCTGTGTTGCGAAAATCTCGTCGGCATCATGCTCCACCCAACCAGGCTGGGGAAAGATCTGGGTAAACTCCTTCTGGGCCACGCTACACACCTCTCCGCTTTGATTAAAAAGAATGCAGCGATTGGAGGTTGTGCCGGAATCCAGCGCCATAATGTATTTTGGCATAGGGACACTCCTTTTTATTTTAAAATAGGTTCGATCCGAAGAAATGCAAATGGATCAGGGAACCACCGCATAACGCACTCGTAAATAGGAATTTTCCAAAATTTCACATTTCTGTAGCTTCAGGACACCTAATTTTGATAATTCACTTTTTATGAGCAGAGAATCCCCGTCAATGAGCGTAGACGTGTTCTTTCCGCCAATCAAAACAGGCGCAATCACAATATCCAGATAATCAAACAGTTTTTCACGAAGAAATAAGCCGTTCAGCGTCCCGCCTGTCTGTATCGTGATCCGCTCACAGCCAAATTCAGATTTCAGCTTTCCAAGTGCGTCTTTTAACGATAATTGGTTTTGCTCAATAATATGAAGATTGCTTTCCTTTACAGAAAAGGCCGGGTGATCCGCATTTGACGTAATCAGCACAAACTCCTTTGATAACGCGCAAAAATAGCGTACGCCATGTTCATTCAAATGGGTATTGTCAATCAGCGCAAAGGAAACCGGTGTTTTCTTTGGCATCTTCTTTGTATTTACGCCCATTTTTGCCTGTACTCTGCCCGAATTGAGGGACCATAAATCTGTCGTCTGTTCGATTTCGTAATATTGGTGCAGCCCTTCCTTTACGCCCTCAATTTTAGGGAAGTCCTTATCTACGTCAAAATCATCCGTTGCGCCTGTGCTGATTTTTCCATCAACCGACATAAGCATAAACAATGTCGTAACCGGTCTATCCATTTTCCCTCCAATTATTTCGGTCCGTTTGCCTGTCGTGAATACAATAAGCCGCTGTGATGTTATGCCACAGCGGCTTACCTTTACTGAATATGACTGTGGTTGTTGATATGATCCTGGCAATAGCAGTAGTAGCCTTTGCACCGGGAGCAATACCGAAATTCCAGTTCCGGATTACTTACGTCCGTCCGCCCGCAGACAGTACACCGATGGGTATAGGGCGCTTTGGGCGTAGCGTGGGAAGCTTCATAGGAACCGGCGTCAAAGTGGATGGTTCTTCCCTTTTGACCCTTGGGTTTCTTCCGGAAAAGCCGCCGGGCATTGGCACGCCAGGACACAGGGATTACATTCAGCACATCCTTGCCGAAGAACAGGAAGTAGTTGGCAAGGGAGATCACCGGGAACAGGTTATAGGGGAACGGACTGGTAAACAGTCCCAGCAGAACAAGCACCAGGTCGAACAGGGCAAAAATCCACGCCTTGATCGGAATGATGAAGAACAGCAGGAAATGGGCGTCGGGATATAGCGTAGCGTAAGACAGGAACAGGCTCATATTCAAATAATAGACGCTGGCCTGTCCACCGAAGAGCAGGCAATAAATATCCATCATCACCACACCGGTGAGATAGAATAGGTTAAAACGAAGGGTGCCCCAGATGTTTTCCATGGCCCGTCCCAGGGAATAATAGCACAGCAGGGTGATGGCCGTCAGGAGCAGGTTGCTGTTATAATAGGTCAGCGGATAGGTAAACAAGCGCCAAATCTGACCATGCAGAATCAGGCTCCGGTCAAAATACAGCAGGCCATATAGATAGGTATTCCCGAACATACTGCTCATCACATACACCACAGCCGTACCCAGGGAAATATACAGCATCAGGTTGGGAATACCCTTGTTCCGGTTTTTCATGCAGAAAAGCTCAAAATTCTTACGAAGATTTTTCAAATCCGTCATCTCCTGAAATATCACTTTGCTTTATACATTCTACCAGCAAACAGCCAAAAAGTCTATAGCGGAATTGTGAATATTTTTCCGGGAGAAGAATTAGAAAGATGTTGACTTTTCCCCGAATTGCGATATAATATGTTAAAAATTGCATATAAGCCTTATCAAGAGTGGTGGAGGGAACGGCCCGATGAAACCCAGCAGCCTATCTGTATGTTCAGAAAAGGTGCTAAATCCGGCGGCAAACGAAAGATGAGGATTCGATCGATACGCACATCGGGTCCTTCGGTGTGCGATTTTTTATGCTCTTCAAGATAGAAAGGACAAAACATGGAAAAAAGACTTTTTACCTCCGAATGTGTTACCTGCGGCCATCCCGATAAAGTGGCGGACGCCATTTCCGATGCCATTCTGGACGCCTGCCTCCAACAGGATTCCGGCTCTCGCGTGGCCTGTGAAACCATGGTCACGACGAACTTTTGCCTGATCTGCGGCGAAATCACCACCAAGGCCCAGGTAGATTACCCCGCTGTCGCCCGGGAGGCCATCCGCCGCATCGGCTATGTCTATCCCGGTGACGGCTTTGACGCCGACACAGTGGAAATCCAGTGCCGCATCCACACCCAGTCCGCCGACATTGCCCTGGGAACCAACGACGAAGTGGGCGGTGCGGGAGATCAGGGCATGATGTTCGGCGGTGCCTGCACCCAGACCCCGGAGCTGATGCCCCTGCCTGCCGCCCTGGCCCGGGCACTGTGCAACCGTCTGACAGCCTGCGTTCGGGAAAACGATCTGCTCCGCCCCGACGGGAAGACCCAGGTCACGGTGGAATTTGGCGAGGACGGCAAGGTACTGGGCATTGACACGGTGGTCGTTTCCATCATGCACAGCGCAAGCTTCGCCATGGAAGAACTGCGGCACTACATCCGGGAAGGCGTTATTGCCCCGGTACTGAAGCAGTACGGCTTTGACATTCAGGACGTTCCCCACATCCACATCAACCCCACCGGCAATTTCGTCATCGGTGGCCCCAACGGGGACACGGGCCTGACCGGCCGGAAAATCATCGTGGACACCTACGGCGGCTACTTCTCCCATGGCGGCGGAGCCTTTTCCGGTAAGGATCCCACCAAGGTGGACCGCAGCGCCGCTTACATGGCCCGTTACATGGCCAAGAACCTGGTGGCCGCGGGCCTTGCTACCCAGGTACAGGTACAGCTAGCCTATGCCATCGGAGTAGCCCAGCCCGTTTCCCTCCGGGTGGAGAGCTTTGGTACCGGTGTTGTCTCCGACGAACAGCTGACGGAGCTTCTGCGGAAGACCTGTGACCTGACCCCCGCCGGGATTATCCGGAAGCTGAACCTTCGCCGTCCCATCTATGCCGCCACCGCTTCGGAAGGCCACTTTGGCGTGGCCGACCGGCCTTGGGAACAGACCGATCTGGCGGAAACACTGAAAGCACTTGTATAAAAGTCATTCCGGGCGGCGAAAAATTCGCCGCCCGGAATCTGTTTAATATAGGAAGCGGCAAATAAACACATTCTCCGCCTGAAGAACATTACCGCTATCATGCTCGCCGAAGATAAGCAGGGATTGCTGCTTCTCAATATCCTGGATGCTTGCTTCTTGATAAGTAACCGTACCGGTTTGCGCATTCACATTTGCGACTTGAACTGTGCAGGCATCCTGGTAAGAGACGGGAATCCATTCCGTTTCGTATCCCGGCGCTGCGGAATACGCCACATTGCCTTCGGAATGAACTGGGGTTAGATTGCAGCCCGTCTCCCAGACTTCCGTTACCACGCCGTTGAATGTGCTGTTTTCCAGCAGCTTTTCATAGCTGGTGGGATTTGGGGAAGCTTCCGTCTGCTCATGTTCGGGCGGTTGTGCTTGGGTCTGGAAAGGCGCCGAATACGCTTCTGTCTGGGGTTTCTGGGGAACGGTTTCCTTCCGGGAAGGCTTGCCGCATCCGGTACAAACCATCACGAGGAGAAGAGCGATCAGCAGTGCTGTTATTTTATGGTTCATGCAAAAGCACCTCCTTATTTTTTCCCGTTATACATTTCCATTCTCTAAAAGCCCTCTAAGTCGCCTGATATTTTCTTGCAAAGCGGCGAAAATGCGGTATAATAAAGGAAAAGAAAAACTGGAGGTTCTTCCATGTTGGATTTTGTTCGGATTGCCTGCGCCGTGCCGCCTGTGCAGGTAGGAAATGTCTCCCAAAACACTCGGGATATCTGCGCCTGTCTCGAAAAAGCCGACGACAACAAAGCGGACATCGTCCTGTTTCCTGAGCTTTCCCTCACCGGTTATACCTGTCAAGACCTGTTCTTTCAAGACAGCCTGAACGAAGCCGTCATAAACGGGTTGGAGGAAATCGCCGCCTGCTCTGCCTCCCACCCCGCCCTCACCGCTGTGGTGGGCCTGCCGGTTCGCGCGGGGCAGATGATGCTCAACTGTGCCGCTGTGGTTTCTCAGGGCAGGGTCTGGGGACTGGTTCCCAAAACCTATATTCCAAACTACAATGAGTTTTACGAAAAGCGCTGGTTTTCCTCCGCTTCCGACCTGACGGTGGATGCCGTTACCCTGAGCGGTACCCTTCGGGATATTCCGATCTTAAAGCAAGGACTGTTCCGCCTTGGAGAGGCCGTGACCCTGGGAATCGAAATTTGTGAGGATCTGTGGACGCCCATCCCGCCCTCCTCCCTTCTGGCCCTCAGCGGCGCGGAGGTGATCCTGAACCTGTCCGCTTCCAATGAGACCGTAGGCAAGGCCGCCTACCGCCGGGATATGGTTCGCCATCAGTCCGGGAGCCTGAACTGCGTTTACGCCTACTGCTCCGCGGGCTTTACCGAGTCCACCCAGGATATGGTCTTCTCCGGACAGAGCATGATCGCGGAAAACGGACGCTTTCTGGCTCAGTCCCAGGACCCCATCGCCACGGACTACCTTCTGGTGCAGGACTGCGACCTGGGCCGCATCCGCTCGGAGCGCCGGAAGAATAAAAGCTTCCAGGACGTGGCCGCCCAGTATCGGGACCGCCTTGCCACCCCAATTCCGGTAAACGCCCCCGCTCCCCGCTCTGACGGCACCATGTACCCCCTCCAGAAATATCCCTTCCTGCCCGCCGCCCTTCAGGATCGTGTCCAGCGGTGCCGGGAAATTTTCCACTTGCAAGCGGCAGGATTAAAGCGGCGGCTTTCTGTCATTGGAAATGCCTGCCCTGTCATCGGCATATCCGGCGGACTGGATTCCACTCTGGCGCTGCTGGTCTCGGTGGAAGCCATGCGTCAGCTGGAAAGACCGGTTTCCGATGTGCACGGGATCACCATGCCCTGCTTTGGAACCTCCGACCGCACCTACCAAAATTCCTGGACCCTGATGGAGAAGTTGGGCATCACCTGCAAGGAAGTGTGCATCCGGGAAGCAGTTTCTCAGCATTTCTCGGATATCGGCCACGATCCCCAGGTGCACAACGGCACCTATGAAAACGCCCAGGCCCGGGAACGGACCCAGGTTCTCATGGACTATGCCGGCATGGTAAACGGGATCGTGGTGGGCACCGGGGATCTCAGCGAGCTGGCTCTGGGCTGGTGCACCTACAACGGCGACCATATGAGTATGTACGGAGTCAATGCCTCCGTTCCCAAGACCCTGGTTCGCTGGATGGTGGACGCCATCTCCGAAATGCCGGAGTATGCCGCCGTCCATGATGTACTTC
The DNA here is from genome assembly GCA_002493965.1 of Clostridiales bacterium UBA7044. GTDB lineage: Bacteria > Bacillota > Clostridia > Oscillospirales > Oscillospiraceae > Faecousia. The sequence goes on from DLAP01000048.1 coordinate 91,131, forward strand.
AGGACATTCTGGACACCCCCATCAGCCCGGAACTGCTGCCCCCGGATCCTCACGGGAAGATCGCCCAGCAAAGTGAAGATCTGATCGGCCCCTATGCCCTTCATGATTTCTTCCTGTACTACGTTCTCCGGTTTGGATTTACGCCCACCAAGGTCTATACCCTGGCCTGCCGGGCATTTGCCGGAGAATATGATCCTGACACCATCAAAAAGTGGCTGAAAACCTTCTACCGCCGGTTCTTTACCCAGCAGTTCAAGCGCAGCTGTATGCCTGACGGGGTGAAGGTGGGCTCTGTGACCCTGAGCCCCAGAGGGGACTGGCGGATGCCCAGCGATGCCTGTGCCTCCGTTTGGCTTAAGGAAGCGGACGCATTATAAAAAGAAGGAACCTCTGAAGCGTTTTGACTGCTTCAGAGGTTCTATTTTTCTTATTCCTCAGAGAACTGATCCTTGCCTACCATGCACATGGGGCACTCGAAATCCTCGGGTACATCCTCCCACTTGGTGCCGGGAGCAATACCGCCTTCGGGATAGCCTTCCTCCTCGTCGTAGACCCAGCCACAGACGTCGCAGACATATTTCATGATCTTTTACCTCCTTTCGGTGTAAATCCCCACAGATCCCCAGCTTTCCGAAAACCCATTGACATTTCCGAGAACCTGGCATATACTGTGTTTTGGAAAAGAACACTTACTTTTCCTTTTTCATAATATAGCACAAAAAATGATTCCGTCAAGGAGAGAACCATGAACATTACAAAAGATATTTTCTATGTAGGCGTTAATGACCATCAAGTGGATCTGTTTGAGGGGCAGTACGTGGTGCCAAACGGTATGGCATACAATTCCTATGTGATCTTGGACGAGAAAACCGCCGTGATGGACACCGTGGACCAGCGCTTCGGCGAGGAGTGGCTGGGGAACGTCAGTGCGGCACTGGCAGGCCGGAAGCCGGACTATCTGGTGGTACAGCATATGGAGCCGGACCACTCCGCCAATGTGTCCCGTTTTCTCTCCGTTTACCCTGAAGCAGTCGTGGTGGCTTCCGCCAAGGCGTTCACCATGATGAAGCAGTTCTTCGGCACGGACTACGCTGACCGCCGGATCGTGGCTACAGAAGGCTCCACCCTGACCCTGGGCAAGCACACCCTGACCTTTGTCACCGCCCCCATGGTGCACTGGCCGGAGGTCATTGTCACCTATGACGCCTGTGACAAGGTGCTCTTCTCTGCTGACGGCTTTGGAAAATTCGGCGCTCTGGATGCCCAAGAGGATTGGGCCTGCGAAGCCCGCCGATACTATATCGGTATTGTGGGCAAGTACGGCGCCCAGGTACAAGCGCTGCTGAAAAAGGCTGCCAAGCTGGACATTGCCACCATCTGCCCCCTCCATGGCCCTGTGCTGACGGAGAATCTGGGCTACTACCTGAATCTCTATGACATCTGGTCTTCCTACCGGGCAGAAAGCGAAGGCATCGTCATTGCCTACTGCTCCATCTACGGCCACACCAAGGAAGCTGTGGAGTTGCTGGCGAAAACCCTCACCGAAAAGGGCTGCACCAAGGTCACTGTCACTGACCTTGCCCGGGATGACATGGCAGAAGCTGTGGAGGATGCCTTCCGGTACAACAAGCTGGTGCTGGCCTCCCCCACCTATAACACCGATGTTTTCCCCTTCATGAAGTCCTTTATTCACCATCTCACCGAGCGGAATTACCAGAACCGCACCGTGGCTTTTATGGAAAACGGCACCTGGGCACCCAACGCCGCCAAGGTGATGGCCTCCATGCTGGAAAAGAGCAAGAATCTGACCTATGCGGGCACCACCGTTCGGATTCTCTCCGCGTTGAATGAGGACAGCCGGACCCAGATCCAGGCTCTGGCAGAAGAACTGGTAAAGTAAAGCAAAGCTTCCATCCCTCCACAGTCCATGCTGTGGAGGGATTCAGACCGTCGAAAATCTCCTTCGGGGCTTTCCGACGGAAAGGTTGCAGTCTGCTTAACGCACTTCGTCGGAGTGCCAAACGCAATGCTCCGTTTTCCGCAAGCGGAAAACTCCGACAGTGTTTGGTCTCCTCCTCTCCCCATAAAGCATTTATGCTTTATGGGGGCCCCTCTGTGCCTATGGCACACAACTCGCACACACGCAGCCTGAGATGTATTTTCCGCCACGCACATGTCGCGGCGGAAAATGATCTGACTTTATTCGCCGCTGTGGCGGCGAACTAAAGCGAGGCCTTTTTCGACACTCTGCAGCCCTCCACAGTCCATGCTGTGGAGGGATTTTTCGCTCTTGCAAAATAAAAGTTTTGTGGTAGAATATCCGACTGGAGACTTTTCTTTAGGAGACATACCACATGAAATCCACGTCCGCCCTTCGGGCCCATTCCCTTTCTTCCGGAAATCTGCCCATGCAAATATTCCTGTTCAGCCTGCCCCTGATGCTGTCAAACGTTTTGCAGGTTCTCTTCAACATGGCAGACCTTGCGGTAATTGGTCATTTTTCCGGTTCCCTTTCCCTGGCGGCCGTAGGCTCTACCACCACAGCCGTGACCATGTTCACCGGAATCCTCATTGGCTTGGGGGGCGGCGTCAACGCCCTGATCGCCCGGTATTACGGTGCAAGGGATTATGGAGAACTTCGCCGTACCTCCCATTCCTCTGCCCTGATTCTGCTGATCTGCGGCGGGATTATGACCCTGTTCGGACTGTTTGGCTCCCGTCCCCTGCTGCAGCTTTTGCAGACCAAGGCGGAGGTTCTGGATCAGGCGGTCCTTTATATGAAGATCTACTTCTGCGGTATGCCTGCCCTGGCCCTGTATAATTTCGGCAATGCCGTCTACAGCGCCATCGGGGACACGAAAAAACCCCTTCTGTTTCTTTCCATCTCCGGTGTTCTCAATGTGGTGCTGAACCTGTTCTTCGTCATCTCCTGCCATCTGGATGTGGCGGGGGTGGCCCTGGCCAGTATTTTGTCCCAATACCTTTCTGCCGCATTAATTCTACTCACCTTGTTCCGAAGCCAGCAGGTTTACAGCCTTCGGTTCCGGGAGCTGCGGATCTGCCCGAAAAACAGGCGGGAAATCTTAAGTCTGGGCATTCCCTCGGGACTGCAAAACGGTATTTTCTATGTGGCAAATCTCTTTGTCCAATTCGGCGTCAACTCCTTTGACACAGTGATGGTGGCGGGGAACTCCGCCGCCGCCAACGCGGACGGCCTGGTTTACGATGTAATGGGCGCCTTCTACACCGCCGCCAGCAGCTTCATCGGCCTGAACTACGGCGCGGGAAACCGGAAACGGATCCGGCAAAGCTATCTGATCTGCATGGGCTATGCCTTCGGCGCGGGGGCGATTCTGGGCTTTTCCCTGCTCGCTTTCGGTCCTCAGTTTCTGTCCATTTTCACCCCGGATCCCGCCGTGATCACGGCTGGAATGAAAAGGCTTGCCATGATGGGGCCCATGTACTGCGTCTCCGCCTTTATGGACGGGGCCATTGCAGGCTGCCGGGGGCTGGGGAAAAGCTTGGTACCTATGGTGGCCGTCTTCACCGGTTCCTGCGTTTTCCGGGTGGTATGGGTGTTCACGGTATTCGCCTATTTTCGCACCATTTCTTCCCTGTATCTATTGTACCTGTTCTCCTGGGCCATTACAGCGGTGTTTGAAAACTGGTATTTCATCCGGTGCTTCCGAAAGCTGCCCCGGTAAAAATCTCCCCGGAGCCTTGGAATCTGTCCCAAGGCTCCGGGGCTACTTTTGTTTTTTTCATTAAGGGGTTCTCAATTTCAAGATCAGGTTCAGAGCAGCCTCAATTGTCTGATTTCGGACCTCCTCCCGGCTTCCCCGAAAGCAGTAATGTTCCACGACTGCATGACCTTCATCCGCATAGCCAATAAAAACCGTGCCCACCGGGTTTCCATAATCGTCCCCGCCGGGGCCGGCCAGGCCTGTAACCGATACCGCTACGTCCGCTTTCAGAAGCGCCCGTACCCCGGAGGCCATCTGCTCCGCCACACTTTGGGAAACCGCGCCGTACCGGGTCAGGCTCTCTTCCCTGACCCCCAATAAATTATGCTTGACCCAGTCCGTATAGCTGATCACGCCGCCCTTATATACCTCGCTGCTGCCAGGAACAGAAGTCAGCGCCGCCCCGATGCCGCCGCCGGTAAGGCTCTCCGCCGTGACCAGGGTCTTCCCCGCCAGGGACTGTAAGACCTCACTGCACAGATTCGTCATAGAAGCTCACCTTGATTTTCTCAATGTTCTCCATAGCTCGCTGGATCAGGGCCTCCCGGTCCAGATTCCGCTCCGCGTACTGTACCTGTCCCAGAGTGGGCTTGGTTTTGGGATGCTTGGGAGTGAAGACCGTACAGCAATCCTCATAAGGAAGGATAGAAGTTTCCATGGTGCCGATCTTCCGGGCAATGGTCACAATCTCCTCCTTGTCCATGCCAACCAACGGCATGAAAATCGGAATATCCACCACAGCTCCGGTGACGGCCATGGCTTCCATAGTTTGAGACGCCACCTGGCCCAGGTTTTCCCCGGTGATCAGCGCCCCGCAGCCATCGCTTTTGGCAATGCGCATGGAAATTTCCATCATGAACCGGCGCATGATCAGGGTGAAAAATTCCTCCGGGCAGTTATCCCGGATGGCTTCCTGGATTTCCGTAAAGGAAACCACGTTGACAGTCATTTTACCGCAATATTTGGTAACAAGCCTTGCCAGCTCCACCACCTTATCCTTGGCCAGCTGGGAGGTATAGGGATAGGAGAAGAAATGTACGGCCTCCACCTCCACGCCCCGCTTGGCGATCATATAGGCCGCCACGGGAGAGTCGATGCCGCCGGACAGCAGGCACATGGCCCGGCCTCCCACACCGGTGGGCAGGCCGCCGGCCCCCGGCTCCGCCGGGCCGTGGACGTAAGCCGCCAGATCCCGCACCTCTACATATACGGTGTAGTCGGGGTGATGGACGTCCACCGGGCAGCCGGGATGGGCCTCCGCCAGCCGTCCACCGATCTCCTGGGAAAGGGCAATGGAGGTCAGGGGGAACTGCTTGTCGCTGCGCTTGCTCTCCACCTTGAAAGACTTGGCGCAGTCCAGATCGTCACCCAGGTAATTCTCCACCGCCTCAAAAATGGCGTCCAGATTCTTCTCACAGGGGCGGCATCGGCACAGGCTCACCAGGCCGAAAATGCTGTGGCAGGCCTCCCACGCGCCGTCCACATCCGCCTCTTCATCCATAGGCTCCACATAAACCGTGGACTGCATGATATACACGTCAAAATTACCATAGGCCTTCATCCTGCGGCGGACGTTCTGCCGCAGTCGGGATTCAAATTGACGCTTGTTTGCGCCCTTCAGGACGATTTCGCCCAGTTTCAGTAAAAAGATTTCTTTCATAGGTTACCTCTTCTTTATGATTTCAAATCCAAAAATAGCGGCCTGTTTTCTCTTTGTACTTCAGATATTCTTTGCCAAAGGTCTCCGTCAGGAAGGCCTCCTCCTGCAAAATCTGCAAGTGCAGCATCCCGGCGGCAAACAGAACAAATATCAGATGAACCGGGTGAAAAAACGCCAGCAAAAGGCCCAGATATACCAAATCAAAGCCAAGGAAGGCGGGGTTCCGGCTGAAACGATAGATTCCGGTGGTAACAAGTTCGGTCTGATCCTGGGCCGGAATCCCGGCCCGCCAGTTGTCCCGCATGGTCGCCATTGCCGCAATGAACACCAGAACACCAACAAAGCCCATCCCGATACCTGTCCAGCTCAGCACAGTCTGTTCCCACATCCGAAGATTCCAAAGGATGCTGACCGCTTCCACTGGAACAATGGAAAACGTCGCGATCTTCATCCAGCGCTCAATACGAAGAACCCCCTTCGGCTTCCCGCCTTTGCTGATCTGATCTGTCTGGATTCCCTTGCGCCGCTGCAAAAACATTTTCATGAAATAGGCAATATAAAACATGCCCAGAACCGCAAGGGCTGCGGCCTGTATTTTGGTCATAGCCTGCCCCCCTTCTACCGGTTGCCCAGATTCACGGCCCGGTACTGGATGGCCTCGGCGATGTGCTGAGGCTCAATGTCTTCGCTGTCGTCCAAATCCGCCACGGTTCTCGCAACCTTCAAAATCCGGTCATAGCTTCGTGCCGTCAGACCCATGGTGTCAAAAGCCTGCTTCATAAGCCCGGCGCTTTCCTCGCTCAGTTCGCAGTAGTGCCGCATTTCCTCCGGACCCATCCGGGCGTTGCACATACTTCCATTGCCAAAGCGCCGGTTCTGGATATCCCGGGCGGCGTTGACCCGCTCCTGGATAGCAGAGGATGGTTCCGCTTCCGCTCTTGCCCGCAGTTCCTCAAAATGCACTGAGGGCACCTCCACCACAATGTCAATCCGGTCCAGCATCGGCCCGGAGATCCGGCTGCGGTAATGCTCCACATCCTTCTCTGAGCAGCGGCACCGGCCGGAGGGATCCCCGTACCAGCCGCATTT
>DLAP01000048.1:97916-99721 GCA_002493965.1 Clostridiales bacterium UBA7044
GGGTTCATGGCGCACACCAGCATAAATTCCGCCGGGTAGGTCACGGCCCCGCTGACCCGGGAAATGGTCACCTTCCCGTCCTCCAACGGCTGCCGCATCAGGTCCAGAGTGTCCTTTCGGAATTCCGGCATCTCGTCCAGGAACAACACACCCTTATGGGCCATGGAAATCTCTCCCGGCTTGGGATTGCTGCCACCGCCGGTGAGGCCCGCGTTGGAAATGGAGTGGTGAGGCGATCGGAAGGGACGCCGGGTCACGAGAGGCTGCTTTGCCGTCAGCATTCCCATAACGGAATAAATCTGACTGACCTCCAGGGATTCCTCCCAGGTCATGTCCGGAAGAATGGAGGGCAGGCGTTTCGAAAGCATACTCTTTCCGGAGCCGGGAGGGCCGATGAGCAGCACATTATGGCTCCCTGCCGCCGCAACCTCCAGGGCACGTTTCACATTCTCCTGGCCCAATACGTCTTTAAAATCCAGCTCGGCGGTTCTCGATCGTTCCGGCACCCACAGGGGCTCCTCGTTTAGCTTCACCGCACCGTTTATGCCTGCCGCCAGCTCCGCCACATTGTGCACCGGGATAATGGCAGGCCCCCGGGAAAGGGTGGCCTCTGCCGCATTCTCGGCGGGAACGTAGAGGGTTTCGATTCCCCCCTGCTTTGCCGCCAAGGCCATGGGAAGCACCCCGGAAATAGGCCGCACCTGCCCATCCAGGCTGACCTCACCCAAAAAGGCGCTGGAGGAAGGTGGACGGCGGATGATCCCCGTAGCCGCGAGAATACTCAAAAGAATGGGCAGATCATAGTGAGAACCTGCCTTCTTCACGCTGGCAGGGGCCAGATTCACCGTGATTTTGCTGACGGGGAACGGAAGGTCGCTGCTCTTCGCCGCTGCCCGCACCCGGTCTCTCGCTTCCTTCACCGCCGCGTCTGGCAGGCCTACGATTTCAAAGCCGGGAAGGCCGCTGGAAATATAGCACTCCGCCGTCACCACCCGCCCCTGAATCCCGGTGACAGCCAGCGTATGAACGCTGCAAATCATACCTCTCTCCCCTTTCTCGTCTTGTGTACTTTATGATACTATATTCTCCGGAAAAACGCAATCTTTTTCTGAATCCCTCCCGGGTTCCACAGAAAACCATTCCTTCCACAAGATAACCAGATTTCCACAAATCAACTTGTTGAAAACCATGAAATTTTCCGGGGAGGGTCGTTTCATGGCTTTACAAAGCGCCGAAAAGGTGCTATTATAGATGCGACAAAAATTGAATACTTTAGGAGGTATTTCATTTTGGCAAGAAAATTCAAAACCATGGACGGTAACACTGCTGCCGCCCACGTCAGCTATGCTTTTACTGAAGTAGCTGGCATCTATCCCATTACCCCTTCTTCTCCCATGGCCGACAACGTTGACCAGTGGGCTGCCGCCGGCCGCAAAAACATCTTTGGCAACACCGTTAAGGTGGTCGAGATGCAGTCCGAAGCCGGTGCCGCAGGTACCGTTCACGGCTCTCTGGCCGCTGGTGCCCTGACCACCACCTACACCGCATCCCAGGGCCTGCTGCTGATGATCCCCAATATGTACAAGATCGCCGGCGAACTGCTGCCCGCTGTCTTCCACGTCTCCGCCCGTACCGTGGCTGCTCAGTCTCTGAACATCTTCGGCGACCACTCCGACGTGTACGCCTGCCGTCAGACCGGTTTTGCCATGCTGGCCGAGACCAACGTGCAGGAAGTCATGGATCTGGGCGCTGTGGCCCATCTGGCCGCTATCGAGGGCCGGGTTCCCTTCATCAACTTCTTCGAC
>DLAP01000048.1:100012-100881 GCA_002493965.1 Clostridiales bacterium UBA7044
TCAACTTCTTCGACGGCTTCCGTACCTCCCATGAGATCCAGAAGATCGCTATCTGGGACTACGAGGACCTGAAGGATATGGTGAACATGGACGCCGTGAAGGCCTTCCGTGAGCACTCCCTGAACCCTGAGCGTCCCTCCATGCGTGGTTCCCACGAGAACGACGACATCTTCTTCCAGCATCGTGAGGCCTGCAACAAGTACTATGACGCTCTGCCTGAAGTGGTGGAGAAGTACATGGGCAAGGTCAACGAGAAGCTGGGCACCAACTACCAGCTGTTCAACTACTACGGCGCTCCCGACGCTGACCGGGTCATCGTCGCCATGGGCTCCATCAACGACGTGGCCGAGGAAGTTATCGACTACCTGAACGCCCACGGCGAGAAGGTGGGCCTGGTGAAGGTCCGTCTGTTCCGTCCTTGGCGTGCTGACAAGCTGATCGCCGCCATTCCTGAGACCGCCAAGAAGATCGCGGTTCTGGACCGTACCAAGGAGCCCGGCTCCCAGGGCGAGCCTCTGTATCAGGATGTGGTCATGTCTCTGGCCAAGGCCGGCAAGGGTGACGTGAAGGTCATCGGCGGCCGTTATGGCTTAGGCTCCAAGGACACCCATCCCGCTTCCGTCTTCGCCGTGTACGAAGAGCTTAACAAGGACGAGCCCAAGGAAGAGTTCACTATCGGCATCGTGGACGACGTCACCAACCTGTCCCTGGACGAGAAGGTCTCCCCCAACACTGCCGCTGAGGGTACCATCGAGTGCAAGTTCTGGGGCCTGGGCGGCGACGGCACCGTTGGCGCCAACAAGAACTCCATCAAGATCATCGGCGACCACACCGACAAGTACGTACAGGCTTACTTCCAGTACGACTCC
>DLAP01000048.1:101241-101791 GCA_002493965.1 Clostridiales bacterium UBA7044
CTTTGTTGCCTGCCACAACCCCTCCTACATCACCAAGGGCTTCAAGATCGTCCAGGACGTCAAGCCCGGCGGTGTGTTCCTAATTAACTGCCAGTGGACTCTGGAGGAGCTGGAGCATCATCTGGATGCCGCTTCCAAGCGCTACATTGCAAACAACAACATTCAGCTTTACACCATCAATGCCATTGACCTGGCTATCAAGGTTGGCATGGGCAAGCGTACCAACACCATCCTCCAGTCTGCCTTCTTCTCCCTGGCAAAGGTTATGCCCGCAGAAGACGCCATCAAGTATATGAAGGACGCCGCTGAGCACTCCTACCTGAAGAAGGGCCGGGACGTGGTGGAGCTGAACTGGAAGGCCATCGACGCCGGCGCCACCGCCTTCAAGAAGTTTGAGGTNNTACCGCCTACGTGAAGATCGACGTACCCGCTTCCTGGGCTACCATCGAGGACAACAAGGCCGACGTGGTTCTGGAAGGCCGTGCTGATACTGTCAAGATCGTCAAGAGCATCCTCAACCCCATCGGCCGCATGGACGGCTACAGCCTGC
>DLAP01000048.1:101909-103550 GCA_002493965.1 Clostridiales bacterium UBA7044
CCTGAAGAAGGGCCGGGACGTGGTTGAGAAGAACTGGAACGCCATCGATGCCGGCGCTACCGCCTACGTGAAGATCGACGTGCCCGCTTCCTGGGCTACCGCCGAGGACAATAAGCCCGAGACCGTTCTGGAAGGCCCTGCCGACACCGTCAACGTCGTCAAGAGCATCCTGCATCCCATCGGCCGGATGGACGGCTACAGCCTGCCTGTCTCCGCTTTCGAGGGTCTGGCCGACGGTCAGTTCCCCCTGGGTGCTTCCGCTTACGAGAAGCGCGGCGTTGCCGTTACCGTTCCTCACTGGGATGAAACCAAGTGCATCCAGTGCAACAACTGTGCCTATGTCTGCCCCCATGCTACCATCCGTCCCTATGCGCTGACCGCTGAAGAGGCTGCTGCCGCTCCCGCTGGCGCTCGTCTGGTGGACGTGAAGGCTGGCAAGGGCAAGGGCGTCTACAAGTACACCATGGCCGTGTCTCCTCTGGACTGCATGGGCTGCGGCGTCTGTGTCGGCGTCTGCCCCACCAAGGCGATCGCTATGGTTCCTCAGGAGCAGGAGCTGCCTGAGCAGGAAGTTTGGAACTACCTGGTCAAGACCAAGGAAAAGAAGGATATGCAGGACAACACCGTCAAGGGTTCTCAGTTCCGCAAGCCCCTGCTGGAGTTCTCCGGTTCCTGCGCCGGCTGTGCCGAGACCAGCTATGCCCGTCTGGTGACTCAGCTGTTCGGCGATCGGATGTACATTTCCAACGCCACCGGCTGTTCCTCCATCTGGGGCGGCCCCGCTGCCACCTCTCCCTACTGCGTCAACGAAGAAGGCCGTGGTCCCGCCTGGGCCAACTCCCTGTTCGAGGACAATGCAGAGCATGGTCTGGGTATGTACACCGCTCAGGCTGTTATCCGGGAATCCCTGAAGAATAAGGTCGAGGCTGTCATGGCTGACACCGCTTCCGAGGAGCGGAAGGCTGCCTGCCAGGCCTGGCTGGACACCTATAACGACGGCGAAGCCAACAAGGCTGCCACCAAGGCCCTGATTGCCAACCTGGAAGCCAAGGTCTGCTGCGACAACGTCAAGGAGATTCTGGAGAAGAAGTCCTACCTGTCCAAGAAGTCCGTATGGATCTTCGGCGGCGACGGCTGGGCATACGATATCGGCTTCGGCGGCGTGGACCATGTGCTGGCTCAGAACAAGGATGTGAACATCTTCGTCTTCGATACCGAGGTTTACTCCAACACCGGCGGACAGGCTTCCAAGGCTTCCAACATCGGTCAGGTCGCTCAGTTCGCGGCTGCCGGCAAGGAGACCAAGAAGAAGTCCCTGGCGGAGATTGCCATGAGCTATGGCTATGTCTATGTGGCTCAGATCGCCATGGGTGCCAATCCCGCTCAGACCATCAAGGCCATTACCGAGGCCGAGGCCTACAACGGGCCTTCCCTGATCATCGGCTACGCTCCTTGTGAGATGCACTCCATCAAGGGCGGCATGATGAACTGCCAGGCTGAGATGAAGAAGGCTGTTGACTGCGGCTACTGGAATCTGTTCCGCTTCGATCCCTCCAAGCAGAGCGGCAAGTTCCAGCTGGACAGCAAGGCTCCCAAGGACGGCTATCAGGAGTTCCTGATGAACGAGGCCCGTTACAGCCG
>DLAP01000037.1 GCA_002493965.1 Clostridiales bacterium UBA7044
TTTTTGTAATTGCACACCTTCGGTGTGCGAATAAGTCGCTTTTGGCGACTTATTCAGCAGACATTAAATTAGGGAAGCTCTGATTAAATCGGCAAGAACTGTCAGCAGAAGATTTATTCAGAGTTTCTTTAGCAAAAGACACCCCGGGGAGACGCGTTTCTCCCCGGGGTTGTTACCGCAGAGCGCCTTCGTTTCCGGAGGGCAATCGGCAGTGCAAGGGGGACACCGCCGCACCGAAAACAAAAGCTGCCGCAGCAATACACTGCGGCAGCCGGATTTCTGCGCAAAAGCCGTCAGCACCCCGTACTTGCAGAGCCTGACAGGAAGGCAGATTTCAGCAGGTATCCTGACTTGCGGATCGTTAGCCCCATACAGCCTTCTCATCCAGACGGACAATGACCGGCTTTCGCCAAGTATGGCGCCTCCCCGTTTACAGTGGCGGTACCGTTCGGGATTTTCACCCGATTCCCTATTCTCCCGGCTCCTTTGCAGAGCACGGGCACTGAACCCGCTATTCACTTTCCTCCTTATGATACCACAGGCATCCCCGCCTGTCAATCTATTTCACTCCCGGTACTTGTCCATCAGAGTGCGGAACAGTACCTGAGTGGTAGGCGGTGTATAGGTAATGGCATTGGCCCCCGCCTCAATGGTCCGGCGGATGGTATCGGACTGGTTTCCGCCGGAGGCGATGATAGGAACGTCAGGAAAATCCCGGCGGATCTTCTCCACAATCTTCGGAGTGCCCGCTGCACCCGCCACATTCAGGATGGACGCGCCGCTGTCGAGCCTGGCCTGGATATCCGTGTTCTCATGGGTCACGGTAATGATCACCGGGATGTCCACCGCCTTCGATACCGCCAGCAGATTCAGGTCCGTAATGGGCGCGTTCAGCACCACGCCCATAGCTCCCAGGCTTTCCGCGTCCTTGGCCAGGCTTACCGTCCTCAGTCCCTTGGTGGTGCCGCCGCCGATCCCGCAGAACACCGGAATGTAGGAATATTTGATGATGGCGTCCCCAATGGCTTGCTGGGGCGTAAAGGGGTACACCGCGAATACGGCATCGGCGTTGCAGTTGCGGATAATGGCAAGATCCGTGGAAAACACCAGGGACTTGATCCGCCGTCCATAGATTACGATGCCGCTGGCCTGATAGACCTCTTCCGGCATCTCCAGAATATTATGCCGAAGCTTGCTTTCCACCCGGGGCATATCGTTTCTTCCGTCACTCATAGGGCACACCTTTCCTTTTCTGTTTCCTTCATTTTACCAGAAAACCCGGAGAAAGGGTGAACTTTCCATTAACTTCCAAAAAACTGCCCGGGAATATTCCCGGGCAGACAGTGTGTCAAAACAGGCCTCGCTTTCGTTCGCCGCCGCAGCGGCCAATAAAGTTAGATTATTTTCTTCCGGGGCGTGTACCTGGCAGAAAATACTTCTCAGGCTGCAAGTGTGAAATTTTTGCGCCTTTGGCGCACAAATTATGCGCGCAGCAGACTGCATCCTCTTGTCTAAAAAGCCCAAAGGGTTTTTAGACAGTCTGACTGCCCGGGAATATTCCCGGGCAGAGAAACGATATTAGGGCAGCAGCGCACAATGGGGACTGCGGTTCTACCTTAGGGAAGCTCTGATTCAATCGGCATCGGCCGCAGACGATTGATTCAGAGCCTCCTTAGTTTCTATATGCGATTACACCGCACCGTCACGCGGGCCTGGCCGCTGGAGGTGCAGGTATACAGGACCAGGTCGTAGCCGCTGTAGATGACGTCATAGGCATTGCTGGGGTCCACGATCTTCACTTCCTCCACCACATACTCGGTTTCGTTCCCGTTCATGTCGGTGAAGATCACCTTCTCCCCCACCCGGATCTTATGCAATACCAGAAAATGCTTCCGATAATTGTGGGCAGCAATCACCGCGTCGTCCGTCAGCGGAGAGCCATATTGCAGGCAGGGGGCAATATGGAGCTTGTCCATGTCCAATTCTGCCAGAATCGGCAGTTCCAGTTCATAGTCCGGAAAGGACAAATACCCAATGTAGTCATTCCCTTCAATATTCACCACAGGCAGCGTCTCGGGCACAGTTTCCTCCGCCTCCGGGACGATTTCCCAGGTCTCTGGTTTCTCGCTGGCACTGGGCTCCGCAATGGCCTCCCGCATTGCCATAAGCACCTCTCCGGAGGCCTTCCCCGCCTGTTCATCCTCTGCCTGATTGCGCAGGAACAGAACAAGCGCCCCACAAATCAGCACCGCCCCGGCAAGGACAAAAAGATAACCAATCCGTCTTCTATCCATTTTTTCCTCTTTCTTACACGGCAGCACAGCCGCCGGCGATGGATTCCGGAATTTTACAGCGTAGATGCCATGACCGCCTTGATGGTGTGCATTCGGTTTTCCGCCTGGTCAAAGACGATGGATTGGGACCCTTCAAACACCGAATCCGTCACCTCCATGGCGTCTCTGCCGAACTTCTCCCCCATCTGCCTTCCGATTGTGGTTTTCAGATCGTGGAAGGCTGGCAGGCAGTGCATGAAGACCGCCTGGTCTCCTGCCGCCTCCATCAGTGTCTCATTTACCTGATAGGGAGAAAGGTCAGCGATCCGCTTTTCCCAGACCTCCATCGGCTCTCCCATGGACACCCATACGTCCGTATAAACCACCTGGGCGTCCCGGACGGCTTCCATGGGATCTTCCGAAAACGTCAGGGTCGCGCCCGTTTCCCCGGCAATCTCCTGGCAACGTGCCACAAGGGCCGGATCGGGGAAATAGTCCTTCGGCCCACAGGTCACAAAGTGCAGTCCCAGCTTGGCGCAGCCCACCATCAGAGAATTGCCCATATTGTACCGGGCGTCCCCCATGTACACCAGCTTCACGCCCTTCAAAACGCCGAAATGTTCCCGGATGGTCAGAAAATCCGCCAAAATCTGGGTGGGGTGAAATTCGTTGGTCAGGCCGTTCCACACGGGAACCCCGGCGTACCTGGCCAGTTCCTCCACGATTTCCTGACCGAAACCCCGATACTCAATGCCGTCGTACATCCGTCCCAGCACCCGAGCCGTATCGGCGATGGACTCTTTCTTGCCGATTTGGGAGCCGGAGGGATCCAGATAGGTCACATGGGCTCCCAGATCGTGGGCCGCCACCTCAAAGCTGCACCGGGTCCTGGTGCTGGTTTTTTCAAAAATCAGAGCGATATTTTTCCCCGCCAGGCAGTCCCGCCGGATCCCCGCCTTTTTTTCGGCCTTAAGTTCCGCCGCCAGATCAAGCAGGCCCGTAATTTCTTCCGGGGTGAAGTCCAGCAGCTTCAGAAAGCTTCTTCCCTTTAAATTCATGGTTTTTCTCCTTGAACAGAGTTTTTTTAATATGATACCATGAAGCGAAGCGGAATGGTATCATATTGCCATATTTTCCGGTTCTGCCCGAAGGGCAGGAGGAAAATGGCATTTTAATGGTATAATAACCGCTTTGCGGTTATTATACCATGATTCCGCCGCCTGTCAAGAACCGGCAGGATGTGCCCCAAATATCCCCGAAAAGACAGGCTGCTGTACGATTGACAGGCCGGTCAAAAATGTGTAAAATGAGCGTAAGATCGGTTCAAATGAATGCAGGGAGCGTGTGTTGGACATGGCAAGAAAATCAACTAAAGAAAATAAAAATATCTATCAGCAAACCAGGGAAAACCTGGACCTTACACGAGAGGAAGCTTCCCAGCTGCTGGAGACCATGGCGCCGGAACGGATCGAGAAGATTGAAAACGAGCGCGCCATGCCCCACCCCGACGAGGTGCTGCTGATGGCCGAAAAATATAAGCAGCCAAATCTGTGTAATTACTACTGCGCCAACCAGTGCCCCATTGGGCAGCAGTATGTCCCGGAGGTCAAAATCAAGGATCTTTCCCAGATCGTTTTGGAGATGCTGGCTTCCCTGAACGTCATGCAGAAGAAGAAGGAACGGCTCATTGAAATCACGGTAGACGGCAAGATTTCCGGCGACGAACTGGAGGACTTCATTTTTATTCAGGAGGAGCTGGAGCGCATCTCCATCGCCATAGAGACCCTGCAGCTCTGGTCGGAGCGGATGCTGGCCACCGGGGCCATTGATCCGGAGCTCTACCGGGCTCATAAGCGCAAAGCATGAGGTATAAAATGCTCTGACCGCACCGTCGCTGCAAGGATGGCTCATTCAGGGCTTTTTTCTCTGCCAAAAGAAAAATACCGGCCTCTAATTTGCGGATTTGATCCTGTATTTGGAGCGTTCGATGGAATAGAATGGTATCACCACAGGAAAATGCCACGATTGGCAGACAGAGGAGGTGATATGGTTGGGCGTAAGGGAGCGAATCCTGACGATTCGGCTGATAGAAAAGATAGGAAAATGCCCGGCGTATGCCAAACGGATCGGAATCCAGGTGTCCCATCCCGCAGGATCGGTAACTTTCAAGGCGGCAGGCGGGGCACCGTAATCAGTAAGAAACCTTGATCCCTCAAAAAGGGGTAAACAGAGAAAGGAAAAGGCTATGTTTGAATTACTAATCACGATTGTATTTATCTGGCTGATGGGAAAGACCATTGGTCTGGCTTTCCGACTCACATGGGGCGTTGCAAAGGTGGCGGCCAGCATTTTGATGGCCATTGCGCTGCCAGTACTGGTGGTGTGCTTTTTGTTCGCGGGGGGCATTGTGCTGCTCCTTCCCCTGGCTCTGATCGGGGCGGCCCTGGGAATCGCGAAGGGTTCCCTATAAAAAGATGGCCAAAGGATTCCGCCGGAACGGAGCAAGGCAGCCCCGGATCCGGCGCTTTTCCTGGGATTCCCTCTAAAAAAATTCAGACAGAAATTGACAGAATCCCCCATGTGTGATAGGATATCCGGAGATATTATCACAGGGAAGGATCTGGAGAAACATGATATGGAATATCATCTGGGTGACGGCTTTGGCCGGTATGGGCGGAACGGGTCTGGGGGGCCTGATCTCCTGCCTGTTCCGCAAGGATTCCAGCAAGACAGTCAGTCTGCTGCTGTCCTTCGCGGCAGGGGTGATGACCTCGGTTGTGTGCTTTGATCTTCTGACGGAGGCCCTCAATTCGAATTCCTCCAGTACCAATATCTGGCTGGTGGTGCTGGGCGTTCTGCTGGGCTATATTGTGATCGCGATGCTCAACTCCTGGATTGACCAAAATACCAACCATGAGGTTGCCCACATTGACGAAAACCATCCCCGCACCGCCGACTCCCTGGAGGAGCTGACCCACGCGAACCATCTGCAGGAGCACCGGGAGGGCCGTCAACCCCGCAGCGGGCTGTTCCTGGCGGGCCTGGTCATGGCGGCGGCCATTGCCCTGCACAATGTGCCGGAAGGCATGGTGATCGGCGCGTCTTTCGCCCGGTCGGCAGGACAGGCTCAGCTGAACCGGGGCGGGCTGACGATGGCCATCATTATCGGCGTCCATAACATTCCCGAAGGCATGGCGGTGGCCGTGCCGCTGATCTCCGGCGGAATGTCCAAATGGCGTTCCGTTGTCACCACAGCCCTGACCGGTTTCCCCACCGTGCTGGGCGCTCTTCTTGGCTACAGCCTGGGAACCATGGGGCCCTTCGCGCTGGCCCTGTCCCTGAGCTTTGCTTCCGGCGCTATGCTTTATGTGGTATTCGGCGAACTTTTGCCGGAATCCATCCTCATGTGGCGCTCCAAGCTTCCCGCCGCTACCACCATCATTGGAATGCTGACGGGGCTGATCATCATTTACCTATAAACGCAGAAGTCCTAGACCAAAGAAGCGAGCTGTCTCGAAAGAGCAGCTCGCTTTTTTACGTTGTAATCATCCGCCGATTATTCGGCCGGCCCCCGGTTTTGGAGGGTTCTCTCCTGGATCCGCGCAAAGCTCTCCTCACTCAGGTCGTGCTCAATCTTGCAGGCATCGGCGGCGGCGTTCTCTGCGGACACGCCCAACTGCATCAAAAATTCCGTCAGAAGCTGATGCCGGGCGTAAATCCGCTGGGCAATCTCCTCCCCTGGCGGGAGCAGGGTGATGCTGCCATCCGGGTCCATCTGAAGATACCCGTTTTCCCGCAGGCGTTTCATGGCCACGCTGACGCTGGGCTTGGAGTAATCCAGTTCCCGGGCGATATCAATGGAACGAACCGTCCCGTTTTTCTGCCGGAGCATTAAAATGCGCTCCAGATAGTCCTCAGCGGATTCGTAGATATTCACGAAATCCCTCCTCGTACAGCTTTCTCTATGCGTAGATTAGCACATTCCAGGCTAAAAATCAAGGAAAACTATGGGCGGCCTCTTTGCCTCTTCCGGTATGCTGTATGGCCGCCTCCATAGTCAATGCTTTTAAGGAAAAACCGCACCCGGTTGTTCCGGGTGCGGTCTTTTTTTAGAGTGCTCTTAGAATATTAAGCTACAGTCACGGAAGTGATGTGGGTGTTGACGCCCTCGTACCAGTACAGGAAGCCTTCCACATCCACCACGTCGCCCGGGTTCAGTGCGCCCACAGCGGCATAGACATCCGTGTCAGGACCGGTCAGATAAGCTTCCACGCAGAAGTCATAGCTTGCGCCGTTGTAGCCAAAGGTCACATAGATGTCGTCGCCGGGCTCGTCGTTCTTGTAGGCAATATTTTCCACGGTCAGGCCCTTGAACGCCACACGCTCGTTCTGGTGGTCAATCAGAGCGTCGGTGCCCAGCAGGTCGGTCACATCCAGGGGCTCCGCCACGAAGGTATCGCCCTTCAGGAACTCAAAGGTGCCGTCCATAACTTCCACTTCACCGGCCCACTCGCCCTTGAAACCCTTGACGCGGATCTTGGTGCCCGGCTCCAGCTTGGCAGCGTCTTCCTCGCTGCACTGGAGCTCATACAGGAAGTAAGCGCCGTCGGGGCTCTGGCAGTAGACAGTGACCTTACCATCCCACCAGGACTGATGACCCTGGACATAGGTATCGATAGTCACTTCGCTGTCCATGTCCGCAGCCATGTACTCTTCGTGGGTCATGGCGACGGTCTTGTCCTTGGCGCAGCCGGCAAAGGCAAGAACCATGACCAGCGCCAGAAGCATCGCAATCAGCTTTTTCATTTTCGAAAACTCCTTTTTCATATGTGTCGTATTCATACGCACAAAAGTATTATACAACCTTTTCCAGAGAAATCAATGGTTTCCCGCTTTTTTCTCCCAGTATTTTATTTCTTTTTCCTTTTCTCCCGGAGGACATAGCCGCCCATGGCCGCCCAGCACAGGATAAGACCAATGATCAGCGCCTTGGAAGCGGCGGGCATAGGCCCCAGGGAGGTCTTCCCGTGGATGCTGCCGGTCTGATCCAGCCGGTACAGGGATGTCACCTCTTTGAACAGGGCCTCCAGGTAAGCATCATCCACGGTTTTCTTCCTTCGGACGGACTTATTTACGTCCTCGATGAGCTGCCCTGCGGCGTTCCGCAGAGATGCGGAACCGTTGAACACCGGGGTGACAAACGTATTTTCCGTATTGTCCATCAGAAGCTCGGCGGCGTCCAGCTTGACAGAATAGTACAGGTCGTTATCCTCTCCCTTCCGGGACAGGTAATCCTGATAGGGTTCGCTCTCCTGGGCCTTGGTGGTAACGGGCACATACCCCTCCGTCTGGGCGTAGGCGATCTGCACGTCATTGGTGAGCAGATACTGGGCAAAGAGCCAGGAGGCCAGCACCTCCTGAGGGTCTGCCTTGTTGAATACGCAAAGGCTGGGGCCTTGGGAGATCATTTGGGGGTGCTCCGGATCATACTGGGGCACCGGCATGACCACCGTCTCAAAGCGCTGCACCTTATCCTCGGGGATGTCCACCAGGGGCGCGTCAGAGCCCATCCAGGTTGCCCCGGCGGTGGAATCGATGGCAAAAATGCACTGACCGGCGTTTAGGAAGTTGGCCGGATAGCCCGCCAGCTTGAAGGTGTTGAAGGCCCCGGTTTTTACGTGCTCGGAAATCTCCATCAGCAGATCCTTCGTGGTATCGTTGAAGATTTCAATTCCGCCGTCCTCTGTAGAGTAGCCCGCCCCCTTCTGCCTGAGCATCTGGATCATCATGTTGTCCGTGGACTTATAGATGAAGGGAATCATCACCTTCTGGCCATTGACCAGGTAGTTCCCGCTTCCATCCTGTCTGGCGGCCGCCTCGCTGACCTCCCAGATAAAGTCCCAGGTCAGCTTCTCCGGCAGGGTATAGCCCAGCTTCTCCAAATAGGTTTTATTTACATAACACGCCTCCGTGGAGCGCATGAAGGGAATGGCATAGTGGTTTCCGCCGAAGTCGCATTCCTCTAGGAACTGGGGCACGATCTCGTTGTATGTCGGCCCGTCAAAATTCAGTTCGCTTCCCCCCAGGCCGTACTTGGGGTGCTGGAACAGCTCGTCCAGAGGGGCCACCGTGTCCGCCCCGGTGAGGTAGGTGGCGATGTGGTCCGGATAGGTGATGCACACATTGGGGGTGGTGTCGGTTGCGATGTTGGTGATCACGTCGTTATAGATTTTTCCGTAGTCCGTATACAGCCGGAGATTCACCGTGATATTGGGGTACAGGGCTTCAAAATCGGCGATGGCCTTTTTGTAAATCTCCACCTGGGTCAGGTTGGTGTCGTTCTTGGCCCAGAAAGAAAGCACATATTCCTTCGAGCTATCGAAGGTGTCCGGAAGGGCAAAGCTCTGCTCCGTGCCGGAATTGTGACAGCCGCACAGAGAAAGCAGCAGCCCCAGAAGGAGCAGCGCGGAAATGGTTTTTTTCATCCCTTCAGCCCTCCTCTGGAAACCCCCGCCATGATCTTCTTCCGGAAGATCAGGAACAGCACGATCAGCGGGGCGGAGATCACGCACACCGCCGCCATCATGGCGGGGATATTGTCCCGGCCGAAGCCGTTTTCCCGAATCTCCTGAATGCCGTTGGACACCAGGAAGTAGCTGCGGTCGTCGGTAATCAGCCGGGGCCATACATAGCTGTTCCAGCACTCGATCACCTTCAAAATGGTGATGGTAATGATGGTAGGCTTGCAAATGGGGATCATGACCCGGCACAGATACCGGAAATCGGAAGCCCCGTCCGCCTTGGCGGCGTAGTACAGCTCGTCCGGAATCTGGGAGAAGTTCTCCTTCAGCAGATAAATATAAAACACGGAGGTGACGCTGGGCAGGATCAGGCCGGTGAAGGTATTGCGCAGGTCCAGATTCGTGATGGTCACGAAGTTCGTAATCACCACCAGCTCATTGGGAATCATCATGAGGGACAGAAAAATGGTAAAGGCCAGATCTCTCCCCCGGAAGGAGAGCCGGGAGAAGCCGAAGGCGGCGAGAATCGTGACGACCAGCATCAGGGCGGTGGTAACAACCGTGAAGAGGATGGTATTCAGGAAATATCCGGAAAGGGGCACAGCGGTAAAGGCGTCCCGGTAGTTTTGCAATGTGGGATTCAGGGTAATAAGCTCCGGAATCCACTCGGCGTTATAAGCGCCATAGCTTTTGACAGAGGTCAGCACCATCCAGTAGAAGGGGAAGAGCACCATGACAGCCCAGAAGGTCAGAAGGACATAGACCAGGGTCTTCCGCACCGCCGTTCCCCGTTTCAGTTTGCGCTCGGCTGATTTGTAATCCATAGGTCCGCCTCCTTTAGTAGTGGACGTGCTTCTTGCTCACCAAAAGGTTCATGCAGGTGATGGTCAGCACGATGGCAAGCAGTATCACGGCAGCGGCGGAGGCGTAGGAAGGATAGCCGCCGGAATTGCCGTAGAGCATATCGTAAATATATCCCACAATGGTGTTCATCCCGGCAGCGTTCAGGTCCACGCCGAAGAGGGCCACCGCGTCGGCGTAAGCCTTAAACGCGCCGATGAAACCCGTGATCACCAAATAGAAGATGGTGGGAGAAATCATGGGCAAGGTGATCTTCCAGAAAATCCGTCCACGGGAGGTACCGTCCACCTTGGCGGCGTTGTAGTACGTCTCATCCACGGAGGCCAGGGCGCTGGTGAGAATCAGGATCTTAAAGGGCAGCACAATCCACACCGTGTAAAAGCACAGCACGAACATTTTCGCCCAGTAAGGCCCTCCGATAAAATCCACAGGCGCAGCGCCGAACCAGCTGAGGATCAGGTTCATCAGGCCGTCGGTGTAAGGGGTCTGCTTGAAGAGGATCATAAACACCAGACCCACCGCCAGGGTATTGGTCACATAGGGCAGAAAATACACCGTCTGGTAAAACTGCCGCAGCTTCCTAACAGAGCTTAAGGCCAGAGAGATCAGCAGAGCAACCCCCGTGGACAGGGGCACCGTAATGATCACCAGAATGAAGGTATTTTTCAGGGCCTGCAAAAAGTAGGGGTCCCGGAGGACATAGGAAAAATTGTAGATCCCCAAGCCAAAAGAGGTTTGGGAGGCAAAGTTATACCCCTCCTCAAAGGAATAGATCAGCACATCGATCAGGGGATAGACAAGGAACGCGCCCAGAAAAGCGAAAGCGGGCAGCAGATACAGCCAGCCTTTTCGGTTATTGTTCTCCATACGGCTTTCTCCTAATACAGAATAGAACCATTATATTCCATTATGTCCCATTTTGCAAGTACCCCTCAATTTTAAGGAACGCCCTCAATTTTAAGGAACGCTCAATTTTAAGGGGCGCTCTTGCCTCTCCCTTTGGGAGAGGTGGCACGGCGTCAGCCGTGACGGAGAGGGCGCACGCCGAATGCCAGTACTGCGTCGGAACACGCCCTCTCAGTCAGCCTTCGGCTGCCAGCTCTCCCAGAGGGAGAGCCAAGTGGGGGGTCTGCGAATGTTTTTTGAGGCTGCCTCAACCGAGGCAGCCTCTGCATTTACGTCATATTGTTCCATCTGCGCTCCAGCTCCCCTTCCGTCAGGAAGCCCAGGGAAGCGCCGTTGCACTCCGTCTTGGCGCTGGCGAATACCTGTGCCCGCCACAGAGCGTCTATGGGCTTCATTCCCTTCCCATAGAAGTGGAGAAAAGCGGAGAACAGCGCGTCTCCCGCCCCCACGGTATTTACCACATTGGCCGGAACGCAGGGCAGGTCGCAGAACCGATCCTCCTGCTGGTCGTAGAGCATGGCCCCCTTCTCTCCCCTGCCCAGCACCAAGATATCGTTATGATACCGGCAATGAAGCTGCCAGAGAAATTCTCCCGGGTCACAGGGCAGCCCTTCATCACTTAAAAACACGATGTTGGCGTTTTCCAGAAACTCCCGGTTGTACTCGTCCTCCACGTCGGAAAGCACATGAACATCGGTAGCAATCCTCTTCCCCGTGGCTTTCGCCTTGTGGAGCAGGCTCCGGTTGAATCCAATATTGCAGGCCGCAATGAGATCACACCGGTTGATTCTCTCCTCGTCCCAGACATATTCCCGCTCCTGGATATCCTTCAGGTCGCAGTAAATCTGCCGCCTGCCGGAATCGTCATAGAGTACCACGGAGGAAGGCGTCTGCTCCAGGTCCCGCCGGATCCCCTCCAGCCCAATGCCGTCCTTTTGAAGCGTCCTTTCCACCACATCCGCCTGGATATCCCGACCGAGAATGGACGCCAAATACACCTCGTCCCCCAGGGTACAAAGCGCCTTCGCCACATTGTAAGCAACGCCGGAAACCTGGGTCTGCACGCCAAAAAAGGGATAGTCGATGGGATAGTAGTCAACAGGAAATTTCCGAACCTTCACGGTGGTTTCCGTATTCACCAGTCCGGACACATAAATTCTTGCCATAACGCCCGCCTCCAAGGCTTTTTTCTTCACTGCGTAAAAAAGCATGGTACCGCCCCCGACGAAAATTAAAAAAATTTAATTCATCGCCGCAGGCGATACCTCAGCTATTCACTGTTCTCTATTCACTTCACATTTCCTGCCGCCCCTCCAGGGCACGGGACAGGGTCACTTCGTCGGCATATTCCAGCTGGCTTCCTACCGGGACGCCGTAAGCAAGCCTCGTAACCTTCACTTCCAGGGGCCGGAGAAGCCTTGAGATGTACATAGCCGTAGCCTCGCCCTCGGTGTCCGGGTTGGTGGCCATAATGACCTCCCGGACATTCCCTTCCGCCACCCGGGAAAGCAGCTCTTTGATTTTCAAATTATCCTGGGTCACGTGGTTCAGAGGCGAAATCACCCCGTGGAGCACATGATAGGTCCCCCGGAACTCCCGGGACCGCTCCATGGCGATCACATCCTTGGGCTCCGCCACCACGCAGATGACGCTATCGTCCCGGCTGTCGTCGTCACAGATGGGACACAAAGCCCGGTCTGTCAGGTTCTGGCATTTCGGGCAGGTGTGGACCTCCCGCTTGGCTTTTAAGATGGCCTCCGCAAAATCCTCCGCTTCCTCCAATGGCAGGCTCAGCACATGAAAGGCAAGCCTTTGGGCAGTCTTGCCTCCCACCCCAGGAAGCCGGGCAAAGTGATCGCTTAAATTTTGCAGCGCCGCAGGGAAAACTTGCATACCATCCCCCTGTTAGAACAGGCCGCCCAGGTTCAGTCCCCCGGTCAACTTAGACATATTGCCCGCCGCCTCCGCGTCGGCAGCGCGCATGGCCTCGTTGACGGCGGCAATGACCATATCCTGGAGCATTTCCACGTCCTCCGGATCCACGGCCTCGGGGTTGATCTCCAGGGCCACCAGTTCATGCTTGCCGCTGACCGTTGCCGCTACCATACCGCCGCCGGCCTTGGCCGTGAAGGTCTTCTTCTCCTGTTCCTCCTGCATCCGCAGCATTTCCTGCTGCATCTTCTGGGCCTGCTTGAGCATAGCCGCCTGATTCATACCGCCCCCGGGCATTCCCCGGAATCCACCTTTTGCCATAATTCAAATCTCCTATTCTAACTATTTTTTATTTTCACAATATCGCCGTGGGCACGGCCAAAATTCATCAGCTGCTCCATTCTGGGATTGGCTGCCGGTTTTGCCGACCCATCCACCACCGCCGCCTGAATGGGACGGCCCAAAATCGCCCCCGCCTTCCGGGAAACCACTTCCAGAATGTCGGGCCTATTAATGGTTTCCGCAATGAAGGTATTGCCGCAGCGTAGTTCCAGCTTGTCTCCCACCAGCACGCCCTGGACAGGTCCTCCCGGGGACGCCGTGAAGAAACCGAAGGCCGGAGGCTTCAATTCCTTGCGCACCCCGGCGCACAGGTCCGACCAAAAGCCATCAGGTACCTCCCCTGCGGGGGGCGTCGCCCCTTCCTCCTCCGGCGGGGCGTCCTCGTCGGTGGGCATGGGGGGCCGGTCTTCCTCCGGCTCTTCCTGCGCCTCCTGCCTGGGGGCTGCCTGGGCGGAGACCACAAGCTTTCCGCTTTTTAATTGCTCCTCCAGCCGGGTAATCCGGGCGTTCAGAGCACTGACATCTACGCTCAGTTCCGGCTGGCACAGCTCCACCAGACACAGCTCCGCGTCCATCCGGCGGCTTTCGCTTCTGGTAAAGCCCGCCATGGTACTTTGCAGCCGCTCCATCATCCGGGTCAGCTCCCCGCTTCCAAAGCGCTTCGCCAGATCCAAGGCTTCCTTATCCGCCGCCACACCGGAGAGCATGGTGATCCCCGCTCCCCCTGCGGTTTTCAGCACCAGCAGGTCCCGGGTCAGGCAGGCCAGCTCATCCAGCAGCGCCCCCAGATCCTTCCCCTCTGTATACAGCCGGTTAAACAGGCTTAGGGCCCCTTTGGTATCGTGGGCGGCAATATAGCCCATCAACTCAGCGCACCGCCGCTCTCCCGCAATCCCCAAACAGGCGTAGACCCGGTCGGCGGTCAGTTCCCCAGTTGTGGCGGAAGCGCACTGGTCCAGTAAACTCAAACCGTCCCGCATTCCCCCGTCGGCAAGTCTCGCCAGCACCCGGGCCGCGCCGTCGTCCAAATCAATGTTTTCCTGATAGGCTACATATTGAAGTCTCGCCGCAATGTCCTCCTGGCTGATCCGCCGGAAGGAAAACCGCTGGCACCGGGACAGGATGGTGGCCGGCACCTTATGCAGCTCGGTGGTGGCAAGAATGAACAGCAGATGCTCCGGCGGCTCCTCGATGATTTTGAGCAATGCGTTAAAGGCGGAAATGGACAGCATATGCACCTCGTCGATGATATACACCCGCATCTTCACCTGGGAGGGCGAATAAATGGCGTCATCCCGCAGATCCCGGACGTTATCCACGCCGTTATTGGAAGCGGCGTCGATTTCCAGCACATCCATACAGGAGCCGGAATCAATGGCCTGACAGGCGGCGCACCGGTTGCAGGGGTTTCCGTCCACAGGATGGAGGCAGTTCACGGCCTTGGCCAGGATCTTGGCGCAGCTGGTCTTGCCCGTACCCCGGGAGCCGGTGAACAGGTAGGCGTGGCTCAGCTTCCCAGAGATCACCTGGGTTTTCAGGGTCTGAGTCACGGCCATCTGCCCGGACACATCGTCAAAGGTCTGAGGGCGGTATTTACGATAAAGCGCCTGATACGCGGACATAGCTTCCCCTTCCTTCCGGTAACGCCGTGGCTTCCCAGAGATGCCAGGCAAGCCGACTGTAAACTCTATTTTGAAAGCCTCCCTGGGGAAGCAGGTAATAAGTAAGAGTGAATAGTGAATAAGTAAGGAATCGCCTCCGGCGAAATATTTTAAATCATCCCCGAAAGGGATACCACACCTCTTCACTATTCACTTTTCACTATTCACTTTTCTTTTGCCTCCCGAGGCAAAAGAAATACTGCCCGGCTCATAGCAAGATCGCACACCCACATTTGAACGGGTCGTCTAACCGCGAAACAAGACGCTGGCTCAAAAACGGTAAGCCTGCGGCACACGAAAAGCTCCGCTTAATGCTGCTTGGTTCCCCACCTGACATGGTTCACGGTTTTTCGTTGCGCAAGACCATTCTCTCAACACCAGTATCTCGGATCCGGAAACTAACCACCCGCCCGGGTGTGGGGATTCATCCCTGCGAAGCGGATTGCAGGTACAGGAAACCGCTGCCTTCCCGACTAGTGCGACCTTGCTATAAGCCGGTCAGCTTAACGCAAGGTGCTATGAAGTTACAAAGGAACTGAACTGTCTCAGTTCAGTTTGGACTCAATGAAGTCCGCCAGTTCCTGGAAGGTGGTGATCTTCTGATCCTCCATATCCAGCTCCACGCCCAGTTCCGTCTCCAGGTCCATGATCATTTCCACCACGTCCAGAGAATCGATGCCCAGGCTCTCGAAGGTAGAATCAGGCGTAATTTCCGTAGCGTCCAGTTCCAGCTGTCTGGATGCGTAGTCAACCAGTTTTTCAAACATAGATAAGACCTCCAAAATGATCTTTCATGGTTTACGGGATTATTTTAGTACAGGATATCCCATTTGTCAATGCTCTATTTTCCCGCTATTCCCGCAGTGTAGGCCGTGGCCCAGGCAATTTGCAGGTTAAAGCCTCCGGTATAGGCGTCGCTGTCCAGAATTTCCCCCGCGAAGTACAGTCCCCTAACCTTCTTTGATTCCATGGTTTTGGGATCCACCTCTGCTGTTTTCACCCCGCCGCTGGTGATGATGGCCTCCGCCACCGGGCGCTTACCGGTGATGGAAATGGAAAAGTTTTTCAGCAGTTCCACAAGGGCTCTGCGCTTTTGTCGGGTCAAGGAATTGGCCTGGGCCGCCGGATCGATGTCCAGCCGCCTCAGTATCACCGGGATCATGGACCGGGGCAGCAGATCCGTCAGGGCGTTTTCCATGCTCCGGTTCTGGTACAGAGTGAGGTCCCGCAGGATCCGGGCATCCAGCTTATTTTCGTCCAGCGCAGGCTTCAGATCCAGCACTAGGCGGCAGCCCGCCCCCTTCAGATGGCAGCTGGCCGACAGCACCGTGGGCCCGGAAACTCCGAAATGGGTAAAGAGCAGCTCCCCAAAGTCCTTGTACAGTGCCTTTCCCTTACTGTCCACCAGCTTCACGCCTACGTTCCGCAAAGACAGGCCCTGCATTTCCTGGCAGTCCGTTCCTTCTGTTTCCAGGGGCACCAGGCTGCCTTCCTGGGGGATCACGGTATGCCCCAGCTCCGCCGCCATCCGGTAGCCGTCCCCGGTGGAGCCGGTGGCCGGATAGGAAAGACCGCCGGTGGCGAGGATTACCCAGGAGGCAGGGATCGTTTCTTCTTCCGTCTCTACACCGATAACCTGCCCTTTCTCCGTCAGAATATGCCTTGCCCGCCCCTGTTTTACTGGGACGCCCTGGGTTTTCAGTTCCCCTCTCAGGCACTCCAGCACAGAGGATGATTTGTCCGACACCGGGAAGACCCGGTTTCCCCGTTCCGTTTTCAATTCGCAGCCGTGTTCCTCAAAAAACGCCTTGGTCTTTTCCGGGGGAAAAGCCGTCATGGCGCTATAGAGAAAGCGGCCGTTCCGGTGGGTGTTTTGCAGGACCTCCTGGGCGCTGCAGTCACTCGTCACGTTGCACCGGCCCTTTCCGGTGATCAGCAGTTTTTTCCCCAGACGGTCATTCTTTTCCAGCAGCAGCACCCGCTGCCCCTGCTTTGCAGCGGTGATGGCGGCAAACATCCCCGCCGGGCCGCCGCCGATGACAATTCCATCAAAGCTTTTCATCTTCCGCCTGCTTTGCATACACGTCGTATTCGTCCCAGATTCGCTCCAGTTCCTCAAAGGTCTTGGCCAGTTCCTTTTCCTTTCTGGCGGCAATTGCCACGATCAGGGCGTTAATCAGACTCAAAGGGGCCACCAGGGAGTCAACCAGAGACAGCATATCACTCTTGGCAATCAGCACATGGTCGCTGTTTTCCCCCAGGGGAGACAGCCGGCTGTCAGTAATGCCGATGACCGTAGCCCCGGTGGAACGGCAGTAGTTGGCGCCCTTAGTGGTGGAAGAGGAATACCGGGGGAAGGAGAAGGCGATGAGCACATCCTCCGGGCCAATGCCCACAAGCTTTTCGAACATTTCCACCGTGCCCAGGCTGGAAATCACATGGACATTTCGAAACATATAGTTCAGGTAATAGCCAAGAAAATTGGCAAGAGGCGCCGTGGAGCGAACCCCCAGGATAAAAACCCGCTTGGCGTTCAGGATGGCGCTCACCGCCGCACCGAACTCCTTCCGGTCCAAAACCTCCCCGGTCTGCCGCAGCTTCTCCATGTCGGAATGGAGCACCAGGGAAACCACATCCTGGCCTCCCATGCGGTTATTCGCCACCTCAATGCGCTGGACAGAGGTGAGCCGGTTTAAGACCATTTCCTGCATGGCCTTCTGCATACTGGGATATCCGTCAAAGCCCAGGTCCACGGCAAATCGCACCACCGTGGATTCCGACACGCCTACGGTTTTTCCCAAACGGTTGGCCGTCATAAAGGCAGCCTTGTCATATTCTTCCGTAATATAGCGGGCAATCCGCTTCTGTCCTTTGGAAAAGGTGAGTTCCTTTTCCTGCAGGACAGTAAAAATATCGTAACTCATAACTCCCTCCCAGGCAAGCGTTTCTTGCAGGAATATAGTAGCAAAGAACGGGGGATTTTGCAAGTCCCCCATTTTCATCCTGCGCAAAAATTATTTGAAAAGCACAGGAAGGTGGATTGCCTTCCTGTGCTTTGGATGAATGAGGCATCGTAAAAGGCTCCCTTGCACAGGGGAGGCCTTGGAGCGCTCAAAACGTTGGGAAGTTCACTCCCCCCGCAAGGTACGGACCTCCGTATCTGTTAAGTACCGCCAGGCGCCCACAGCCAGGTCTCCCAGGGAAAGACTGCCCTCCCGGGTCCGTTTCAGCCGGGTACAGGTCATCCCCGCCGCCTGGCACATTCTCCGCACCTGCCGGTTCCGGCCCTCGTGAATGGTAATCTCAAACAAGGCCTTCTCCCCCGCCGCTTCCACAAGCCGCACCTTCGGCGGACGAATCCGGTAGCCGTCCAGGGTGATGGGCCTTGCCAGCTTTTCTGCCCTCTCTGGGGTAAACCCCGTCACCTGGCACAGATATACCTTTTCCACCTCGAGCCTGGGGTGGGTCATGGCATTGGCAAAATCACCGTCGTTGGTAAACAGCAGCAGCCCTTCCGAGTCCATATCCAGCCGTCCCACAGGGTAGACCCGGACGCCGCAGTCTGAAACCAGCTGGGCAACGCTCCTACGGCCCTTTTCGTCACGTAAGGTAGTCACATAGCCCCGGGGCTTGTTGAGCAGAATGTACACAAATTCTTTTTTCTCGGGCAGCGTTTTCCCGTTCACCCGGATCTCGTCCCTGTCAGGATCCGCAGAAAGCCCCAGGGTCGCGGTGACGCCGTTTACCGTCACTCTGCCCTGGGTAATCCATTCCTCCGCCTTCCGCCGGGAGGCAAGCCCCCGGGCGGAAAGAATTTTCTGCAATCGTTCTTCCATGTCGCACCCCTGTTATCTCTAGCTGGCCAAAATCCCCCTTGGGGCTTTTGGCCAGAAAGGTTGCAGTCTGCTTAGCGCACTCCTTGTGCGGCTATGCCGCACAACTCGCACACACGCAGCCTGAGAAGTATTTTCTGCCTGGTACACGCCCTGGCAGAAAATGATCTGACTTTATTCACCGCTGCGGCGGCGAACTCTGCGAGGCTTTTGGGCCGCGATAAGTTTCTCCAGGAAGCTTTTTTCTTCCTCCTCCGGGATCTGCTCAATGGTAGCGCCGTACTCCACCGGAACCTTGCCCACAGCCTTTCCCTGGATCAGCACATAGACGTACCCCGCGTCCTTGCCTTCCACCGCCGGGGCATAGACAAATCCGGGGCCTGACAGGGCCAGCCGAGGCGTTTCCTCCGGGGCCAGGGCATAGGTAAAGTCCTCGGTTGCCCGGACCTCCACCTGCTGCTTTAGGCCCCCTTCTACCTCCAGGGTCCCCACCACATCTCCCTGGCTCACAATCCGCTTCACCTGGTAGCGGGAAAAGCCCTCCTCCAGCAAAGCCGCGTGATCCTGCCAGTCGTTGGGATCGTCAATGGTCACGGCGATGATCCGCCGGCCATCCCGGGTGGCGCTGGACACCAGAATCCGTCCTGCGGCCTTGGTAAAGCCGGTTTTCACTCCGTCCGCTCCAGTTACCCGCCACAGCAGCTTATTGTGGTTGGTCAGGAACCGGTCTCCCGCCTTGACGCTTTTGGCGGACACAGTCTTGTAAAAAATGGGATTTTCCATGGCGTAGGACGCCAAAACCGCCAGATCCCGGGCGGTGGAATAATGTCCGGGGCTGTCCAGACCGTTGGGATTTTCAAAGTGGGTCCCGGTCAGCCCCAGGTTTCGGGCCTTATCGTTCATCATTTCCGCAAAACCCTCTACCGTGCCCCCGCAGTAAATAGCCAGAGCCACGGCGGCATCGTTGCCGGAGGACAGCATCAGCCCATACAGAAGCTCCTGGAGAGAAAGCACCTCCCCCTCCTTCAGGTACATGGAGGAGCCCTCAATACCCACGGCCTCCTTGGGGATCCGCATCCGGTCCAGCACGTTACACTGCTCGCAGACAACCAATGCCGTCATGATCTTGGTGGTGCTGGCAATCAAGCTTCTTTCATCCGGGTCCCGCTGGTAGAGTACCCGTCCGCTGACTGCATCCAGTACATAGGCCCGTCTTGCGGAAACCGCCTGAGCCTTTCCTGGGAAAAGCAGAACGGCAGCCAGCACCGCAGCCACCGTTCCGGCAAATCTTCGTTTCATTCTCCTCACCCAAAACTTATCCTGCCCTGAATTTGGGATTCTATTCCCCCATCCGGCAGCGCTTTTTTAGGTTCGGTTCTTTTCCCTTCTCTTTCCTTCTCTTCTCTTACTTTTTCTTCTCTTACCTTCTCTTAGGCATACCAATGTCTGTCAAGTGTCTGTCATTTGGCTGGCAAAATAACAGGCATTTGGTATGACAGGGCTTTACTCCTTGGCGTTCTTTTTTGCGTCCAAAAAGTTGGAAATTTTGTCCAGCGTGTCGGGGAGCATTTCCACCACCCGGTCCGCCGTAGAGTTGGCAGGAGTGGGTACGGACATCATCCGCACGTTGCCGTCCTTCACCACCAGGAAGCACAGAGGCATCACCTTCACACCGCCGCCGCTGCCTCCGCCGAAGCCGCCGTCAGCAGCCGGTTTCTTGCTGGCATAGTCGCTGCCGCCCCCGGCAAAGCCCACGCTGACCTTGCTGACGGGAATGATGGTCACGCCGTCCGGGGTCTGGATGGGCTGACCGATGACAGAGTTGACGTCAATCATCTGTTTGATCTTTTCAATGGTGGATTCCAGCATATTGGGTAGCTTTTCACTCATTTTTGGCACCGCCTTTTCGTTTATTCTGTAGTTTTATAAATGCTGTCAGCGCCCGGATTCCGTAGACCACCCCGAGGCAAATCAGCCTTCCCAGGGTGATGGTCACATCCAGCCGGGCAATTACCAGGGTCTCGGAGGCCGTGAAGTCACACTGCACATCGATCTCCCGTTTTTTAATCACAAGGGCCTTTTCCAGCTGGGGCATCAGATTCCCGATGGCCGCCCAAACCTTGCCGTAGTTCTCCGCCAGGTCGCAGGGGTCGTCCCCCGCCAGAGTCAGTTTTACCACCAAGCAATTGACCCGAAGCTTCCGGCGAAAATCTCCCAAAAAGTTCAGAGCGATTTTAATGAGAGGCAGAAAATCCGTCAGGCTTCCGCCGCTTTTTTTCTCCGGATTGTTTGCAAAATCTTTTTGCGGTACTTTCGAAGTACTCGCAGATTGTTTTGAAGTACTCACTGTTTTGTCGGAAGTACTCACTGTTTTGTCGGAAGTACTCCCAGATTGTTTGGAAGCTGCCTGCCCTTTTTCTTTTGGTTTCTTCTTTTTTCTGGGGAAAAGCCGGATCCTCACCGGACCTGCCAGGACCTTAACTTCCGCGCCGCCTGCATCATAGCCCGCGCTCACACCCAGGGGAAGGATGGCCAGCAGGAACAAAATCCCCAGGGTGATAAGCCAGCCCATTATCCTTCCTCCCCGGAGGGTTTCTCCGGAACCTCGATGGGCTCGCCGAAGGTGATCTTGTCAATGGGCGGCAGCTCCTCCAGGGAGGTCAGGCCAAATGTACGCAGAAAGTCCGGCGTGGTCTTATATTGGATAGGACGGCCGGGAACATTCAGCCGCCCCGCTTCCTCAATGAGCTTCTTATTTAATAGAGCCGCTACGCTATAGGCGCTGTCCACCCCCCGGATCTGCTCCACCATGGCTTTGGTGGCAGGCTGATAGTAGGCGATGATGGTCAGGGTTTCCAGCTGAGAGGAGGAAAGCTTGGGGGGCTTCCGGGTTTCCAATGTTTTCGTAACATAATCCGCCATTTCCCCGGAGGACACCATCTGGTACCCCTTCTCCAGCTTCAAAATCCGAATGCCCCGGCGCTGAAAGGCGTACTCGTCCGCCAGAGCGTCCGCCGCCTTTTCCACTTCCGCCGGGTCTGTCTCCAGAGATGCGGCCAGCCGGGCAATGTCAATCCGCTCGCCTGCGGCAAAGAGAATGGCCTCGATCACACGCTGAAGTTCCTCAAATTCCATGGTCTGCCAGTTCCTTTCTCTCCGCCTCGGTAAGCATCCGGACGTTGGGGTTTTCGCCGTTTACGTCGTCTTCCAAAGTGACGGAGTTGGTCTTGCACAGGTCCAGAATGGCGAGAAACGTGGCCACCACCTCGGACCGGCTCTTGTTTCCCCGGAACAGGTTTTTGAGCCTTTCCGCCCCCCGCAGCACCAGCTGCCGCAGGACCTCCCCCGCCTTTCGGCCCACAGGATATGGCTCCTTGCCCACAATGCCCCGGAAATTGGATGTGGGCGGCGGAAGCTGCCGGGCGTTTCGCTCGGCGATGGTGTCCAGAGCCCGCATTAGGTCCCGAAGGTCATGCTGATACTGGTAGCCCTGCTCCCGGCGGATCGGTTCCGGCTCCTTGGAAAACAGGCATCTGCCGATTTCGTTTCTGGGCTCCAGCTCCGTTACCGCCAGGCGGATCTGCTCCATGGCCTCCTTCCGCTTGCGCTCCACCAGAGACTGGCGCAGCAGATCCAGCTCGTTTTCCGCTTCTGCCTGCTCGGCGGCGGACAGGAGCATTTTGGTTTTAATCAGCATCAGGTGGGAGGCCATGGTGATAAACTCGCTGGCAATCTCCATATCCAGCTTTTTTCTTTCCTCCAGATAGCCCAGATACTGCTCCAGAATCGCGGTGATGGACACATCCTGAATCTCAATTTTATTTTTGCTGAGTAGTTCAAAAATCACGTCCAGAGGGCCTTCAAAGTCCTCCATTTCCTCACTGCGGGTATGGACGATGCCCTCTAATCGGTACTGCGGCTCTGTCATAACCTAACCCTTTACAAAAATTTCTTGTATCATTATACCATCCCTTTTGGCCCAGCGCAAGGCTTCCGAAAAATTTTACGTTTCTTTCAGAAATTATTGCAATTTTCGATTCGGTGTGTTATGATAGTTACAAAAGAAACTCTGCTGGAGGGATGAGAAGTGGCAAAGCGTAACCGTTACCGTGAAATGGAGAACCTGATGACGAAAATCATCCTGGGCGACGTCCTGGTATTTATTCTTTTTTTGGTCTGTTCCAAAATGGGCTGGTCGGTATTTAAGGTTATCACCGCCATTATCTCCATTTTTGGCTCCCTTTTATGCACCGGCTGGCTGTACCTGACGGGAGAATTTGTGCGCAGGCGCAGTCTGTGGATGGTAACGATTTTCATCTGTATTGTGATCTGCGTGGCCTTCTCTCTGCTGCTGGGATTCCCCGCTCCGGCCGTCCTGGGATAAGCTGATGATATTCGCAAGGAGCCGTCTCACGACGGCTCCTTTTGTGTTGCATAAGAGGGCGCAAAGCCCTCCCCTTTGGGGAAGGCTTTGTTGCCTGAGATGGCTTTTTTAATCATCCCCCCAGAGGATTCCACGCTCCTCCACTATTCACTCTTCCCTATCTGTAAAAACTGTTCCCCCCGATGAACTCCCGCACCAGGCTTGTGGGCGGAATCTCGTCGTCCACATCCGCCTCCTGAATGAAATTGAGTACCTTCACAATGCCCCGCACGTCCTCAAAGCATTCATCCTCCGGCTGTACTGCGGTCAGCAGCGGGAAAATATGCTTCTTCAGCACCGCCAGTTCATACAATGTGGAGCTGTTGAAAATCACATCCGCGTTTTCCTGATAGGGGAAAATCCATTTTCTTTCCCCCCGCTGGACCGAATCCCACATAGCCAGGGTATGCTGCACGCTGGCCCCTCTGGTTTCGTAGTCCCGGACAATCCGCCGCAGAAGGCGCAGATAGCTGGTGGGGATCCGGTTGTGGTCGTCCAGGTTCAGAGGCAGCAGCGGGCTGACGTAGAGCCGGAAAATCAGATTGGGGTCTACCCCCTCCGGCAGCATGGCCGGATTCAGGCCGTGAAGCCCCTCCACAATGATCACCGAATCATCATGGAGCCGCAGGCTATGTCCCTTCCATTCCCGTTTTCCGGTGAGGAAATTAAAGCTGGGCAGCTGTACCTCCTCCCCCCGGAAGAGCCTGGCCATATCCTCCCGGAAAAGGGCACAGTCAATGGTGTTGATGTGCTCCAGGTCCAGCTTTCCGTCGGGGCCCGGGGCAATTTTGTCCCGGTCAATGTAGTAGTCGTCCAGTCCCATGTAAATGGGCTTCTTCCCGTGGACCCGAAGCTGAGTAGCCAAACGGTTTGCCGAGGTAGTCTTGCCCGAGGAACTGGGGCCAGCCAGCATCACCGCTTTCGCCCCGCGCTGGCAGACCAGGTCTGCCACCTGGGAAAACCGCTTTTCGTGAAGGGCCTCGTTCACCCGGATCAGCTCCCGAAGCCCGCCGGAGGCTGTCAGGTCGTTTAAGTCCGCCACGGTTTCGCACGCCATCAGACTGCACCACCGCTCCCCCTCGGAGAACACCGAGAAGAAGTTGGGCATGGCGGGCACCTTGGCTTTCGTTTCCGGGTTCTGGTCGTCAGGATAGACGAACACAAAGCCCCCGTCCGCCGGTAGAATGTCCCACACGGTCAGGCAGCCCGTAGAGGGCACCATCTCTCCATAATAATAGTCGGCGAAATCCCCGTAGGCGTATTCGTCGAAATAATCCTGCCGCCGCCAGGAAAGGAGTCTGGCTTTATCCTTCTGGCCATCTTTTTCGTAGCGGTCGATGGCCTCCTTCAGGGGCACCCGGCGGCGGATCAGGGGAATATCCTGCTCCGTAAGGCGGCGGAATTGTGCTTTCAGGGCATCTACGGAGAAACCCTCTGCCCCGCTGACCGTAAAATAGACGCTGGAGCCCAGGGTGCAGCTCATTTTCGTTCTGGCCTGGGGCCAAAGCTGCCGCATGGCCAGGAAGATCGCAAATTGCGCCGAGCGGATATAGCAGCTTTTTCCCGCTGGATCGCCGTAGCGCAGCAGCCGCACCTCTCCCCCGGACGCCGCCATGGCCCGACGCATAGAGGGCCGATCCTCCCCCAGATCCTTTTGCCGCAGTGGGATATAATTTAAGGTAAAGACCTCCCCCGCGATTTTCGCCGCCAGGGGCTTTTCCCCCAGGGCACATCCGGTAAGGCCCAGTTTTTTTACCAGATCATTCAGGCTCTCGTCCGGCATCGTCTCGATGCTGTGGCCGTCAATGGAAAGAATCATAATTACGCCTCCTTGGATGATTTTCACAATTTCTTTTCCTATGATACCATGGTTTTCGTCTTTTTGCAATCAACATTCTGTGAACAAACCCCCATTTTCCGGAATCAACTGCCGGTTGCGCTTCTTTTCAACCGGTGGTTGACTTTCTTTTTCCTTACCTTAACAAACATTTGATAGCTTTTTCCGGACAGATACGGTATGATAGACCCATCCGGATGAAAAAATCAGGAAACTCTGATTCAATCGGCAAGAGCTGAGGCAGAGAGATTTTGGCACAAGCGAAAGCTTGGAAAAGCGAGGAATACTGGATGTATTTCCGCTTTTTCTAGCTGAGCGATTGGGGCAAAAGATCCTGCCTTCAGCCGCAGACGATTTATTCAGAGTTTCCTTAGAAAGGAAAGAAAAGATATATGGAAGATACATTAGGCAAACGGATTTCCGCCCACCGCCGAAGGCTGGGCCTGACCCAGGACCGGCTGGCGGAGCTTTTGGGCGTCACCGCCCAGGCGGTAAGCAAATGGGAAAACGATCAGTCCTGCCCGGACATCTCTTTGCTGCCGAAGCTCTCCCAGGCATTCGGCTGCACCACCGACGAACTGCTGGGGATCGAACGGGAACCGGTTCACGAAGGAGAGCTTGTCACCGCGCCGCCCACAGAGCCGGGAGAGACAGGAGAAAATCATTTTTCCCTTGAGGTAGAAGCCCATCCCGGACGGAAAACCAACATTCTCATTGCCCTGTGGATATTGCTCACCGGCGCTCTGCTTTTGTACCCCAATTCCCATACGGATTTGTGGGGTCTGCTTTGGCGCAGCGGATTGCTGATCTTTGGAATCGGCGGGCTTTGGCCCCATTTCTCTTTCTTCCGGCTGGCCTGCGCCCTCTTTGGCGGCTATTTTCTGATGAATGCACTGGGCGTTTTCCCCGAAATCTTTGATCGGGACACAGGATGGATGCTGCCTGCCTTTTTGCTTCTGTTTGGCCTGCACCTGCTTGTCGACGCCTTCCGCAAGTCCGGAAAGCACCGCTGGGAATGGCGGGGACATCACGGCATCAACCGGACCAGCCGCTTCGACCTGCAGGAGGAATCCTTCCTCTGCGAAAACAGCTTCGGCGAAAACCATCACCGGATCGACCTGCCCCGGCTGTCCGGCGGCTCAGCCAAAAACAGCTTTGGCTCCCTGTCCGTGGATCTGAGCGGCTGCGAGTCCATTGCAGAAAACTGCGCTCTGAACCTAAATTGCTCCTTCGGAGAACTGGAACTGCTCATCCCCCGGATTTACCAGGCTGTGCCCGATTCCGATACCGTTTTCGGCAATGTGGAGGTCATCGGCGCTCCCCTCCCCAACCCTCAGGGCATCATCACTGTCAAATCCAGCGTCAGTTTTGGTCAAATCTCCCTACATTACATTTAACTGCCCGGTCCTGCCCCTTAAGTTTCTTTTAAGGGGCAGGACTTCTTCTATTATTTTTACCAAATGTTCTTGCTTTTTTCAGATAGGAATGGTACAATAATTATGACTATACCATAAAGGTAGGGATGAACCATGGCTAATGATGATTTTGACTTAGACTTCGATTTCGACAAGGAGTACGATTTTGACCCCAAGATCCTGTCCGGAGACGGAGAAATCGATGACGATATTGACCTTTCCCAGTTTTCTGACGAGGAACTGGGGCTGAAGCCCCAGGATGGTGGCGAAACCCGGGAGGATGCGCCCGGCGATGACGGGGATTTTGACCTGGATTTCGATGTGGATGAATTTATAGACGGCGAGGGCGAAGGTGCCTTTACCGACGAGACCCTTTCGGAGGATGTTCCGGAGTTTGCCAAACGGGACCGTGCTTCCCGCTTTAATGGCGGCGGTTACGGCGTAACCCCGGATTTCCCGGCAGACGCTGTTCCCTCCGAGCTGGACGAGGAGCCGCCTATGGAGGAGGATTCTCAGGAGGAGGTGCCGCAGGAGGAGCCGGATGCCGATGAAAAGCCCGTCCGTCCCCGCCGGGAGCGGAAGCCCAAGCTGCCTAAGGAGAATAAGCCCAACATTTTCACCAAATTCATTGACCTGTACTTTGCCCCGGTATTCCATAAGGAGCTGGTGGAGGAGCCCAAGGATCCGAATGCCCCCCGCCGCCGGAAGAAGAGCAAGCTCCAGATTTTCAAGGAAGCTTACCTTCCCGCTCTGGTGGTATGCCTGTGCTTGATTCTGGTGATGTCCTTTGCCATCGGCGCTCTGTCCTCTGCCATTCAGCAGCATAAGCTGGATAAGGCCACAAAGGAAAGTCATCTGCAGGCTTCCGAGGATGCCGCCCAGCAGGAGCAGACCGACGCCCAGATCGCCCTGGAGCAGGCCAAGGCCCTGGCTGTCGTTTATAACTATGACGACGCCATCACCGTGCTGGACAACTTCCTCAACGGCGTGGAGGACATGACCGCCTACTCGGAGCTGACCGCCATTCGCTCGGAATACGCCACCGCCAAGAATCAGCTGGTGTCCCATCAGGATCCTTCCCTGATTCCCAACCTGAGTTTCCATGTGCTGGTCCACGATATGGCCAAGGCCAAGCAGAGCGAGGAGCTGGGAGGCCTGTACAACCGGAACTTTGTCACCACCTCCGAGTTTACCAAGATCCTGGGCGAGCTTTATAACAACGACTATGTGCTGGTGGACTTTAACAGCTTCACCGCCAACAATAACGGCACTATCCTGCCCAAGAACATCGACCTGCCCGAGGGAAAGAAGCCCATCATGCTGACGGAAACCATGGTCAACTACTTTGAATACATGACCGATCACAACAAGGACGGCGTCCAGAACGACGGCGACGGCTTTGCCAACAAGCTGGTGGTGGACAGTAGCGGCAATATCAAGGCCGAGTATGTGGACAGCGAGGGCAACACCCTGATCGGCGACTACGACTTTGTTCCCATTCTGGAAACCTTTCTGAAGGAGCACCCGGACTTCTCCTATAAGGGCGCCAGAGCCACCCTGGCCGTCACCGGCAGCGAGGGCATTTTCGGCTACCGGATCAATTCCTCCTTCACCTCCCGGGGCGATACCTATCGGTCTGAGCAGATTGCCGGGGCCACCGAGGTGGTAAACGCCCTCCGGGAAAAGGGCTACACCCTGGCCTGCTTTACCTATGACAACAAGAAGTACGGCGATTTGAACGCCAACCAGATCACCACGGATCTCCAGCAGTGGGCACAGCAGATCACGCCCGTGCTGGGCAGTGTGGACGTGATGGTCTACGCCCGGGAAAGTGACATTTCCGACTATAACGGCAATGCCTTCACCGTGATGAGCACCAGCGGCTTCCGCTACTTTGTGGGTCAGGCCACTTCTCCCTCCACCGAGGTGACAACGGGCTATGTCCACCAGAAGCGTCTGATGGTCACGGGCAACTCCCTGGCATGGAATCAGGCCATGTTCAATAACATCTTTGATGCCAACTCTGTCATTGATATGGCCACCCGGGGCAGCGTACCCAATTAACGTATCAATACAATTCACCACCCCGGGAGTTTTCCCGGGGTGGCATCTTTTCGGAGGTAACACATGGATATTCAGCCTGGAATCTACCGGCATTTTAAAGGAAACCTGTATGAGGTCATTGGGACTGCCTCCCATTCGGAGACGCTGGAAGAGATGGTCGTCTATCGCGCCCTGTATGGGGATGGCGGCCTGTGGGTCCGCCCCGCCGCCATGTGGACGGAATGGGTGGACAAGGGAGATTACCACGGGCCAAGGTTCACACGGGTGGAGAAATGAGGAAACCCACTTGGCTCCCCCAGAGGGGGCGCCAAGTGGGTTGTACCTTGCCTTTACCTCTCTAAAACCTTTGAACCACGCCCTTGGCTCTCCCGGTAATGTCAAGAGTTATGCGC
>DLAP01000096.1:0-12151 GCA_002493965.1 Clostridiales bacterium UBA7044
ACATGGTTTTTCGACAGCCTGAGCATCCCATTGCAAGACGAAATGCAATGGGGTGCCGTTTTATATTCTGGAGATGACGGCTTCCACCAGGGACTGGAGGACCAGGGCCCGGGCGGCGGCAGTGTCGATGACCTCCTGCTCGTCAAGCTTCTTTTCCGAAACCCCGGCGGCCATATTGGTCACCAGAGCGATGGCCAGGGTGCGAAGACCGCAGTGGTGGGCGGCAATGACCTCTGGCACGGTGCTCATACCCACCAGATCTGCCCCCAGCACCCGGAAGGCCCGGATTTCCGCCGGGGTCTCGTAGCTGGGGCCGGTGTAGGCAAGGTATACACCCTGCCGCAGGGGAATCCCCAGTTCCTGCCCGCATTTCAGGGCCAGCGCCCGGAGATCGGGGTCGTAGGCTGTGGACATATCAAAGAACCGGGGGCCGAAGGAATCCAGGTTGGGGCCGATCATGGGATTGGTGCCCAGAAAGTTGATATGGTCCGTAATGAGGCACAAATCCCCCGGAGCAAAGTCCCGGTTGATGGCCCCGCAGGCGTTGGTGACGATGAGGGTCTCCACCCCGATTCGCTTCATCAGCCGGACGGGGAAGACGATATCCGCCATGGCGTGGCCCTCATAGAAGTGGAGCCGCCCCTGCATACACAGGACATATTTGCCGCCCAGCCAGCCCGCCACGAATCGGCCCGCGTGGCCGGGGGCGGTGCTGACCTTCATGCCGGGAACCTGACCGTAGGGGATAGTGACGGGGGAGGAAAGCTTGTCCGCCAGCTCTCCCAGACCGCTGCCCAGAATCACGCCCACCTGGGGCGTCTGCTTCAGAATTTCCCGAAGAACGGCGGCTGAGCGCTGTAAAGCTTGTTCCATAAATCATACACTCCTTAATTGGGATTGATACAAAATGAAAACGGCCAGAGCGATTTGCAGGAAAAGAATCACCGGAACCCCGATGGTAAACTTTCTGTGCCGGGTTTTGTGGCGGAAAAGGTACATTCCGGCAAGGCTTCCGATACTGCCCCCCAGGGCCGCTGCCCAGAGGAGCGTCGATTCCGGGATGCGCCAAAGATTTTTTCTCGCTTTTTGCTTGTCCACAAGCATAAGGAGAAAGGAAACCGCATTCATTAGAAGCAGGTAAAGAAGGATAAGCTTTGTCATGGAAAATTTCCTTTCGGGAGGGATCTTTGTGAGAAAATACACGCTGTTCCTTTTGGTGCTGTTCCTGCTCACCGGCTGTGCCAGGGAAGAAACCCTGGAAACCATTTCTGACGAATATGTGCAGAGCGTGGCCGCCCAGCCAAAACGGATCTCCGTGGAGCTGCCCGACGATGTGGTGGCCCCGGTGATGGAGAGCACCAGTGAGCAGGTTTACTTATGCAATGGCTATGAGATTGTCATTGAAACCAAAAACGGCGGGGACTTAAACGACACGGTTCAGACCATCTGCGGCTATGACAAGGACGATGTAACCATCATGACCACCCAGGAGGGAGAGGCGGACCGACATGAGTTTGTCTGGGCGTCGGCGGGGGAAGAGGGAGAGCGGATTGGCCGGGCGGTGATTCTGGACGATGGGGATTACCACTACTGTATGTCCATCCTCCGGGACGCGGACACCACGGAAGGGTCCCAGATCGTATGGAATAACGTATTCTCGTCCTTCCATTTAGTTTAATCTGAATATTGAGAAAGGACCTCTTTGCACAGATCGGCGCAGGCGTCCTTTACGCTCTGGGGATAGAGAACCTTTGCCTTGCTGCCAAAGCTGATAATCCAGCCGAAAAACATGGGGGACACCGCCACATTGACCGTGAAGACGAAATACTCCTCCCCGTCGGGGATCAGCATGGTGTCCCGTCCAAACCGGTCCATGACCACGTTAATGAGACTCCGATGGAACCGGAGCTTCACTGTGGCGGTCTGGCCGGAATACATCTGAAAGAGCCGGCCCGCGTGGGCGATGAAGGCTTCTCCTGTCAGCTCCGGGCAGGGGGTCCGGGGCTGGTCATCCAGTTCAATGTGGCTCATTCGATCCACCCGGTAGCTGGTGATGCCATGGCGGGGAGACAGGGCCAGCAGGTAGCAGTTTTCGTTGTCCTGGCACAGACCATAGGGGCTGGCCTGATAGTCCCGGTCCCGGTAGTTCCGCTCGCCGTTTAAGCCCCAGTCAAAGTAGCGGAAGCGGATCTGCCGGTTTTGAGCAATGGCCTCCTGAATGGCGTCCACATTATAGTAGATGGTCTCGTTCATGCTTTTCACCCGGCCGCTGACCAGCACGTTCCGGCGCAGAAGATTCCCATCGTGGACGCTGCACTGGTTGCACAGCTTTTCGATCAGCTCCCGGGATTTCTTTTCCGTCAGGTAGCGGCTGGACTGGACGGCGTCAATGAGCAGCTTCAGTTCCGGCAGTTCAAAGTTCCGGGAGGCAATGTAGTAGCCGCCGCTGCGGCCGGGGGTAGACACGATATCCACCCCATATTCCTGTAAAGCGGCGATGTCCGCGTAAATGGTCTTGCGGTCGCAGGCCATATCGTGCTGCTGGCTTAGCATATTCAGAAGTTCTGTCGCTCTCACCGGGTGCTCCCGGTGGGAGTTTTTTTGTAAGTAATCCAGAATGTAGAAGATCCGAAGCCTGGGGTTATCGCAGCTGCCCATAGAAATGCCTCCTGAATGGGGAAATAGTCTTCCCCTCTGGGGAAGGTGGCACGGCGAAGGCCGTGACGGATGAGGTGTG
This sequence comes from Clostridiales bacterium UBA7044, assembly GCA_002493965.1. GTDB lineage: Bacteria > Bacillota > Clostridia > Oscillospirales > Oscillospiraceae > Faecousia. The sequence goes on from DLAP01000096.1 coordinate 2,738, forward strand.
AAGCGCGTAGGCGTTTGCCTTTCTCCTAATTATACCATATTCCAGGCTTTCGGGCAACGGCGGAATTTGCATTTTTCATCGGAATGTGCTATACTGACAAAAACTTCTGATAAGGGGAAACAATATGTCTTTTGGCTGTCATTTATCCGCTTCCGGCGGCTACGCTGCTATGGTGAATACGGCGCTGTCCATCGGCGCGGACACCTTCGCCTTTTTTACCCGCAATCCCCGGGGCAGTCAGGCGAAGAAGGAGGATCCGGCGGACGCACAGAAGGCCATGGCCATGCTGGCGGAAAACCATTTCGGCCCTCTGGTAGCCCATGGGGCTTACACCATGAATCTGTGTACCAAGACGGTGGAGGCCAGATCCTTTGCCGCCGGGATTCTGGAGGACGACCTGCGCCGGATGGCGGCGCTGCCCGGGAACTTCTATAACTTCCATCCCGGCTCCCATGTGGGTCAGGGGGTGGACGCGGGAATCGACTATATCGCGGAAGCTCTTCACAAAGCCCTCAGCCATGACTATCCGGTGACGGTGCTGCTGGAAACCATGGCAGGGAAGGGAAGTGAGATTGGCGGAAGGTTTGAGGAACTGAAAGCCATTCTGGACGCCGTGGGCAGCGACCATTTAGGGGTGTGCCTGGATACCTGCCATGTGTACGACGGGGGCTACGACATTGTAAAGGATCTGGATGGGGTGCTTGCGGAATTTGACCGGATTGTGGGGCTGGACAGGCTGTACGCCCTGCATCTGAATGATAGTAAAAATCCCTTTGCCAGCCATAAGGACCGCCACGAATGCCTGGGGCAGGGCAGTCTGGGCCTGGAGACCTTCCGGAAAATCGTGAATCATCCGGCTCTCCGGGATAAGCCCATGATTCTGGAGACGCCCAACGAGCTGCCCGGCTACAAAAAAGAAATTGAAATTCTGAGGAAGCTGCAATCTTAAGGGAGTTTTGCCCAACCAATCCATTTATTGACTGGTTGGAAGCACATCTGCGGAATCTTAAGAAAATGTTCATTTGACATATGGCGGAAAATGTGTCATTTTATTAAGGTAATAAAGGCTAAAAAGGCAGAAAGCAGTGCGCAAAAGCCTCGCAGAGTTTGCCGCCCTAGCGGCAAAAAATCTGAATCATTTTGCGCCAGGGCGTGTACCTGGCACAAAATACCTCTCAGGCCGCGTGTGTGCGGCTTGTGTGCAAGCCGTGCGCTAAGCAGACTGCGAAAATTTGACGAAAAGCCCCAAAGGGGATTTTCGTCAATAAAAAGGACGGTGAGATCATGGAGGAATTTCTTGAGAGCGTGGTGGCGGTCCAGGATGCGGCGGCGGGGCAGTATATCGGCTTCCTGCGCTATGCCATTGCGGTGCTGGGACTGCTGCTGCTCCTTCGGTGCGCTCTGCCCCTGCTGACCTTCCGGAGGGAGCCGGAGATCTGGGGCTGGCTGAATATGCCCGGCGGCGAGCAGGTGCCCATCACCCACTGGGAAACGGTCATCGGCCGCAGCAAAACCTGTGATGTCACCGTCTCTCTCTCCACGGTGTCCCGTAACCACGCGGTGCTCACCCGGTACGACGACGGAAGCTGGACAATTTCCGACGTTGGTTCCAAGGGAGGTACCTGGGTCAATGATCGGCAGGTGGAAATCTGCGCTCTGGAGCCTACGGACCGGATTTCCATCGGCGGTGTGGAGATGCAGCTCCAGCCCATTACCCAGAGGCAGGAAGCCCGGCAGGCGGAGCTTCGCACAAAGGCAGCCAGCGGGTGGGACAGCGTGACCAATCTGATGCTGCTGACGATTTTCCAGTGCCTGATGCTGCTGGGGTACCTCTTAAACGGGAACCGGGAGGACTTTATGCCCATTTTGCAGGGCTTTGGCGGGATCATCCTGTGCCAGTGGCTATTGTACATTTTCTACTGCATTATCAGACGGAAATCCTTTGAAGTGGAGACCATGGCCTTCTTCCTGTGCACCATCGGCATGGCGGCTTTGGCTACGGTCAGGCCCGCCGAAACGGTGAAGCAGCTTTGCGCCATGATATTGGGTGTGGTGCTGTTCCTGGTGATCGGCTGGTCCCTGCGGGATCTGGAGCGGGCGAAGGCCTTCCGGTATCTGGCGGGAGCGGCGGGCATTGGCTTCCTTGCCATTACCCTGGCCTTTGGTACGGAATACTACGGCGCCAAAAACTGGCTGATGATTGGCAATCTGTCTTTGCAGCCCTCGGAACTGAGCAAGGTCTGCTTCGTGTTCGCGGGAACCTCCACCATGGACCGGATCATGCACAAGCGGAACCTGATTTTGTTCATTGTCTACTCCATTGTGGTGTGCGGGTGCCTGGCCCTGATGAACGACTTCGGCACGGCCCTGATTTTCTTCTGCGCCTTCCTGATCATTGCCTATCTCCGCTCCGGCAGCGTGGGCACCCTGGCGCTGGCCATTACCGCCCTGGGCTTCGCGGGGGTTCTGGCCCTGCGGATCGCCCCCCATGCCCTGAGCCGGTTTACCACCTGGCGTCATGTCTGGGAGGATCCCCTGGGCGGCGGTTATCAGCAGACGAGAGCCCTCATGTGCATTGCTTCCGGGGGCCTCTTCGGCCTGGGACCGGAGAGAGGACTGTTGCAATATGTATTCGCGGCGGATTCGGACATTGTCTTTGCCACCATTTCCGAGGAATGGGGCCTGCTGCTGGCGGTGATGGCGGTACTGTGCATTGTGGTGTTCAGCCTTTTTGCCATGCGGACCACCCGGGTGGCCCGGAGCAGCTTCTACGCCATCGGTGCCTGTACCGCCGCCGGAATTCTGGTGATCCAGACCATTTTAAACTGCCTGGGAACGGTGGACGTTTTGCCCTTTACCGGCGTAACCTTCCCCTTCGTCAGTAACGGCGGCACCAGCATGATCGGGGCCTGGGGGCTGCTGGCCTTCGTGAAGGCGGGGGACACCCGGCAGAATGCCAGCTTCGCTGTGCCGCTGTCGAAGGAGACGAAAGAAAGGAGCGGCAAATGAACCGAGTTACGAAACGAACCTGGCTGATGGGCCTGTTTGTGGTGGTGCTGCTGGGCGGAATGCTGCTGTTTCTGGGAGAGTATGCCGTGAAGGCGGATCAGTGGATCGTGTTTCAGGGCTCTCCCCATATCTACAACGGTACCAATATCGGCTTCGGAACCGTCACCGACCGGAGCGGAGAGGTGCTGCTGGATTTAAATGAAAGCAGAACCTATTCGGATAACAGTAGTACCCGCAAATCCACCCTCCACTGGCTAGGAGACCGGACGGGGTACATCAGCGCCGGGGCGGTGTCCAGTCACGCGGCCCAGATGGCAGGCTTTGATCCGGTGAACGGGATCTATGCCGCGGACGGAGAGGCGGGCAGCATCCATCTGACCATCTCCGCCCGGGTGCAGAACGCCGCTCTGGAAGCTATGGCAGGCAGAAAGGGCACCATTGGTATTTACAACTATAAAACCGGAGAGATCCTCTGCGCCCTGAGCACTCCCACCTATGACCCGGACAATGTGCCGGACATCGAGCACGATGAATCCGGGGCCTACAGCGGGGTTTACCTGAACCGTTTTTTGCAGTCGGCCTACACCCCCGGATCCATTTTCAAGATTGTCACCACCTCCGCGGCCCTGGACTGCGTCCCGGGCATTGAAGACATGACCTTCACCTGCACCGGAAAGCTGGAATACGGCACTGAGGCCGTTACCTGCGAAAAGGCCCACGGCACCCAGACCTTAAAACAGGCTCTGGCAAACTCCTGCAACTGTGCCTTTGCCCAGATCGCGAAAAAGGTGGGCAAGGAGAATATGGTAAAATATGTGGACCGGTTCCAGGTTGCGGACAAACTGAGCTTTGACGGTGTGACCACCGCCGCCGGAAACTATGATATCTCCCAGACAGGGGCGGTTTCCTTTGCCTGGAGCTGCATCGGCCAGCACTCGGACCTCATTAACCCCGCCCGGTACATGACCTTCATGGGTACCATCGCTTCCGGCGGGACGGGGGTGGAGCCCTATATTGTTTCCAAGGTGGAAAGCGGCGGCAGAGTGACCTATGAGGCAAAAGCAAAGAAGACGGACAGAGCCATGTCCGGGGATGTGGCGGAAACCGTGCAAAGCTATATGCGCAATAACGTCGTCACCATCTACGGCGACCAGAATTTCCCGGGCCTTCAGGTCTGCGCCAAGTCCGGCACCAGCCAGCTGGGAGGCGGCCAGACCTCCAACGCTATGTTCGCGGGCTTTGTGGCGGATGAAGACTATCCCCTGGCCTTTATCGTGGTGGTGGAAAACGGCGGCTACGGCAGCCATACCTGCGTGCCTATCATTGGGCCGGTTTTGACCGTGTGCAAAAGCGTACTGGATAACGAATAACAGAAACATTGCCGGAACCTCCATGGGGTTTCCGGCAATGTTTTTGCCCGGGAAAGGGCCTTTGTGTATAGCGTACAAAAAAATAAAGAAAACCTTTTTCTTTCTGTGGTATTTGCCGCGTTGACAAATGTCCTTGTGTGAGATACAATACGGACAGATTCCAAGAGAGAATCCGGAAATCAAAACAAGGAGGTACATGACCATGACAGCATATGAAACCAAGATGACTGCCGCTTCCCGCTGCTGCCCCGCAGTGGCATGTTCCTCTGCCCGAATTACGAAGCTACTGGACACTGCTTATGTTTTGGCGGTGTCCATTTGCGTACTATGCGGGATAATTCCGCTTTATCTTGCGTAACCGGGATTCATGGTGTATGAAGAAGCGGTTACGGACGTGACCGCTTTTTTATAATCAGGCGGCGTTCCAAAAGGTTGGAAAGATTTTGGAAGCTGCCAGTTTAATGAGAAAAGGAGAAAATGTACCATGAAAAAGTTTCTTGCTCTGCTGATGGCGGTCCTGATGGTCGCCTCCCTGCTGACCGGCTGCGGTTCTTCCGACAAGTCCGCTTCCGACGGCAATGCCCTGAAGTTCGGCCTGACCGGCCCCCTGACCGGCTCCGCCTCCGCTTACGGCCTGGCTGTTCGCGCCGGTATGGAAATCGCTGTGGAAGAGATCAACGCCAAGGGCGGCCTGCAGATTGAGTTCCGGGCCGAGGATGACGAGGCTGATGGCTCCGATAAGGCTGTTTCCGCCTACAACACCCTGAAGGACTGGGGTATGCAGATCATGGCTGGCCCTGTGACCACCGGCTCTTCCCTGGCCATTGCCGCCGAGTGCGTTAACGATCAGATCTTCATGCTGACCCCCTCCGCTTCCGCTGTGGAAGTTGCCACCACCGGCGACAACATCTACCAGATGTGCTTCACCGACCCCAACCAGGGCGCTTCCGCCGCTGAGCTGATGAAGCAGAAGTGGGCTGACGCCACCATCGGTGTGATCTATGACTCCTCCGACGCCTACTCCACCGGTATTGCCAACGGCTTCCTTGCCAAGGCCGCTGAACTGAATCTGAACGTTGCCGTGGACAACGCTTCCTTCACCGCCGATAACAAGGCCGACCTGAGCAGCCAGGTTATGATGTGCAAGGACGCGGGCTGCGATATGGTGTTCCTGCCCTTCTACTACACCGAGGCTTCCCAGGTTCTGACCTACGCCAATACCATCGGCTACAAGCCCACCTTCTTTGGCTGCGACGGCATGGACGGCATCCTGACCGTGGAAGGCTTTGACGCCGCTCTGGCCGAGGGCCTGGTGCTCATGACCCCCTTCGATGCCAACGCCACCGACGAGAAGACCACTTCCTTCGTAAGCAAGTTCAAGGAGAAGATGGACGGCCTGGTGCCCAACCAGTTCGCCGCTGACGGCTACGATGTCATCTACACCCTGTATGACGCCTGCGTGGCCGCCGGTGTGGACGGCAGCAACACCAGCGCAGAAATCTGCGAGGCTCTGAAGGCTCAGTTTGACGGCGGCCTGACCGTGGATGGCCTGACCGGCAAGGGCATGACCTGGGACGCAAGCGGCATGATCTCCAAGGCCCCCGCGGCTGTGGTCATTACCGACGGTGTCTACGTTCCCATGGCCTAACTTACATTCTGTAAAAAGTGGGATGGGGGAGAATATTCTCTCCCATCCCAGTAGCCATGTATGCGACAGTCCATGAGAGCGGCCGAAAAGCCGCTTCCATCCAATTTGGCCGCCGTCATAGACTGTCGAACAGTTCGAGAAAGAGAGGTTTGAGAATGCAAATCCTGCAATACCTGATTAACGGCATCAGCATTGGCTCGGTTTATGCCATTATCGCCCTGGGCTACACCATGGTTTACGGCATTGCCAAGATGCTGAACTTCGCCCACGGCGATATCATCATGGTGGGCGCCTATGTTTCCTTCTGCGTGACCAATTACCTGGGACTTCCGGCGGTTGTCTCCGTCCTTGCGGCGATGGTGGTTTGCACCCTGCTTGGCATCATCATTGAAGGGCTTGCCTATAAGCCCCTCCGGGGTACGCCCAGTCTGGCCGTTCTGATCACCGCCATCGGCGTCAGCTATTTCCTCCAGAATGCGGCCCAGCTCATCTGGTCCTCCAGCCCCAAGAATTTTACCAGCATCATTTCTGCCGGATCCATCAGCCTGTTTGACGGCCAAATCGTGATTACCGCCGAGGTGCTGCTGACGGTGGTTGTGTCTGTGCTGGTGATGGTTGGCCTGACCCTCTTTACCAGCAAGACCCGCACTGGCAAGGCCATGCGGGCGGTTTCTGAGGATCGGGACGCGGCCCAGCTGATGGGCATTAACGTCAACCGTACCATTTCTACCACCTTCGCCATTGGCTCGGCTCTGGCGGCGGTGGCGGGCGTGCTGCTGTGTTCCACCGTACCCACCCTTCAGCCTACCACCGGCGCCATGCCCGGCATCCGGGCCTTTACCGCCGCGGTCTTTGGCGGCATCGGCTCCATTCCCGGGGCCATGCTGGGCGGCATCCTGCTGGGAATCATTGAGACCTTCTCCAAGGTGTATCTTTCTACCCAGTTTTCGGATGCCATCGTGTTTTCTGTGCTGATCATCATTCTGCTGGTGAAGCCCGCCGGTCTGCTTGGCAAGCAGATCCAGGAGAAAGTGTAAGGTGACGGGAATGAAACAGAGACTAAAAAATAAAACCACCCGCATGAATCTCATCACCTACGGCGTGGTGATTCTGGCGTTCCTTCTGATGCAGAGTATGTATGGCTCCCTGGGCAGCTCCTTGAAGGGCTATCTGGTGCCGATCTGCGTATACATTTCTCTGACCGTGTCCCTGAACCTGCTGGTTGGCATCTGCGGCGAGCTGAGTCTGGGCCACGCGGGATTTATGGGCCTGGGCGCATTTACCGGTGTGGTCATCGCGGCGGTTCTCAAGGATGCTGTGGCTTCCGATGCCCTGCGGCTGCTGTGCGCCATGGCCTGCGGCGGCCTTGTGGCGGGTTTCGTGGGCTTCCTGATCGGCATTCCGGTGCTGCGGCTCCGGGGCGACTACCTGGCCATTGTGACGCTGGCCTTTGGCGAAATTATGAAAAACATTGTGGGAAACCTCTATGTGGGAACCGACAGCCAAGGCTTCCATATGGCCATCTCCACCTCCAAAATGACCCTTGCCGAGGGGGGTACCATGATCGTCAGCGGTCCTCTGGGTGCCACAGGCATTCAAAAGCTGGCCAGCTTCCCCATGGGCTTTGTGCTGGTGCTGATCACCCTGTTTGTGGTGCTGAACCTGGTGAATTCCAAGGAAGGCCGGGCCATCAAGGCGGTGCGGGACAACCGGATCGCGGCGGAATCTGTGGGCATTAACGTGACCACTTTCCGGATGAAGGCCTTTGTGGTTTCCGCCATATTGGCAGGCATGGCCGGGGCCTTGTTCGGACTGAATTATTCCTCCTTCACCGCCGCTAAGTTTAACTTCAATACCTCCATCAACATTCTGGTCTTTGTGGTGCTGGGCGGTATGGGCAATATCCTGGGCTCCGTGATTTCCGCTACCATTCTGTATGTGCTGCCGGAAGCGCTCCGGGGACTTCAGGACTACCGGATGATCCTGTATGCGGTGGTTCTGATTCTCGTAATGCTGTTCACCTGGTCTCCCAAGTTTAAGGAAATGGAATCCAGATTCAGCGAAAAAGTGACAGGCGTCTTTAAGAAGCTGGTCCACAAGATTTTTAAGAAGAAGGAGGCGGCGGAAAATGACTGAATATTCCCGTAAAATGCTGAAGGTCCCCACCTATAACCTCCTTCGGGAACAGGACAAGGACAAAATGCCTGTGCTGGATGTGCGGAATCTGGGCATCGACTTCGGCGGCCTGACGGCGGTGGACGGTTTCAATATCACCATCGGCCCCACCGAGATTTCCGGCCTCATCGGCCCCAACGGCGCGGGCAAGACCACCATTTTTAACCTGCTTACTGGGGTCTATCAGCCCACCCGTGGCTCCGTTCTGATCAATGGCATCGATATTAAGGGAATGCCTACCAGCAAGGTCAACCGGTTAGGGATAGCCCGTACCTTCCAGAACATCCGCCTGTTTACGGATATGACGGCCCTGGACAATGTGAAGGTGGGAATGCACAACAGCATCCGTTGTTCCTTTGTTTCCTCTCTGCTGCACCTGCCCGCCTACTACAAGGCGGAAAAGGCGTCCAACAAGAAGGCTATGGAGCTTCTGGAATTTATGGGCCTTCAGGACGTGGCGGATCAGAAGGCGGGAAGTCTGCCCTACGGTGTCCAGCGGCGTCTGGAGATCGTCCGGGCACTGGCAACCAATCCCTCCATCATTCTCCTTGACGAGCCTGCCGCAGGCATGAACCCCAGTGAAACGACCGAGCTGATGCACCAGATCCGCCGGATTCGGGACACCTTCCACATCGCCATTTTCCTCATCGAGCATGACATGAATCTGGTGATGAACGTCTGCGAGGCCATTGCCGTGGTCAACTACGGCCGAATCATCGCAAAGGGGACGCCGGAAGAGGTCCGCTCCAATCCCGCAGTCATCGAGGCATACCTGGGCAAAGAGGAGGGGAACGCGTGATGCTGAAAATTGACGACATTCATGTTTACTATGGCGCCATTCATGCCATCAAGGGGGTATCCTTTGAGGTAGGCGAGGGGGAGATCGTAGCCCTCATCGGCGCCAACGGCGCCGGTAAGAGCACCATTTTGAAGACCGTCTCCGGTCTGATGCACCCCCGCAGCGGCTCCATCCACTTCTGTGACCAGGACATTACCCATGTGGACGCCTATAAGCTTCTGCGCACGGGCCTGGCCCACGTCCCCGAGGGACGGCGGATCTTCCTGCAAATGACCGTCCAGGAGAACCTGGAAATGGGTGCGTACATCAAAAAGGACGTGTCCCAGGCGGATCTGGAGAAGGTTTTTACCTACTTCCCCCGGCTGAAGGAGCGCCGCAAGCAGATTGCCGGCACCCTGTCCGGCGGCGAGCAG
>DLAP01000096.1:12486-17380 GCA_002493965.1 Clostridiales bacterium UBA7044
GGCCCTCATGAGCCATCCCAAGCTCATGATGCTGGACGAACCCTCCATGGGTCTGGCTCCTATCCTGGTTGACCAGATCTTTGACATCATCAAGGAGCTTCACAAGGACGGCACTACGATCCTGCTGGTGGAGCAGAACGCCCGGAAGGCCCTGCAAATCGCGGACCGGGCCTATGTTCTGGAGACCGGCAAAATTACCTTAAGCGGCACCGGCGCGGAGCTGGCCAGCTCCGACGCGGTGAAGAAAGCTTATTTAGGCGGTTAATACTTTCCACAACTTCATAAGTCGGACACCCCCTGCATAAGATTGGGTAAGCTCTGATAAAATCGGCAAGAGCTGGCAGCGGAGGATTTTGGCTCAGATGAAAGCTTGGAAAGTGGAGAAATACTGTGTGTATTTCCCACTTTTCAAGCTGTACGGCTGGGTCAAACGATTCGCTGTCCAGCCGCAGACGGTTTATCTGAGATTACCTTGGCTGGGGGTGTTTTTATGTGCCGAAAGAATCGTTTACACGGCCTGTGCATCCTGTGTTTCGGTCTGGGGCTGATCGTGGGCCACTGTTTAGAGAGCTGGCTGCTGTGCTGCTGCGGCGGGATGGGGCTGGTTGTTTTCGGATTTGTGGTGTCCAGGAGACGATAGGGAGCATATTCCTGCCCCATGGACAATAGGATATAGGGACAACGGTATGACAAAAGGAGTGGTGGGAACGTGGAACTGAAACTTGGGAAAAACAGTATTCTCTGCCTGAACACGGCACTGGAGGAGGTCCAGAACTGTGAAGCATCTCAGGAGATCAAGCTGCCCGACGGAATGCCGGATATCGGCCAGATCCTGTCCGCCTGGGGACAGGTGATTCTCCGGGGCAAGGAATGGCGGGGGGACAGCATCGCCTTCTCCGGGGGCATGATGGTGTGGGTCCTGTACGCCGCCGAGGACGGCTCGGGAGAAAAGTGTATCGACGCCTGGATTCCCTTCCAGATGAAATGGGATCTGCCTGCCGGGACAGCCGAGGGGACCATACGGATGCAGTGCCTGACCCGGTTCGTGGATGCCCGATCGGTGTCTGCCCGGAAGATCATGGTTCGGGCGGGGATTGGTGTCCTGGCCATCGCCATGGTTAGCAGCAGCGTGGAGGTTTATACAACCGAGGAGGGGGTACAGGCTGCTGAGCTTTTGCGCAGTGTCTACCCGGTCAGGCTCCCTAAGGAGGCGGGGGAGAAGACTTTCCTTCAGGATGAGGAGCTCATGCTGCCGGACTCCGTGCCTCCCATCGGGAAACTATGCTACTACCGGATGGAGCCAAGGCTCCAGGATAAAAAGGTACTTTCCAGCAAGGTGGTCTTCCGGGGTGTCACCACCGTCCATACCCTCTATTGGGGGGATTCGGGACAGCTAAGCAGCTGGGACTTTGAGGTGCCCTTCTCCCAGTACGCGGACCTGAACGGGGAATATGGCAGCGATGCCCAGGCGGAGTTCCTGCTCTGTCCCACCAGCCTGGACCTGGAGCTGGACGACGAAGGCCATCTCCATTTAAAGTGCGGCATCGTTGCCCAATACCTGATTACAGACAAGCAGCCCGTGACCCTCATCGAGGATGCCTACTGCCCGGGCAGGGACCTGGAAATTCAGCAGGAAATGCTGGAAATGCCCGCCATTCTGGAAAGCCGCCGGGAGACTCTCTATGGAGAGGGAACCATTCAGGGGGATGCCGGCACCATGGCGGACGTCAGCTTCCTGCCAGACTTTCCCAGGCAGAACCGGACGGAAACCGGTGTGGAAATGGAGATACCCGGGGTTTTCCAGGTCCTCTACTACGGAGAGGATGGCCTTCTCCATTCCGGCTCCGCCCGCTGGGAGGGCAGCCAGACCATTCCCGCCGATGGTGGAAGCCGGATCCTGGCAGTGCCATCCCCGTCTCAGCCTCAGGCCGTGACCGGGAACGGCAATCTCCTGATGAAGGCGGAAGTGCCTATGGAGCTTGTGACCACCACCTGGCAGGGAATCCCCATGGTGACAGGGGTGAGCCTGGGGCAGGCCCAGCCGGCGGACCCCAGCCGGCCGTCGCTGATCCTGCGCCGGGCGGGGGAGAAGCGGCTGTGGGACATCGCCAAGAGCTGCGGCTCCACGGTGGATGCCATCCGCCGGGCCAACAATCTGACAGAGGAACCCGCCCCGGGCCAGATGCTGCTGATCCCGGTACCCTGAATGAAGCTTGGAAATCCCCATGCGCTTTTGCATGGGGATTTTCGCAGGAAAAGATACCACCGCCCCGGGGGGAGCCGGGACGGCGGTATCGGCAGGCTGTCGCAGTTGGGGGATGGTCTGCCAAAAAATACTATATCACGGGCCGTGAGGGGAAAGCCAGAGAATCCTGTCGAAAAATACAGGAAAATTTCCTTGTAACAGTTGACAAACGGTGTTATAATATTCTGTAGAGAATTTTTCTGTAAACGCGCACTGTTTACAGAAAAAATGGATTTAAGTGCCTGCATCTCGCCCCTAAAGGGCAACCGGTGCAGGTGCATACAAAAAATTTCCATACGGCACAAGCTTTCGTGGATTGTGGCGCATGGTGAAATGAATGGAAATTTTTTACAGAAGGTGTTTTTATGACAAAAATTGATATTTTTTCCGGTTTTCTGGGGGCTGGCAAGACGACCCTGATCAAGAAGCTGATCCGTGACGGCTACAGGAATCAGAAGCTGGTCCTCATCGAGAACGAGTTCGGCGAGATCGGCATTGACGGCGGCTTCCTTCAGGATGCGGGCATCAACATCACCGAGATGAACTCCGGCTGCATCTGCTGCTCCCTGGTGGGAGACTTTGGCAGGGCCCTGACTCAGGTGATTGCGCAGTACCATCCTGACCGGATCCTCATCGAGCCTTCCGGCGTGGGCAAGCTCTCCGATGTCATCGGCGCTGTGAACAAGGTGACAAATGAGGAAGTGACGTTAGGCTATACCGTGGCCGTGGCCGATGCGGGCAAGGTGAAGGTCTATATGAAGAACTTCGGCGAATTCTATAATAACCAGGTGGAGACCGCCTCCACCATCATCCTGTCCCGTACCGACACCATTCCCCAGGCCAAGCTGGACGCGGCGGTGGACATGCTCCGGGAGCATAACAGTGTTGCCACCATCGTCACCACCCCCTGGAGCGCCCTCACCGGCGAGCAGCTGATTGCCGCCATGGAAGGTAAGGCGTCCCTGGCTGCGGAGCTTGCCAAAATGGAGATGGAGCGCCTGGCCGATGAGGACGAGGACGCGTATCACCATGAGCACCATCACGACCATGACCATTGCTGTGACCACGATCATAAGGAAGAGCATCACCACCACGATCATGACCATGAGGAAGAGCATCACCACCACGATCATGACCATGAGGAAGAGCATCATCATGACCATGACGAGGACCACTGCTGCTGCGGCCATGACCATGAGGAGGAGCATCATCACGATCATGGGGAAGGCTGCACCTGCGGCTGCCACGACCATGACCATCATCACCACCATCATCACGCCGACGAGGTCTTCACCTCCTGGGGTGTGGAGACTGCCCGGAAGTTTAGCAAGGCGGCCATCGAGCACGCCCTCCAGGAACTGGATTCCGGCAAGTATGGTATGATTCTCCGGGCCAAGGGTATTGTGCCGGCCTCCGATGGAAGCTGGATCCACTTTGATTTCGTTCCCGAGGAACACGACATCCGCACCGGCCCTGCCGATATCACCGGCAAGCTCTGCGTCATTGGCTCCAAGCTGGACGAGGACGGCCTGAAAGCGCTTTTTGAGGTGTAAGCTATGCAGCAGATTCCGGTATATGCCTTTACCGGGTTCCTGGATTCCGGTAAGACCAAGTTTATCCAGGAAACCTTGGAGGATCCCAGGTTCAACGCGGGGGAGCGGACCCTGCTGCTGGCCTTTGAGGAAGGGGAGGAGGAGTATGACTTCTCCGCCTACCCTTATCAGAATGTGTATCTGGAGGTTCTGGACCAGGAGACCGTGACCACCAAGGAGCTTCAGGCTCTGGCGAAGAAATATAAGATCCAGCGCGTGGTGGCGGAGCTGAACGGAATGCAGCAGGTGGGCGACCTGTATATGCGGTTCCCGGAGGACTGGGTGGTGGCCCAGGAGGTTATGTTTGCCGATTCCACCACCATCATGGCCTATAACAACAATATGCGAAATCTGGTCATGGACAAGCTGGTGGGGGCCCAGATGGTGGTCTTCAACCGGATGACCCCCGGCGCCGATCAGATGCCGTTGCACAAGCTGGCAAGGGCCGCCAACCGCCGGATTGACATTCTCTACGACTACACGGACGGCACCACTGCCTATGACGACATTGAGGACCCCTTGCCCTTCGATATAAACGCCCCGGTGATCGAAGTGAAGGATGAGGACTACGCCCTGTGGTATCGGGACGTGTCCGAGGAGCCTCAGAAATATGACGGAAAAACCGTCCGCTTCAAGGCCCAGGTGGCTATGCTCCGAAGGGATAAGAACGGGATGTTTGCTCCCGGCCGGTTTGTCATGACCTGCTGTGTGGAGGATATTCAGTTCTGCGGCATTCCCTGCCGCTATGAGGGCGCTGCCGGCCTGGAGTCCCGATCCTGGGTGATGGTCACGGCAAAGATCAGCGCGGAGAAGCACCGTCTGTACAAGGGTGATGTAGGTCCGGTGCTGACGGCTCTGGAGGTGGAGAAAAACGCCAAACCAGCGGACCCGGATGTGGCGACGTTCTAATACTAAAACCTAATAAAACCCTTTGGTTTTATTAGGCTGGCATTGCCTAACGGCACTACTCCGCGCTAAGTGCCGCCCTTCGGGCGGTTGCGCTCTGTACGCCACTGCGGTGGCAGTGCCATTTCTGTAATTTTCACAAAGGAAAATT
>DLAP01000008.1:0-20262 GCA_002493965.1 Clostridiales bacterium UBA7044
CGTAAATAAACGAAAATAAGCACCGTAATCTTTGTATCAAAATTACGGTGCTTATATGGTGGGGGAGGACGGATTCGAACCATCGAAGCGATACGCAGCAGATTTACAGTCTGTCCCCTTTGGCCACTCGGGAACTCCCCCATATTCTATTTTCCTGTGAAGCCGACTACAGAAGTTGGAGCCGGTAGACGAACTCGCAAAACAGAGGTGACAGCCAGTTTTTGAACTGGCCGTACAATCTGCCACCGGCAGATTGTATTGAATTATTCGAGTCCAATATAGCTCTAAAGAAGTTGGAGCCGGTAGACGGACTCGAACCCCCGACCTGCTGATTACAAATCAGCTGCTCTACCAACTGAGCTATACCGGCAGCTCACACAGAACATGCTTATTATAGCACGGAAAGCGCATTTGTCAAGCTTTTTTTACAAAAAGAAGGCTGCGGAAAACGGTTCGGTGGGAGCCCCCTCTGATCTCCCCCCCAAAAAAGAAAGCCTTCCTTTACGCTTCTGCGCAAAGGAAGGCTCTCTGTTAAGGGATTACAGCTCCACGTCCAGTTTTGCCACAACGGCGGCACAGCGGGGGCACAGGCCGTTTTCATCGGCATCCACAGAGTGCATCCAGCACCGGGGACACTTCACACCCTTGGCCTCGCTGACACCGATAGTCAGAGTGGGGAAGTTCACACCCTGGGCGACCTCAGCTCTTTCCTCAGGAGCGTCCCAGGTACAGGTGGAAACAATGCAAACTTCCGCCAGATTCACACCCTCGCAGGTCTTCTTCAGTGTCTCGTCTCCCTGGAGCGTCACATGGGCTTCCAGAGCCTTGCCGATCCGCTTGTCAGCACGGGCCTTCTCCAGAACGCCGTTGACATCCTGACGCAGCTTCATGACGATATCCCATTTTCCCATGGCAGCATCGTCCAAAGCGTAGGCATCAAAGTTTTCGGGCATCTGGTTGAGGAGTACGTTGCGAGCATCGTCACCCTTCTGATGGGGCATGGCCTGCCAGATCTCATCACAGGTGAAGGCCAGGATGGGAGCGAACAGCTTTGCCATGGCGTCCAGAATCAGGAACAGGGCAGTCTGAGCGGAGCGGCGGCGCAGGCTGTCCTTTTCCTCACAGTACAGCCGGTCCTTGATGATATCCAGGTAGAAGCTAGAAAGCTCCACTACGCAGAAATCGTTGATGGCGTGGGAAACGGGATGATATTCAAAGCCCAGGTAAGCCTTCCGACAGAGCTTGGTGAGGGCATTCAGCCGGGTCAAAGCCCAGCGGTCCAGCTCCTCCATCTGATCGGCGGGCACCAGGTTGTTGGGGTCAAAGCCGTCCAGGTTGCCCAGGCAGTACCGGGCAGTGTTACGGAACTTCAGGTAGTTCTGGGAAAGCTGCTTGAAGATCTCCTTGGAGCAGCGGACGTCGGCGTGATAGTCAGAGGACCCGGCCCACAGACGGACGATGTCGGCGCCAAATTCCTTGATCAGGTCAGCGGGATCCACACCATTGCCCAGGGACTTGTGCATAGCCCGGCCCTGGCCGTCCACGGTCCAGCCGTGGGTCAAGACATTGCGGAAGGGCGCGCCGTTTCCGAGAGCGCCTACGGAGGTCAGTAGACTGGACTGGAACCAGCCCCGGTACTGGTCAGCACCCTCCAGATACACGTCAGCAGGCCACAGTTCCGGGGTGTCGTGCATGAGAGAGGCAAAGTGGGTGGAGCCGGAATCGAACCAGCCGTCCAGCGTATCGGTCTCCTTCTCGAAGCCATGCTTGCCGCCGCAGTGGGGGCAGGTGAGGCCCTCGGGAATCAGGTCGGCGGCGTCCCGCTCGAACCAGACGTTGGAGCCGAACTCGCCAAAGAGCTCCGAGATGTGGGCGATGGTTTCGGGAGTGCAGACGGGTTTGCCGCAATCCTTGCAGTAGAACACGGGGATGGGCAGACCCCAGCGGCGCTGACGGGAGATGCACCAGTCGGCCCGCTCCCGGATCATGCTCTCCATCCGGTCGCCGCCCCAGGCGGGGTACCACTTCACATTCTGGATGGCTGCCACGGCCTCGTCCTTGAAGGACTCCACGGAGCAGAACCACTGGGGGGTGGCCCGGAAGATGATGGGGTTCTTGCAGCGCCAGCAGTGGGGGTAGGAGTGGGTGATCTCCTCGGAGGCGAAGAGAGCGCCGCTTTCCTTCATGTCGGCCAGGATTACGGGGTTAGACTCATCGGTCTTCATGCCGGCGTACTTTCCGGCGTAGTCGGTGTGGCGGCCCCGATCGTCCACAGGCACCACCAGATCCATACCGTAGCGCATACAGGTCTGGTAGTCGTCAGCGCCGAAGCCGGGGGCAGTGTGGACACAGCCCGTACCGGAATCCATGGTGACGTACTCGGCGTTTAAGAGCCGGGAGGTTTTGGGTAGGAAGGGATGCTGGGCCAGCATATTCTCGAAGAACGCACCAGGATAAGAGGCCAGCACCTCATAATCATGGAAGCCGCCCATAGCCATGACTTTGTCCATCAGGGCCTCTGCCATGATATAGACTTCACCATTTTCCGCTTTTACCAGAACGTAGGTCTCCCTGGGGTGGAGGCAGATGCCCATATTGCCGGGCAGGGTCCAGATGGTGGTGGTCCAGATGACGAAGTAGGTCCGGCTTAAGTCGAACTGAGCAAGCTTGCCCAGATCGTCCTTCATGGGGAACTTGACGTATACAGAGGTGCAGGGATCGTCCTGGTATTCGATTTCCGCTTCCGCCAGGGCGGTTTCATCCTTGGGGCACCAGTACACGGGCTTCAGGCCCTTGTAGATGTAGCCCTTGTCGTACATGGCGCCGAAGATCTTTACTTCCTCCGCCTCAAAGCGCTTGTCCATGGTGCGGTAGGGGTGCTCCCAGTCGCCCACCACGCCCAGACGCTTGAAGCTGGCCATCTGACGCTGGATATAGCTTTCGGCGAAGGATTCACAGGCAGAGCGGAACTCCGGCACGGGCATGGCCTTGTGGTTTAACTTATTCTTTTTGATGATGGCGGACTCGATGGGCATACCGTGGTTGTCCCAGCCGGGAACATAGGGGGTATAGTAGCCCATCATGGCGTGGCTGCGGGTGATGAAGTCCTTCAGGCACTTGTTCATAGCGGTGCCCATGTGGATGTCGCCGTTCGAGAAGGGAGGGCCGTCATGAAGCACGAACCGGGGAAGGTTTTTGTTCTTCTCCAGCATGGCGTTGTACAGATCCTCCTCCTGCCAAGCCTGCAGCATACCCGGCTCCCGGGCGGGAAGACCGGCCTTCATGGGGAAGGACGTCTTCGGGGTGATGATGGTATTTTTATAATCCATGGGAAATTCTTACCTCCATACAATAATTTTGGAATCATAACTAAGGATACTCTGATTCAATTGGCAAAAGCTGACAGCAGAAGATTTTGACTCGGGCGAAGACCCAAAAGTAGAGGAATACTTTGTGTATTTCCTACTTTTCAAACTGCCCGGCTGGGGCAAAAGATTCGCTGTTCAGCCGCAGACGATTGATTCAGAGATTCCTAAAAATAAAAGTGCCTTTGCCTCTAAAAATAAGAGACAAAGGCACATTGTTACCTCTGCGGTACCACTCTTGTTCCGGCGTTGCGCCGACACTCGAAAGCTGATATCGGAGCTTACCCGGCGCGTTCTACTGACCCCTTGGGCGGTTCGACGCGCTGCTCGGAGGTGATAAAGGGAAAGACCGCCTGCTGCCTTGCACCAACCGGCAGTTCTCTGAAGGCGGGGAGATTCTCTTCGTGTCCTCGTCCCGGCGTTGGGAATATGGAATCGCTCAGCGGAATTTAGCGATTTCTGGGATCGTAGTTCCGGCCGAACTGCAGGTTCAGGCTGGCGAATTTGCTGGTGGTGGAATCGTTGGCGGTGGGGTGCTTGGGCGCGGCCTTAGGGGAATGATCCACGGTGGTTCCCACAATGGCCTCCACGTTCTGGGCAATCTGATCCGCCACATCTTCAGCAGGGGCAGCCTTGGGCGCGGGAGCGGCCGCAGGGGCGGGAGCAGCTACAGGCGTCACAGGAGCGACAGGAGAAGCCACAGGTGCCGCAGGAGCGTTGGCGCTCTTAATCCGTTCCAGAGCCTGGATGCAGGTACGAAGCTGATCCTGAAGCTCGACGATCTTGGTGGAGGCGGCCTGCCGGGCACTCTCTACCCGGGCCTTTTCGGCGGCTACCAGAGCGTCGGTGTCCACAGCGGAGTAAGCCGCAGGAGCGGGAGCGGAGACAGCAGCCTTGGCGGCAGCGTCGCTGAGCATCTTGTCGCACTTGGCCTCCGCTTCCATGACCATTTTGTCGCAGGTCTTTTGGGCGTTGACCACAGCTTCCTTCATGGAGGCCTCATTCTTGCGGTATTCTTCCAGCTTGCCTACCAGAACGCGCATTTTGCTCTTGAGCAGGGCGTTCTCCTTATACAGGGTGACATAGTCCTCGGTCAAAGGCTCCAGAAATTCATCGACCTGCTGCATATCGTAGCCGCCGAAGGTAGATCTGCCGAAAGAAATCTGATCGATTTGCTGGGGTGTAAACATAACGCATTTCCTTCCTATCTGTAAATATTTCCATCAGCGCGCCCGGAGGGAAAACCGAGCTGCGAAAAAGTAAGAAAAAAGGGATTTATTTCCTATTCCAAAACCGTATAATCCCATCCTGCCACAGCAGCAGGCAATTTATACAAGGAATCCTCAGATGTAGCTCTCGACCTCGGCCTGAATGGTCTCCAGGTCGCCCACAATGTCCATATTGTGGGGACAGAACAGGTAGGCGGACTGGGCGATCTTTTTTACATCGCCGTCCAGGGCGTAGACACAGCCGGACAGGAAGTCTACCACACGGCGGGCCATGGCCTTGTCCACGTTCTCCATGTTGACGATGACAGCCTTGTGGGACCGAAGGTCGTCGGCGGCCTTGGAGGTGTCATTGAAGCTGCCGGGACGGAACAGTACCACTTCCTGCTTGCTGGCAGAGGAGCCGCCGCTCATATTCAGAATCTGACCGGAGAATCCGGAAGCGGGAGTGGAACTGGAAGCACCGGTAGAGACGGAACCAAAACCGTAATCATCCTCTTCCTCCTCTTCCACAGGGGCGGGAGCAGGGGTGGAGGCCCGACGGGGAGCGCGGCGGCTGGGAGCGGGCTCTTCCTCATATTCATCGAGGTATTCCTCGTCCTCATCATAATCATCGTAATCGCTGTCGGAATAGGGCTGGGCAAATTTCTTTACATTATCCCATAAACTCATTCTATCTTTCCTCCTAATATATGTTCACATCATTTGGATGGATTCGTGGCATAATTTCTTGCGCCAAAAATGGCGGTGCCGATCCGAACCATGGTACTGCCGCAGGCGATGGCGTCCTGAAAGTCGCCGGACATCCCCATGGATAAACAGTCCACTTTGACATTATCCTCTATTTTGTCCCCCATGTCAACACTTAATTGGAACATTTTTTGAAAAAACTTTTGATTTTCTCCCGAAATATGAGAAATTGGAGGAATAGCCATGAGGCCCCTGATACAAATGTTTGAATATTGTACACTTTTTTCCACCACAGGAAGAACCTCCTCCGGGGAAAAACCGGACTTGCTGGTTTCCATGCCCACGTTCACTTCCAGCAAGATATCCTGCACAATGCCCTGCCTGCCCGCCTCCCGGTCAATGGCGGCGAGAAGACGCTCGCTATCCACGCTCTGGATCAGGTCCACTTTTCCCACCACCTGGCGCACCTTGTTGGTCTGCAAGTGGCCGATGAAGTGGACGGGAGCGCCCTCGTAGGCGTTCTCCTTTAATTTTTCTGTCAGCTCCTGGACCCGGTTTTCTCCGCAGCAGTCCACACCGGCCCGAATCGCCTGACGGACGGCCTCCGCGTCGTTCATTTTTGTGGCGGCGCAGAGTTGAATCTCTCTGGGATTTCTGCCGCAGCGCTCAGCGGCCTCCTGGATTTGAGCCCGGATGCGGGCGACGTTTTCAGCGATGGACATAGGGTGCTCCCTTTCTTTCTGCGTGAAATGGACGCGCAAACAAACGGGCGGCGGAAAAAAGCTCCGTCGCCCGTTTGCATTACGCAGTGACTGCTGCGGCTTTCAGCGGCTTCATGGGGGCCAGGGTGGAGATGGCGTGCTTGTAGATCATCTGCTGCTTGCCGTCAGACACCAGGACCACCACAAAGCTGTCAAAGCCGGTGATGACCCCCCGGAGTTGGAAGCCGTTCATCAGGAACAGCGTCACCGGAACCTTGTCCCGGCGCACCTCCTTCAAAATGGCATCCTGTAGATTTGCTGCTTCGGACATATGTAACCCTTCTTTCTGTGATTTTGAGATGTACATATGTTAGCAGATTTCAGTTGTCAAATTCCCGAAGAACCTGTCGGGCACAGGCAAAAATTTCCTCGTCTCCCATACCGGGCGTGCGGAGAAGATAGTGGATGGCCTTGTTCCGGCGGAACCAGGTGAGCTGCCGTTTGGCGTAGTGCCGGGAGGACTTGCGCACCTCGTCGGCGGCGTAGGCAATATTCCCCTGACCGTTCAGGGCGGTTACGAACTCTTTGTAGCCGATGGCCTGCATGGCAGTGCATTTGGGGGAGATTCCGCTGGCAAGGAGGGTCTTGATTTCCTCAATCAGCCCCATTTCCAGCATTTTCTCTACCCGCAGGTCGATGCGGTCATATAGTTCCTGCCTGTCCGCAAAGTCCAGCCCCAGCCATAGGGGGCGGTATTTGGGCGGAACTTCCTGGGTGCGGTGGTTGTGCGCGGTGATGGTTTCTCCTGTTTCCAGATAGACCTCCAGCGCCCGCAGGATCCGCTTCCGGTCAGAGGGATGAAGCCGGGCGGCGGCTTCCGGGTCGATGGCGTTCAGCTCGGCCAGCAGAGGTTCGATGCCCTCCCGGTCCGCCCGGGCTTCCAACGTCTCCCGGACACCGGTGGAGGGAAAGGGGGCAAAAGCGTTGCCCTGGATGAGGGAATCCATGTAAAGTCCCGTGCCGCCGCAGATAATGGCGGTTTTTCCCCGGGAGAGGATGTCATCCAGAATGGGAGAGGCCATTTCACAGTACCGGCTGACAGAGAAATCCTCCGTGGGTTCCGCCACGCTGAGCATATAATGGGGGACCCCCTGCATCTCTTCGGGGGTGGGCTTGGCGGTGCCGATATCCATGCCCTTGTATACCTGCATGGAATCACAGGAGATGACCTCACCGTCCAGCGCCTTTGCCAGGGAAACGGCCAGCGTAGTTTTCCCGGAGGCAGTGGGACCGGCAATACAGATGATGGGATTCATAAGACCTCCGAATGCGTCATGTACGCTTAAACTGCTTTTCCAGCTGCTTTTTGCTCAGGGAGATGCAGATGGGGCGGCCATGGGGGCAGTATTTCAGATCCTCCCGCTCCATGACGGCTTTCGCTACGGCCAGCAGCTCCTGCTCGTCGCTGTGCCATCCGGCTTTGATGGCGGCCTTGCAGGCTACGGTGTGTAATAGCTCGTCCCGGACGGTGTCCTTCTGCTCCCGGCGGCCGCTTAGCAGGTCGGAAGCCAATTCCTCCACCGCTTCGGCGGCATCCTCCGGGCTTAGGTCCATGGGGATCTGCCGCAGAAGCAAGGTGTTTTCCCCAAATTCATCGATTTCAAAGCCCAGCTCCTCCAGCATTTCCTTGTTTGCCAGCAATTCCCCCAGGGCGGCGGGATTCAGGCGGACGGGAATGGGGGAGAGCAGGGCCTGGGCGGTGATGGCTTCCTGATTTTGTTTCAGCTTTTCAAAGAGGATCCGCTCATGGGCGGCGTGCTTGTCAATAAGAAAGGCGTCCTCCCCCTGCTCCACCAGGATGTAGGTCCGGTACAGCTCGCCCACCATCCGCCAGTCCGGCACCTTTGGCATTTCCAGGGCAACCTGCTCCGGCTGGATGGGTTCTGGCTTTTCCGGGGGCAGGACCTGAACGGGAACGGGAGGCGTCGCTTCCTTCTTCGGAGGCGCTTCTATAGTGTCCGGCTGCATCTGGGGCAGCATGACAAACTCCCGCAGGGGCATATTGGAGGGGCGGTTCAGCTTAGACGCCGCGGCGGCGGCCGCTTCCTTCTGAGGCTTTGGTGCGTCCTGGATGGCGGCGGAGAAGGTTTTAAACTCCTCCGGGGTCATGGCGCGGAAGAAGTTCTCCTTTTTGGCAGGGGCTTCTTTCGGAAGCGGAGGCTGATATGCCGGGACGGCAGAGGCTTCCGGCATCTGTTTGACCGGTTCCGGGAACCGGACGGCAGGGCGGTCGGGCTTTTGGTTCAGCGCTCCCAGGACACCGTAGTGAACGCAGTCAAACACCGCCTTTTCCGACAGGAACTTGACCTCGGTCTTGGCTGGATGGACGTTCACATCCACCGCAGCGGGAGGCAGAGTCAGATGCAGCACACAGGCGGGAAATTTGCCCACCATGATCTGGTTCCGGTAGGCTTCCTCCAGAGCGGAGACTAAAAGCTTGGATTTCACTGGCCGGTTATTGACAAAAAAGGTTTGCAGACTCCGGCTGGGGCGGGCGTCGGTGGGTTTGCTAACGTAGCCCGTCAGGGAGTAGTTTTCCCACCGGGAGCGCACCTCCACCATCTGGGCGCATTCCCGTCCGTAGACGCAGTACACCGCCGCCTGTAAA
This sequence comes from Clostridiales bacterium UBA7044, assembly GCA_002493965.1. GTDB lineage: Bacteria > Bacillota > Clostridia > Oscillospirales > Oscillospiraceae > Faecousia. The sequence goes on from DLAP01000008.1 coordinate 8,651, forward strand.
CCCCCGGTGCCCGGGGTGGAGAGAACAGTCTTCCCATCCCGCAGGAACTGGATGGCCACTTCCGGATGGGCCAGAGCCTGCATTTGCACGGCAGATGCGACCCGGGAGCCTTCCACAGTATCGGATTTCATGAATTTCATCCGGGCGGGGGTATTGAAGAACAGGTCCCGCACCAGGATGGTGGTGCCGTCGGGACAGCCCGCTTCCTCCTCCTGGGTGATTCTCCCGGCTTCCAGATGGAGACTGACGCCGGAAAGAGAGCCGGGGGTTTTGGTCAGAAGCTGAATGCGGCTGACGGAGGCGATGGCGGCCAGAGCCTCTCCCCGGAAGCCCATGGTGCCGATGGCGGCCAGGTCGTCGGCGGAGCGAAGCTTGGAGGTGGCGTGACGCAGGAAGGCGGTGCGGGCGTCCTCGGGGGACATCCCGCAGCCGTTGTCCGTGACACGGAGGAAGGTCATGCCCCCGTCCCGGATCTCCACGGTGATCTTGGAGGCACCGGCGTCCACGGCGTTTTCCAGCAATTCCTTGACCACGGAGGCAGGCCGCTCCACCACCTCACCGGCGGCAATTAAATTGGCAATATGGGGGGACAGCTGGATGATCTTTGGCATAAGGCTACCTCAATTTCTGGATGGTCAGAAAGTTTACGCAGGCGTGGATCAGGATGGGGGCGAAAATGGTGCCGGCTTTGGTATATGCCCAGGCAAGACACAGCCCCGCAGGAAGGTACTGTAAGACTGCCATCACAAGTTCCAAGGGGGAATACATCCCAATGTACCCCAGAATGTGAATGGCGGCAAATACCAGCATGGAAACCACATAGGCAGCCCAATGGGATTTTCCATAGAGGTTCCGGAAGACCAGGCCCCGGAAGAAGCATTCTTCCGCAGGGGGCACCAGGATCACGGTACCCACCAGCATCAGAAAGTAGCTGCCACGGCTCATGTCAGCAATGGCGGCATCGTTATAGTTGGAAAAATGAGGGGTCAGCAGATCCATCACCCAATTCACGGCCCAAAGACAGGCGTAATAGGCAAATAGTCCCAGGATCACAGCTTGACAGAAATAGGCGGGATGCTGAGTGACCTGGGTCAGATTATGGCCCAGAAAATTATGGAAAATCAGGATCACGGCCAGGAAATTGACCAGATAGTAGATAAAGTTCACTTCCGCTGTACTCAGGCCGAAACCAAACTCACGGTTGCCCCAGCGCAGCAGGCTGGGAAGGCACAGAAACTGAAAGGCCAGGTAGATAAACCCGCTGAGGGTCTCCTGCTGGGAAAGGGAAGGGTTCGATGCTGCTTTTTTCATAGACATTCTCAACTCAACATTTTCTTCAGTTTATACAGTTCGTTCATGGCTTCAATGGGGGTCAGAGTTTCCACCGTAATGCCGGACAGGGCGGCCACCACCTGCTGGCCCGTCAGGTCCAGCATACTGACCTGATCCTCCGGCTCTTTTGCCGGGGCAGGAGCAGGGGCAATGCCCTCTTCTTCCAGCTCGGAAAGAATCTCCCGTGCCCGCTGAATGACCGGGTTTGGAATCCCGGCCAGTTTCGCTACCTCAAGCCCAAAGCTGTCGTCGGTGGCGCCGGGGACGATCTTCCGCAGGAAGATCATCTGATCCCCCCGCTTCTTCACGGCGATGTTGAAGTTCTTCACATTGGGAAGCTTTTCTTCCATGGTGGACAACTCATGGTAGTGGGTGGCAAACAGGGTCTTGGCTCCCAGGCGCTTGGGGTTTGCGCAGTATTCCAGCACCGCCCGGGCGATGGCCATGCCGTCGTAGGTGGAGGTGCCCCGGCCGATCTCGTCCAGAATGAGCAGACTTCGGGAGGTGGCGTATTTCAGAATGGAGGCCACCTCTGCCATTTCCACCATGAAGGTGGACTGACCGGAGGCCAGGTCGTCGCTGGCGCCGATGCGGGTGAAGACCCGGTCAACCAGCCCAATTTTGGCGCTGCGGGCAGGGACGAAGGAACCCATCTGGGCCATAAGTACAATCAGGGCCACCTGCCGCATATAGGTGGATTTACCTGCCATATTGGGGCCGGTGATGATGGAGACGGTATCGTCCTCCGCACCCAGACCCGTGTCGTTGGGCACGAAGAGAGAATCCTTCAGCATGGCTTCCACCACCGGATGGCGGCCGTCAGTGATGAGAATTTCCCGGTTCATGGTGATTTCTGGGCGGCAATAGCCCCGCTGAACCGCCACGGCGGCCAGGCTGCACAACGCGTCGGTAGCGGCCACGGCCCCGGCTGTTACCTGAACCCGGGCGGCCTGCTGGGCCAGATATTCCCGAAGCTGGGTGAAAATCTGGTATTCCAGAGCGGTGAGCCGGTCTTTCGCGGTGAGCACCTGGTTTTCCAGTTCCTTCAGCTCCTGGGTGATGTAGCGTTCACAGCTACTCAGAGTCTGCTTCCGGATGTATTCCGGGGGCACCTGATCCATAAAGGACTTGGAAACCTCAATATAGTAGCCAAAGACCCGGTTGAAGCCTACCTTCAGGGTGCGGATGCCGGTCTTCTCCCGCTCAGAAGCTTCGATGGCGGCGATGGTGCCGCTGCCGCCCTCCATGATGTCCCGGAGGCGGTCGGCCTCGGCGTTGGCCCCCTTGCGGATCATGCCGCCCTCCCGGATGGTGATGGGAGGCTCGTCCACAATGGTATTTTCAATTTTGTCGGCGCAGTCCGTCAGATCATCGATACTGTCATTGAGCTTACGGAGCAGAGGGCAGTCGCATTTTGTAAGCTGTTTCTTCACATCCGGCAAGGCCCGCAGCCCCCGGGCAAGGCCCAATAGATCCCGGCAGTTGACGGTGCCGGTGACGATTCTGGTCATGACCCGCTCCAGATCTGTCACGTCCCGGAGGGCTTCTTCCAGCTCACCCCGGATGAGAACGGAATCCACCAGCTCCTCTACGGCGCTTTGGCGGCGGATGATCTCCGCTGGGTCTAAGAGGGGTTTTTCTAACCATGAGCGGAGCATCCGGCTGCCCATAGCGGTGTGGGTCTTATCCAGAACCCACAGCAGGGTCCCCTTCTTCTCCTTGGAGCGCATGGTTTCCGTCAGTTCCAGATTCCGGCGGGCGTCCAGGTCCAGCTCCATAAAGCGGCCGGAGGTGTAGTATTGCAGCTCCCGAATATGGGCAAGGTCATTCTTTTGCAGGTTCAGCAGGGTCCTGAGCAGTGCGCCGCTGGCGATGACAGCGGCGGGCATTCCGCCGATGCCAAGCTGAGAAAGATTCTTCCCAAAGTGGGATTCCAGCAGGGTTTCCGCGTCTTCCAGCCGGAACAGCTCTGCGTTCCCCTCATCTACACAGCAGTTTAAACGGCGGAAGAGGGCGTCGTCAATAGGCCCCATGTCTACACCGGGGCCGAACCGCAGCACCTCGCTGGGGGCGAATCGGCCCAGTTCCGAGGCGACATTCTGGCTGTCGCCGCAGACAGTAGCGAAAAACGCACCGGTGGACACATCGCAGAAGGCAAGGCCAAAGCGGCCGCTTTCTCCGTAGATGCAGCCCATGTAGTTATTCCTGCTCTCATCCAGCATACAGCTTTCTGTCACCGTGCCGGGGGTGACGATCCGGGTGATATCCCGTTCCACCAGGCCCTTGGCGGTGGCGGGGTCCTCCATCTGTTCACAGATGGCCACCTTATAGCCCTTCTGCACCAGCCGGGCGATGTAGGAATCCACGCTGTGGAAGGGCACGCCGCACATGGGGGTCTGCTCCTCCTTGGGTTTTCCCCGGTCCCGGGTGGTCAGAGTCAGGTCCAGTTCCCGGGCGGCGAGTTTCGCGTCCTCGTCGAACATTTCATAGAAATCGCCCAGACGGAAAAACAGGATGCAGTCCTGATTGCGTTCCTTAATCTCACGGTACTGCCGCCGCATGGGGGTCAGTTCAGTTTCGGGTTTGGCCATGGTGTGACCTCTTTCTAAAATATATTTTCAGCTTTGCGCCCTTTGACCGGTCAGGCTCCAGGTGGTAGCGCCGGTGATGGTGATATCCTGCCAGGAGCCGATGAGGGCATCTTCCCCGGGGAAGCGCACCAGCCGCCCGCCCTCTGTCCGGGCGGTGAGCATATCTTTGTCACGGCCATCTACCAGACACCGAAGGGTTTTGCCCACATAGCTGTTATGAATTTCTTCGGAGATGGCGTTTTGTACTTCGCAAAGCCTGTCAAAGCGGCGTTTTTTTTCTTCCTTGGGGGTCGGATCCTCCATCCGCGCCGCCGGAGTTCCGGGGCGGGGAGAGAAAATAAAGGTAAACAGGGCGTCATAGTGGACGGACTGAATGAGGGACAGGGTCTCGGAAAATTCTTCCTCCGTCTCTCCGGGGAAGCCCACAATTACATCTGAGGTCAGCACCAAACCGGGCATGACACTTTTTGCGTAGGCTACCTTTTTTAGGTAGCTTTCCCGGTCATAGTGACGATTCATGGCTTTTAAGACCCGGGAGGAGCCGGACTGGAAGGGAAGATGGAGCTGCTTGGCAATTTTGGGATAGCGGGCCATGGTGTCAAACAGCTTTTCGGAGGCGTCTCTTGGGTGGCTGGTCATGAAGCGGATGAGAAAATCTCCGGGAAGTTCCGCAATGGCGGCCAGCAGGTCCGCAAAATCCATGCCGCCTTCCAGGTCCTTGCCGTAGGAGTTGACATTCTGGCCCAGCAGGGTAATTTCCTTTGCGCCGTTTTCAATCACCTGACGGCACTCGTTTAGAATATCCTCCGGAAGCCGGCTCCGTTCCCGGCCCCGGACATAGGGGACGATGCAGTAGGTGCAGAAGTTGTTGCAGCCGTACATAATGGACACCCAGGCTTTCAGGTTGGAATCCCGCACCTGGGGGATCCCCTCGGCGATGGAGCCGGGTTCATCCGCAATAAAGAATTGGCGCTTATTTTGCTGCAACACATTCCAGAGAATCTCCGGGAACTGCCACAGGTGATGGGTGGAGAAAACCCCGTCCACATGGGGATAGCTTTTTTTAATCCGGTCAGAGACCTTGGTTTCTCCGGCCATGCAGCCGCACAGGAAAATCTTCTGGCCGGGATGGCGGCGTTTCGTGTGCGTCAATGCCCCTAAGTTCCCGAAAACCCGCTGCTCAGCGTGCTCCCGGATGGCGCAGGTATTCAGGATCACCACGTCCGCGCCCTCGGCCTCCTGGACGATTTCATAGCCGCACTGAGTCAGATATCCCCGAAGCTTTTCGGAATCGGCTTCGTTCTGCTGGCAGCCATAGGTTTCCACATAGGCAGCGGGAGTGGTTCTGGACTGCTGCCAGTAGGCTGCGATTTTATCGCAGCAGGCGAACTGAGCGTTTAATTCCTCTGGGGAAATGACGGTGGTTTTGGTATTCATGGGGTTCTCCTTCAAAGGACAAAATGGAATATCTTATAATAACATTTTCCGGCTCCCTTTTCAAGTAGGCAAACCCCGAAAACATTTCTTAAGGGCCAATATGGGTTTTCCGGTTGCGCCCGCTGAGAATTTATGATAAAATAAAAAAACCCATGCCAGGTATTGGTTCCGCAATAAATGAAAATTTAGAACATGGGGATTTTTTGTGCGTCTGTACCGGTTGCCCCATTAGGGGCGAGGTGCGGGCACTTAAATAAATGGATTCCTGTGAATGCAGAGCTTCCACAGGAAACGATCAATGCTGGAGGAGAACCATGGACGACGAAAAACTCAAATTCCTGATCGGGAAAAATATCGCCTTCTATCGCAAGACCGCCGGGTTGACCCAGGCGGGTCTTGGGGAAAAACTCAGCTACTCCGACAAGGCCGTCTCCAAATGGGAGCGGGGGGAATCCATCCCGGATGTGCTGACCCTGGTGCAGATGGCGGAACTCTTTCAGATCACGGTAAACGATCTGCTGGAAGACCCTGAGGCTCTGCCAGAAAATCCCATCGCCCTGGAAAAAGCCATGACCCAGGTTTCGGAGAAAGCCCTGAAGCGCAAACCCAACAAAAACGTGATTCTGGGGCTGTCTTCTACTCTGGTGTGGTTTGTGGCGCTGCTGCTGTTCGTGATTCTGTCCACCTTCCGCATTTTGGAGCCCTTTAGCTGGCTGGCCTTTTTCTACGCCATCCCCGCCAACGCCATTGTGCTGCTCAGCCTGCGCTCTGCCTGGCATGATTTCCGGTGGAATCAAACCTTAATCAGCGTCATTGTGTGGGGCTCCCTGCTTGCCCTGTATGTCACACTGCTGCTGTCCCTGCATCTGCACCTTTGGAAGCTGTTCCTGCTGGGCATTCCTGGCCAGATTGCCATTTTCCTGTGGTTCCGGATGTTCCGGGGCGGTAAGGAGGAGGAAGTACATGGATAAAAAAGCGCTGCGCCGGGAAATCCGGGACCGGAAAAAAGCCATGACGGAGGAGGATATTCTCCGACGCAGTCAGGCTTTGGCAGAATTGTTCTTTCAAACGGATCTCTACCAAAACGCCAGGACCATCTACGGCTATCTTCCCTATAACCAGGAGGTGCGCACTGTTCCCATTCTGGAGCAGGCCCTCCGGGACGGAAAACAGGTGGCCGTTCCCAAGGTCTACGGCGACACCATGAAGTTTCTCTACTTAACGGATCTGACTGCTGTGGCAAAGGGCTACGCCGGGATTCCCGAGCCCATCGCCGACGGGCCGGTGGCGGAGGACCCCACCGCTCTGGTGCTGATGCCTGGCCTGGCCTTCGATCCCCAGGGCCATCGCATGGGCTACGGCGGCGGTTTTTATGATAAGTTTTTGGCCGATGAGCCCAATCACCCAACCCTAGCCCTGTGCTACGATTTTCAAATGCTTCCCCACCTGGAGACGGAGAGCCACGATATCCCCGTGGACCGGGTGCTCTGGGCATAAAAGGAGAGAGAGTATGCAGCTGTTTTTGATTTTACTCATTGCCGGGGCCGTTTTCGGCCTGTGTTTTCTGGTGGATAAGGCGTTTGCCAAGCTTTTCCGCAGCAAGGCCCAGCACTGCTCAGGTCTTGCCGTCCGGCTGGATAAGCGCTACGGCGTATTCGGCGTGGTCCTCACCGTTCTGGGGATCCTGGCGGTCTGCACCGGTGTTTCCGGCGATTTGGTGCTGCTCATCGGCGGCATCATTGTTCTCGCCATGGGCATCGCTTTGGCGGTTTACTACTTAAGCTTCGGCATTTTCTACGACGGAGAAAGCTTCCTCCAGTCCCGCTTTGGAAAGCCCAATGTGGTGCGGGAGTACCGGGACATTGTTGGTCAGAAGCTGTACCTGATCCAGGGCGGCAAGATTTTGGTGGAGCTGCACTTCCGGGACGGCGGCACCCTGAGCCTCCAGTCCACCATGGACGGGGTATACCCCTTCCTGGACACTGCCTTTGCCGGCTGGTGCCTGCAAACAGGCCGGGACCCTCAGAGCTGTGATTTCCATGATCCTTCCCAGAGCCTGTGGTTCCCCACCATGGAGGAAACATAAATGGCACACATTCCCAGCGGCACCACTGCCGAACTTGATCTACTCACCTTTGAGGAAGCCCTCCGCTCCGCGAACACCCCCTCAGCAGAATACGACATTCACAAGTGGCTCTACGCCCCCAGCTTCTATTCGGAATACCGATATATTCTGGGTACCCGGGGAAAAAATCCTCTGATCTGCATCGGCATTAACCCTTCCACCGCAAAGCCCGATGACCTGGACAATACCCTGAAATCTGTAGAGCGCATCGCCCATGGCAACGGCTTTGACAGCTTTCTTATGTTCAACGTCTATGCCCAGCGGGCCACCAGTCCCGACGATATGGAAAAGCAGTGCAACCTCCGTCTTCATCGGGAGAACCTGGAGGCCTTCCGCTATGTGCTGTCCATCTCCCAAAACCCCGCCGTCTGGGCCGCCTGGGGGGCCATCATTGAAAAACGAAAATATCTTCCCGGATGTGTCCGGGACATGGTGAAACTGGGGCAGGAATACGGTGCAAGCTGGTACTGCGCTGGGGCGATCACCAAGAAGGGCCATCCCCACCATCCGCTGTACCTGAAAAAGGATGAGAAACTAAAGCCCTTTGACGTGGAACGCTACCTGGATACGTTAGAGCGGCCATGAAATGGAATTCCTGCTTAAATGATTTTTACTGTGAATGCGCAGCTTTCACAGTAAACCCCTTCAGGCACGGCGCCAAAGCGCCGTGCCAGCTCTCCCCTTGAGAGAGCCAAGAGACGGTTGAATGAACTCCCGTCCCTTAAGGAAACTCTGAACAATTCGCCTGCGGTCAGATAGCGAAGCTTTCCCCCCATTCGCGCAGTTTGAAAAGTAGGGAATCCATTCAGTATTCCCGCACTTTCCAATGATTCAGAGCTTCCTTGACCTTGGAGGAACTTCTCTCTAGCAGTGGGCTTTTCAGCGCCCAAATCTATAACACAGCCCTGAAAGGAGCGCTTCAAAACATAATTCTCTCCAAAATTTTTATTTTTTCGAGGAAACACCATGATTTCGACGGAATGTGACACTTGCTGGTATTATGATTATGATGAGGAGTTTGATGAGTACATCTGCATGATGGACATAGACGAAGACGAAGTCTACCATATCCAGACCTCCCGCTCCCAGCACTGCCCCTTCTACAGGCAGGGCGATGACTATACCCTTGCAAGGAGACAATAGATATGGATATCAAGAAAGCTTTGAATCGTTCGTTTTTCGCTGGGGAAGCATCCCCGAGCCCCCATCAATGGATTCAGAGCTTTCTTGCTTTTATTTTCATAGGCCTGACCTGCCTGCTGCTGGGGGGCTGCGGCAGGAGCCTCCCTTCCCAGACCCTTTCCACAGAGGAAGCCCCGGTTTCCTCCGAAGAACCCCAGGCAGGCAGCGCCCCACAGGTGTACTACGATGGAGCCTTGCAGATTTCCTCCCCGGGGATTTCCAATGCCACGGGCCTGTACGCCTTTGGAGACGGGCTTCTAGTCCTCTCCGGGACAGAGACTACCACCCTGACCCTCCTGTCCGAGGACGGCCTTACATCCACCGCATCTGTGACCCTTCCCTTTCTCCTGGACCCTGAAGACTCGTCTCTGCGTCTGGGAGAGGGGTATCTTTCCTACTTTGACCCCACGGAGCAGGAAACCGTGGTACTGGACGCGTCTGGACACCAGGTCAGCCATATTCCCGCACCGGAGGGGCTGCAGGGGGTTCCCATTCTCTCCGGCGACCGCAATTGCCTTTACTACTGTACTTCCGATGGGATCCGGGTCTGGGATCTGGAAACCGGCCTGCGCCGCCGGATCAAGGAAATGGCTGCCCCCGGCCAGCACCTCACCGGTCTGGCCCTCCGTGACACGGTGCTGGCCTGCGCCACCGACTCCGCCACGTCCCTCCTTTCCACAGAAAATGGCAGACTGCTTTACGAGGCTTCCGGAGAAGTGAAGCTGTCCGGAGAAAAGGGGCGGTACTGTCTTTCCACCCCCCTGGGGCTGGGAGAGACGCTGCTCTGCGGGGAGGAGGGGGGCGCGCCTCAGCTGTTTCTGCCGGAGGATGCCGCAGGCAGGTGCTATTTTCTCCCTTCCCGTGCCGGGGCCGTGACCCATGCCCGTCGGGAGGAAAACCGCCTGGACTATTACGATCTGCGCACCGGCCGCCGGATCTCCACCCTGGTATTGAGCGCCAATCTGGTCCCTATGGATGTTGCCGATACCCCCTCTGGGGCGCTGTACCTTCTGGCGGAGCTTTCGGATATCCATTCCTGCATCCTCCTTCGCTGGGAGGTGGGCCCGGAAAATGCTCTGGCCGTACAGGATGAGACCAACTATCTCACCCCTTGGCAAACTGCTGATCACCCGGACACCGCTGCCTGGACCCAATGCAGCGCCTATGCGTCCCAGCTCAGAGGCAAATACGGGATTTCCATTCTGATCGGGGAGGACGCCGCCCGGGTGCAGCCCTGGGACTACTCGCTGGAACCGGAAACCCAGCCGGGAATCCTGCTTTGGGAACTGCAAAGCCTGGAAAAACGGCTGTCCCGGTTCCCCGCATCGATTCTGCTTCAGACTGCCTCTCACTTTTCGTCTCTGAATCTCTGCATTGTCCGCAGTGTCACCGGAACCGCCGAATCCGGAAATCCGAAACCGGCTGCCGGCACTCAATTCCTGGACGGCACGGATGCCTATGTGGTCATCACCGCGGGAAAATATGGAGAGCAGGCCCTGTACCACGAGCTGTTCCACGCTATGGAGACCCACATTTTCACAAACAGCAGCGCCCTGGACCAGTGGAGCAAATTAAACCCACAGGAATTTTTCTACACCTATGGCGTATCTGATACTGCGGATTACCCAGAGACCTGGCTCATGGGAGAATACCGGGCCTTCCTTGACACCTACGCTATGACCTTCCCCAAGGAGGACCGGAGCCGGATTTTTGAAGCCGCCATGGAGCCCGGAAACAAGGAAACCTTCCAGCCCTGGATGATGCAGCGGAAGTTGAAGACCATCTGCCTGGGCATCCGGGAAGCCTACGGCCTTTCAGAAAGCCCGGAAACCTATCCCTGGGAGCAGTATTTGGACTTCTCCCTTGCTTACAAGGAAGAAGTCCAGTGAATCGATATGCGTAAATCAGTAAAGTATCGCCTCCGGCGATGAATGAAAAGGTTCCGATTTCCCAGAAAACAGGGAAATCGGAACCTTTTGATGCTTTTATTTGGAACTGGCAACGCTTTTGCGCACCAATGCCCGATGGAGCCTTGCCTGGGCAAGCCGCAGGTCTGTGTCGGAAGCGTTGCCCCCGTCCAGCACCTGATTGGCCCGCTGGAGGGAGGCCTCTGCCCGGTCAACGTCGATGCTTTCTGCCCACTCGAAAGTGGTGGGCACCAGGGTTACATCTCCGTTTTTCACGCTGAGCATACCGCCGATGCAGGCAGCAGTCCGGCGCTCACCGTTTGCTACGATGGTCGCTCGGCCCATGCCGAGAGCCGCCACATAGTCCATGTGCCTTGCCAGGATGCCCACATCGCCGCCGGTGGTGCGGACGTAAAGCTCCTCCGCCTGGCCGTCGTAGATGAGGCCGTCAGGGGTGACGATTTTCAGGTTGAAGGAACTCATGCCTTCTCACCGCCCCGGAACTTTTCCACCACCTCGTCGATGGAGCCTGCGAACAGGAAGTAGGATTCGGGAATGTCGTCATGCTTGCCTTCGATGATCTCCTTGAAGGAACGGATGGTTTCCTTCAGGGGAACGAACTTGCCCTGGTAGCCGGTGAACTGCTCGGCCACATGGAAGGGCTGGCTCAGGAACCGCTGAACCTTACGGGCACGGTTGACGGTGATCTTTGTCTTCCTCGCTGAGCTCGTCCATGCCCATGATGGCGATGATATCCTGGAGCTCCTTGTAGCGCTGGAGGATGGACTGAACGGCACGGGCCACCTGGTAGTGCTCGCTGCCCACGATCTCCGGGGTGAGGATCCGGGAGGTAGAGTCCAGAGGATCCACAGCGGGGTAAATGCCCAGGGAGGAAATGCCGCGATCCAGAACGGTGGTGGCGTCCAGGTGGGCAAAGGTAGTGGCAGGGGCAGGGTCGGTCAGATCGTCGGCAGGCACATAGACCGCCTGGACGGAAGTGATGGAGCCGTTTTTGGTGGAGGTGATGCGCTCCTGGAG
>DLAP01000008.1:20341-41795 GCA_002493965.1 Clostridiales bacterium UBA7044
TCGATGAACAGCAGCACGTCCTGATGCTTCACATCCCGGAAGTACTCTGCCATGGTAAGACCCGACAGGCCTACCCGCATACGGGCTCCTGGGGGTTCGTTCATCTGACCGAAGACCATGGCAGTCTTCTCGATAACGCCGCTCTCGGTCATTTCGTTATACAGGTCATTACCCTCACGGGTACGCTCACCAACGCCGGTGAAGACGGAATAGCCATTGTGGGCGGTGGCGATGTTGTAGATCAGCTCCTGAATCAGAACGGTCTTACCCACGCCTGCGCCGCCGAACAGGCCGATCTTGCCGCCCTTGGCATAGGGGCAGATCAGGTCGATGACCTTAATGCCGGTTTCTAAGATTTCGGTGGCGGGCTGCTGCTCCTCATAGGAAGGAGCGGGACGGTGGATGGGCCACCGGTCGTCGCCCTGGACGGGAGGCTTATTGTCGATGGGCTGGCCCAGCAGGTTAAACACCCGGCCAAGGCAGGCATCGCCTACGGGCACGGAAATGGGAGCCCCGGTGTCGGTGGCTTCCGCGCCCCGCTGGAGGCCGTCGGTGGAGGACATAGCCACGCAGCGTACCACATTGTCGCCGATGTGCTGGGCGACCTCCGCCACAATGGGTTTCTCGCCGCCTGTCACCTCAATGGCGTTTAACAGGGCGGGAAGCTGATCGTCCGGGAAGCGGATATCCAGAACAGGGCCCATGACCTGAATCACGGTTCCTTTGTTATTGGGCATAGGAAGGAATCAACTCCTTTATAAGTTGTGTTTCGCTAAGAAAAGGGGAGAAAATCAGGAACCAGCCACGATTTCCGTAATCTCCTGGGTGATGGCGGCCTGACGGGCCCGGTTGAATTTCAGGCTCAGGTCGGCAATCATATCCTCGGCGTTCTGGGTGGCGGAATCCATAGCCGACCGGCGGGCCGCCTGCTCAGAGGCAAGGCTTTCGCACAGCGCGCCATAGAGGACACCGCCCAGATATTCGGGCACGATGGCGGCGAAGACATCCTCGCTGCTGCCTTCATAAATAGTATCGCAGTGACGGGGGGCTTCTTCCTCGGGAACCGCGGAGGTGTGCAGGTTTTTCAGAGGAAGCAGTTCCAGGGTGTCCGGCACCTGGGAGAGCATGGAGACGAAATTGGTATAGGCAATGACAATTTCGTCGTAATCTCCTTTCAGGAAGCCCTGACTAATCTGCTTGGAGATGGAGAAGCAGTCGCCAATGCCCACGGAGGCGGCCTCAGCGTAGGTTTCCATCAGAATGGACACCTGCTTGGACTTAAAGAAGTCCACCGCCTTTTTGCCGATAGGCAGCACCACATCGCCAGGTGCCAGCAGCTCGCCGTACACCTTTTTCAGGATATTGCTGTTATAGCCCCCGGCCAGGCCCCGGTCGCCCGCGATGACGATATAAAGTCTCTTTTCGATGGGACGGCCTGCCATATAGGGGGAGGAGAAATCCCGGTTGTCCCGGGCAATCTTCTCAATGGTGCCCCGGAGAATTTCAAAATAGGGGCGGGAATTGCTGATTTTTGCCTGAGCACGGCGAAGCTTGGAGGCAGCCACCATTTCCATGGCCTTGGTGATCTGCTTGGTGGACTCCATGCTTCGAATGCGGTTTTTGATTTCCTTGGAGGAAACGCCAGCCATGGGTCATCCCTCCCTTACGCGGTAAACTGGCTCAGAAGCTCGGAAAGAGCGGCCTTCAGTTTGGTTTCGGTGTCGGCTTCCAGCTTGCCGCTTGAGCGGATGGCCTCCAGAACGTCCATATGGTAGTGATCCATATGCTCTTCCAGCCGCTTTTCAAACTCGGGAATCTGCTCCACGGGGATGTCTGCCAGATATCCGTTTGTCACGGCGTAGATGATGCACACCTGATGGGCAACCTCCTTGGGAGCGTTGTTCTTCTGCTTCAGCACCGCCACGATCCGTTCACCCAGGGCAAGCCGGGACTTGGTGTCCGCGTCCAGATCGGAGCCGAACTGGGCAAAGCTTTGCAGCTCCCGGTACTGGGAGTAGAGAAGCTTCAGAGAGCCTGCCACCTTCTTCATGGCCTTGATCTGGGCGTCGCCGCCCACACGGGACACGGAGATACCGGGGTTCACGGCGGGCATAACGCCAGCGTTGAACAGTTCCGTTTCCAGGAAGATCTGGCCGTCGGTGATGGAAATGACGTTGGTGGGAATGTAGGCGGAAACGTCGCCCGCCTGGGTTTCGATGATGGGGAGGGCCGTCAGGGAGCCGCCACCCAGTTCCGGGGACAGCTGTGCCGCCCGCTCCAGCAGACGGGAATGGAGATAGAAGACATCGCCAGGAAATGCTTCCCGTCCGGGGGGACGGCGGATCAAAAGAGAAATGGCACGGTATGCCACGGCGTGCTTGCTTAAGTCGTCGTAAATAACCAGTACATCCTTCCCCTGATGCATAAAGTGTTCGCCCATGGCGCAGCCCGCGTAGGGGGCGATATACTGCATGGGGGCCAGTTCGGAAGCGGTGGCGGAGACCACAATGGTGTAGTCCATGGCGCCGCCGGCGGTGAGGTTATCCACCACCTGAGCCACGGTGGACCGCTTCTGACCGATGGCAACGTAAATGCAGATCACATTCTTGCCCTTCTGGTTCAGAATGGTATCTGTGGCGATGGTGGTCTTACCGGTCTGCCGGTCGCCGATGATCAGTTCCCGCTGGCCACGGCCAATAGGAATCATGGAGTCGATGGCCTTGATACCGGTTTGCAGGGGGCGGGAGACATGCTGCCGCTCGATGATACCGGGGGCGGGCATTTCAATGGCACGGTAGCCTTCGGCTTCAATGGCGCCCTTGCCGTCAATCGGTTCGCCCAAGGCGTTGACCACACGGCCAATCAGCTTCTCGCCCACGGGGACGGAAACCACCCGGCCGGTGCGTTTCACAGTGTCGCCCTCCTTGATGCCCTGGTCGGAGCCAAGAATGACGAGAGAGACGGTTTCCTCCTCCAGATTCTGGGCCATACCGAAGGAGCCGTCGGGAAATTCTACCAGCTCGCCGGCCATGCATTTGTCAAGTCCTGAGGCTTTGGCAATGCCGTCGCCTACCAGAATGACAACGCCGGTTTCGCTGCATTCCATTTTGTTTTCGTAGTTCTTAATCTGACTGCGAATGATCTTTGTAATTTCTTCGGGTCTAAGTTCCATACAGTCCCTGCTTTCTGACTAAAGTACAGTCTTACGGAGCAGTTCCCGGAGGGCGTCCATGCGGTGAGACACGGTGTCGTCCAGGCGCTGACCGTCATAGTCCAGGCGGATGCCGCCCAGGACCGCGGGGTCGATCCGGCTTTGCAGGGTGATCTGCTTGCCGGTAATTGTTCCCAGTTTCTGCTTCAGCTTCTCCGCCTGAGCATCCGTCAGAGGAACGGCGGTGACAGCGGTAACGGGCAGAATGCCGTTATCTTCATTGTAGCGAAGGGTGAAGGCGTCACAGCAGGCGGAGAAATGGCGGACATAGCCTTTTTCTGTGAGAATTTTCAGAAAATTCAGCACGTAGGGGTGCAGCTTCTCCCGAAAGCTGTTATCCAGCACCTGGCAGCGCTCTTCCTTGGAAAGACTGGGGGTAGACAGAAGCTTTAAAAAGTCCGGTTCCGACCGGAAGCCTTCCCGCAAAGCGGTGAGCTCTCCTAAAATCTGACCGTCCAGCGCTTCTTCCTTCGCCAGGGCATACAGCGCGCCGCCGTAGATGTTTCCGACCTCTGTCATACGCCGTCACCCAATTCGTCCAGGAACCGGTCGATGAGCTGAGACTGATCCTCGCTTTTCAGCTCCCGCTCCACCACCTTCCCGGCGATGGCCAGGGCCAGACCGGAAATCTCATCCTTGGCGTCGTTGACAGCCTTCTTCTTTTCCAGGGCGATGTCCTCGGAAGCCTTGACTTTCAGCCGGGCCGCCTGCTGCTGGGCATCGCTGATGATCTCCTCACTGCGGGCCGTAGCGGTCTTCTGGGCGGCCAGCAGCAGCGCGTCCGCTTTCGCCTTGGCCTCCTTCATGTTCTGCTCGTAGGTTTCCTTAATGGCAGCGGCTTCCTTCCGGGCAGTTTCCGCCTCGGAGATCTGCTTGTCCGCAGCCTCCCGACGGGCGTCCAGAACGGCCTTGATCTTGTCCAGGAAGAAAACCTTTACGATCAGAAGCTGAATGAACAGGTTACAAATCTGGCCGATGAGGGTAACAGGGTTTACCGTCACAAGGGACTGGTAAAGGGTTTCCATTTGGGTTGCCTCCTTCCGGCGTTCCTTTTATTTTTTGCCGGGATCAGCCCAGGAACTTCATGAACATACCGGGAGCGGCAAACAGCAGCAGCAGGGCGGTAACGAAGCCGTAGATACCGGTGGTCTCGGACAGGGCGATACCTAAGATCATGGTGCTGGTCACGTCGCTCTTGCACTCGGGGTTCCGGCCGATGACTTCACAGGCACGAGCGGCGCAGTTACCTTCGCCGATACCAGGGCCGATACCCGCGATAACCGCCAGACCCGCGCCGATGCCGCAGCCCGCCAGGGCGATGCCTCTCGCCAAAAGTTGCATTTCTGTCATATGAATTTGCCTCCTAAAAATGATTACATAATGAATATTCAAATGGCGGGGTGATTAATCGCCCGCAGCCTGTTTGATGAAGAGAGTGGTCAGGGTGCAGAAAATGAACGCCTGAATACAGCCGCTGAACCAGTCAAAATACAGACTGGCAATGGCGGGAATGCCGACAATCAGCCAGGGATAGTTGACGCCCAGATTGGTCAGTGCCCCCAGGACGCCCAAAGCTGCCAAAACGATACCCAAAATAAACCAGAACTTTTTTCCCATCTTCCGGCCAAGCACTATGGCAGCCACGCCTACAAAGACGATGGCGAGGGCGGCAAGGAAGCTGGAGCCAATCAGGTGAAATAGGGCGTTGCTGGCTGCGGTAAGAGCGCCGTAAATCAGCACGCTGATAACGGTGCCGGAGAGAATGTTGCCGAAGTGACGGCAGGCCATAGAGATGGGGGTGAACAGCTCACTCATGACGTTAATGGGGGCCATGACGAAGATGGGATCCAGAAAGCCCTTCAGGTAGCCGCCGATGCCGGAGGATTTGATTTTATGGTAGGTGATAAGGACAAAGACCACCAGCGCCCAGGCAAGCTCTGTCATCAGGTCCGCCGTGGGGCTCCAGATGCCGAGCAAGCTGATCAGGTTCGACACAATGGAGGTGATGAAGATGGTGCCGATCAGGGGAATGTAGTGGTCAAAATGGACACCCATGTTTCCGTGGACAAAGTTTATCAGAGAGGTATAGATCATTTCCGCCACAGCCTGCTTCCGGGAGATGCCCGTGACCTTCAGGCCGGAGCCAAGCCAGATACACAGGGCGGAAATCAGGATCATCACCAGCCAGCTGACAAGCAGTGTCTGGGTGATCTGGACGGTGCCGAAGAGGGGTACATTTTCGAAGGTCGCGAGAATTCGCGCGCCATTGATTTCAACTTCCATACAGCTACTTCACCTCGTAATCAAAAGCAATCAAACTTCAAAAGTTTCCAAATGGTCCTCCGGCTCCTCCGGAGAATCCGCTGGGGAAGTGGGGATATCTTCCGCAGGCGTTTCCTTTTTCTCCCCGGCGGGAACCAGCTTTCCCCGCACCTGAAGGAAATAGATCACCAGGTTGGGGAAAAACACAGGCAGAGCGCCTGCCACCAGATGGATCTGGGGGACCAGGAAGCAGACAACAACCCAAGCTGCCTGGAAAACAAGGCGGAAATTGTAGCTGGCCTGGAAGCGCCGTTTCATCAGCTTCTGGTCCTCCGTGGCCGCTGCCTTCTGCACGGTCAGGCACAGCAGCGTAAAATTGCCGATGGCTACGACGGATCCGCCTGCTACGCCCAGCAAAATCCGAAGGGGGGAGAAGGCGCCGACGCCGAGTAAGCTCAGCAGGAAGAGCGCGGCGACCATGATGAGGTCGCAGAGAAATACGCCCTTTGCAATGCGGGCAATTTCTTTCTTGGATGCAGCTTGCAGTTTCATGGAATACTTCCTTTTTAACTATGGTCGCTGAAAGCGGTGGGCGGTTCCTGATCCCGGCCTGCCTCATCTACTGCCTTGCGCAGGGATTTTAAGCAGCTTTTCGCGGTACTGATGGAGGTGAGAACGCCCACAATGCCGCAGACAATGAGTACCCAGAGGCCAAGCCCGAATTTATCTTGAAGCCAATTTCCCAGGAACAGAAAGACAAGGGTAGGAAAGATGACGGAAAACCCGAACTGCCCTACCCATAGAATCAGACTGAGAAGCTTCATGATGCCTCCTGCTTTTTTGGATAAATTTTCACTGTGGTTTATTATACTCGAAAAAGGACCGGTATGCAAGGGAAATTTATGAAATATTCGTAAATCTGCAAAGTGTCCTGACGGATTTCCGGAAAAGGCCTTTTCATTTCCCGAAAAATGTTGTAATATATAAATTGAAAAGCAAAAATGAAACGCTGCCGAAAGGCCGAATCAGGGGGAAACGGGAATTGTCGGAAGAGATGGAGATTCTCCAGGGCACCATCAGCGCCGTGGTGTACCAAAACGCCGAAAACGGCTATGCCGTTCTGCGGCTGCATATCGGTGGAAATCAGCATGTGACCGTGGTGGGCACCGTGCCCCTTCCAGTGGTGGGGGAGCAGCTCATGGTCACGGGCAAGTGGGTGAGCCATGCCAGCTATGGCCGCCAGTTTGAGGCGGAGTTTTTGGAGCGGCTCATGCCTCAGTCTGCCATGGAGATCCTGAGCTATCTTTCCAGCCGAGTCATTAAGGGTATCGGCCCTAAGATGGCCACCCGGATCGTGGAGCATTTCGGCGATGAGACGCTGCGCATTATGGAGCGGGAGCCTCTGCGGCTTTCGGAGGTGTCCGGCATTACAAGAGACCGGGCCAGAGCCATCGGGGAGGAATTTCGGCTCCAAGTGGGGATGCGGCAGCTGATGGAATTTTTTGCGCTCCATCATCTACCTGCGGACCTGGCGGTGCGTACTTATAAATTATATGGAGACAGCACCATTGAACTTCTGTACGACGATCCCTACCTGCTGATGGAGGAGGGTCTGGAAGCCCCCTTCGGGGCGGTGGACAGGTTTGCCATCGAACTGGGTGTGGCGGGAGACGACCCGAGACGGGTGGAAGCGGGGCTCCTGTTTGAGCTGAACTACAACCTGACGACCGGTCACAGCTTCCTGCCGGAGGAGAAACTGCTGCCTGCCACCGCCCAGCTTCTCACCGTAGAAAGGTCGGACGTGAAGAAGGCCTTGGAGCGGCTGCTGGAGGCGGGGCGGCTGGTGAAGGAAACGCTGGCCGGGATCCAGGTGGTGTATCTTCCCCGGCTTTACGAGGCGGAAACCTACTGCGCCCAGAAACTGAAGGACTTTGCCGGGAACCGTTTTCCCGCCCCCAGGGGACTGGAAAAAATGATCCGTCAGGCGGCAAAGGAAGGGGGCATTGAATACTCCGAAGAGCAGGAGAAGGCTATCCGGGAATCGGCTACTTCCGGACTGCTGCTGATCACCGGCGGCCCCGGTACCGGTAAGACCACGATTTTGAATGGGATTCTGTCCCTGCTGGGACAGATGCAGATGAAATGCCTATTGGCCGCGCCTACAGGCAGAGCCGCCAAGCGCCTGACGGAGGTGACGGGAGAGGAAGCCTCCACCATTCACCGGCTGCTGGAAGCGGGGATTGACCAGAATACGGGAAAGATGTTTTTCACCCGGGATGAAAGTAACCCCTTAAAAGCCGACGCGGTGATCGTAGACGAGATGTCCATGGTGGACATGGAGCTGCTTTACGCCCTCCTCCAGGCGGTACCCCAGGGAAAGCGGCTGATTCTGGTGGGGGACGCAGATCAGCTTCCCCCGGTAGGCCCAGGATTCCCCTTCAGCGATATGCTCCGAAGCGGAGAGATTCCTACGGTGCATCTGACAGAGATTTTCCGGCAGGCCCGGGAAAGCCTGATCGTCATGAACGCCCACCGGGTCAACCAGGGGGAGATGCCGGACCTGAAAACCGTCACCAGTGATTTCTTCTTTATGCGGCGGCCCAGTGAAGAGGCAGTAAGCAATTTGATTCGGGACCTGTGTACCACAAGGCTTCCTAAGAATATGGGGATTCCCCCAGAGCAGATCCAGGTTCTGTCCCCCACCCGAAAGGGGAGCGTGGGCACGGTGAGCCTGAACCATATGCTCCAGGCTGCCCTGAACCCGCCCGCTCCGGACAGGAAGGAAAAGCAGTTTGGGGACTACATCTTCCGGGAGGGAGACCGGGTGATGCAGATTCGGAACAACTACGATATCCTCTGGAAGAAGGAAGACGGCAGCGCCATCGGAAACGGCATCTTCAACGGCGACGTGGGGATCATCCGCTGCCTGGATCCGGCGGCGGAGACCCTGACCGTCGTCTTTGACGACCGGGAAGCGGAGTATGACTTCACCATGCTGAATGAATTGGAGCCTGCTTATGCCATGACTGTCCATAAAAGCCAGGGCAGCGAGTATCGGGCGGTGATCCTGACCGCCTGGAACGGGTCTGCGTACCTACTCAGCCGGAGCATTCTCTACACGGCCATTACCCGGGCGCGGCAGCTGCTGATCATTGTGGGCAGGGAGGAAACCGTTGCCGTTATGACCCAGAATGCAAAAAAGAATCGCCGCTACACGGGGCTGAAGCTGCGGCTCCAGGGGAGAGTCGGATGAAACTGTATCATGCAATCATGAATTGGCTTTTTCCGCCCAAGTGCATTTTATGCGGAAGACTGCTGGCGGAAACGGAACTGGACCTGTGCCAGGAATGCAGGCTGGAAGCGCCGGAATACAGGAAGGGGAAAACCACGCCACAATTTCTTGACAGTTTCACTGCGGTCTGGTATTATGAAGGGAACGTAAGAAAGAGTCTCTTGCGCTATAAGTTTGGCGGCGCCCGTGATTACGCCTCCGGCTACGGCAGGCTTTTGGCTATGCGGATCCTGGAACTGAATCCGGAGAAGTTTGACATCCTGACCTGGGTGCCCACCCATCCCCTGCGGCAGCTTCGCCGGGGCTATGACCAGGTGGAACTGCTGGCAAAGGCCGTTGGCCGGGAACTGGGAATGAAACCGGCGGCCCTGCTGAGAAAGGTACGCCACAATCCCGCCCAATCCGGCATCCACGATGATGCCCGCCGAAGGGAAAATGTTCAGGGGGTGTATCGCTTACGCCCCGGGAAATCCGCTGCGGGACAGAGAATCCTGCTGCTGGATGATATTCTGACCACCGGCGCAACCGCCGGGGAAGCGGCCAGGGTTTTGACGGCGGCGGGAGCGAAGGAAGTTCACTGCGCTGCGTTGGCAGCGGCACGAAAGGAATAGATATTATGGCTTCATTTTTATTTTCCAATGATCTGGGCGTTGACCTGGGTACATCCAATGTTTTGATTTACGCCGACGGCAAGGGGCTGGTGGTTCGGGAACCCTCCGTGGTGGCGGTGGATAAGAATACAGGCAAGATCCTCCAGGTAGGCGCCGCCGCCCGGAATATGCTGGGCAGAACCCCTGGCAACGTGGTGGCCATGCACCCCCTGCGGGACGGCATCATTTTCGATCACGAAATGACTGTGCGGATGCTCCAGGAAATGTTCAAGACCGCCACCAAGGCTTCCGTGTTCACCCCCAAGCCCCGTGTGGTTATCTCCGTGCCCTCCGGCGTGTCTGAGGTGGAGGAGCGGTCGGTGATTAACGCCGCCATCGAAGCCGGCGCCCGCCGTGTGTTCCTGATTGAGGAGCCTCTGGCCGCCGGACTGGGGGCGAATCTGGATATCCGGGGTGCCAGCGGCCATCTGGTAGTGGATATCGGCGGCGGTACCACGGACATCGCGGTGCTGAGCATGAACGGGGTGGCGGTGTCCTCTTCTCTGAAAATTGCCGGCAATTACTTTGACGAAATGATTGCCCGGTATGTCCGCCGTCAGCACGGTATGATCATCGGTCAGGTCACGGCGGAGGACATCAAAATTCAGATCGGCCAGGTCTACCCCAGAGACGAGGAACGGAGCATGAACATCAAGGGCCGGGACTTTAAGACCGGTATGCCCAAGACCGTTACCCTGACCTCCACGGAGATTTACGAGGTGCTCCGCCGTCCTGCCCGGCAGATTGCCGACGAGGTACTGGCGGTGATGGAGCAGACCAGCCCGGAGCTGGTGTCCGATGTCTCCGAGAACGGCATCACCATCACCGGCGGCTGCGGCCAGATCTGGGGCATGGACCTGCTGCTGATGGAGCGGACGGGAATCCCCTGCATTCTGGCGGACGATCCCGATTCCTGCACGGCCTACGGCGCGGGCAAGTCTCTGGCCTGGATCAACAATATGCAGGAAGGCCCCATCAACATCGCACGGAAGCGGGCTATGCGGGGCTATGGCATGTAATTGCCATAAGGGGAATGACCACGCTTCCCTGGCAAAAAATCTTTAATAGAATGAGTGAAAGGGCTGTACAAAACGATGGGAAAATCGTTTGTACAGCCCTTTTCACGCAATAGATTTACAGATAATCCTTATTCTCGTCCTCCGCAGGCTCCTGGGCGGCCTGGACGGCGGCATAGGGGGGAGACTGACGCCTGGGCGGCATGCCCAAGTCCTTATTCCGGTTGAAGAACAGGAAGAAAGGCTCCGTGACGCCAAACAGAATGCTCAGCACCAGGAACAGCACACAGTTACCCGGGTCCAAAGACTTATAAATATCATACAGCGCCATATAGCGGATGATGGCGTAGGCAATGGAAACCCCAAACAGGGGAATGCACAGCCCGAGAACGCTCATGACCGGGCCAAGAATGGCTCTGGCAATGGCTTCGTCGCTGGCATAGTCGGAAATGCCGAAGACCGCCTTTACGACCATGACTACAGCCATCACACCGATTGTGATGCCAAGAATCACATCGGCGATGCTTAAGGCCAGCAGGAACTTCCGCTTGGACTTGTTCTCTCCCTTGACCACATACCGGTACTGATCGGAAAGAGAGCCGAGAAGCCAGCAGTTCGCCACTGGGATCCAAGCCAGCCAGGGCTTGTGAATTCCCCGGCGCTGGGCAATGGTGTACAGTGCCAGAGAGGTGAGCACATAACTGGCAATGCCAATTAACCCGGAAAATGCGCGAACAATTCCCAAAATGCCGGACATCATGCCAACCAAAGCTTCAATAGAATCATAAGGATATGCCATTTTATATTACCTCCTTTACCTCACCCCGTTAGTTTATCACGAAACGACAGGAAAGGCAATCTTTTTTTGCGGAGGGGGAAATTTGGCGGGACTGGGCAGGGGAAATCGATTCCCCTGCCCAGAACGCAGTTACTTCATCAGGCGGCAGACCAGTTCCGTGTAGGCGTAGGGATCCTCCAGGGGCAGGTCGGCCATCAGCTGGGCCTGGCAGCACAGAAGCTGGGCATAATCTTTCGCCAGTACCGGATCCTCGGTCATGACCCGCTGCAAGGTCTTCACGGCCTCATGCTCCGGGTTCAGTTCCAGAATGCGGCCCACGGGGAATGCAAACTCCGGGTTGGCCCGCTTCATATACTTCTCCATCTCAAAACTCATGCCCGCCTCGGGGGTCATGCACACGGGGTGGCTGCCCAGGTTTTGGGAAAGCTTCACTTCCTTTACCTGGTCGCCCAGGGATTCCTTGACGAAGGTCAGGAAGCCTTTCATTTCTTCGGCCTTTTCCTCCGCTTCCTTCTTTTCTTCCTCGGTCTGGATGCCTAAGTCATCGGTGGAGACGTTGCAGAAGGACTTCTCCATATAGGTCATCAGGGTTTGAGGAATAAACTCGTCTACATCCTCGGTAAACAGCAGGCAGTCATAGCCCTTTTTACTCAGGGTTTCCACCTGGGGCAGCTTGCCCAGCAGGCTCTTGTTCTCACCGGGGGCGTAGTAGATCTTCTCCTGACCCTCCGGCATGGAATCCACATACTCCTTCAGGGAAACAAGCTTTTCCTGCTTGTGGCTGTAGAACAGCAGCAGATCCTGGCAGGCTTCCTTGTGAGCGCCGTAGTCGGAGACGGTGCCGTATTTCAGCTGGCGGCCAAAGGCAGCGTAAAATTCCTCGTACTTCTCCCGGTCATTTTCCAGCATGGCTTTCAGTTCGGACTTGATCTTCTTCTCGATATTCCGGGCGATGATGGTTACTTGGCGGTTGTGCTGGAGCATTTCCCGGCTGATGTTCAGGGACAGATCCTGGCTGTCCACAATGCCCCGGACAAAGCGGAAGTGCTCAGGCAGCAGATCTTCGCAGTTTTCCATGATCATCACGCCGCTGCTGTAGAGCTGCAGGCCCCGCTTATAGTCCTTGGTATAGAAGTCATAGGGTGCCTTGCTGGGGATATACAGCAGTGCCTTAAAGGAAACGGAACCTTCCGCGCTGCTGTGGATGACCCGCAGAGGCTTATTATAGTCGAAGAACTTGTCCCGATAGAAGGTTTCATATTCCTCGTCGGTGACGTCCTTCTTGGCTCGCTGCCAGATGGGCACCATGGAGTTCAGGGTTTCCATCTCCATGTAATCTTCGTACTCGGGCTTGTCCTCAGGAGAATCTTCTTTCTTGCGGGACTTGCTGACCTCCATGCGGATGGGGTAGCGGATATAGTCGGAATACTTCCGGATCAATTCCCGGATCTGGTACTCTTCCAGGAATTCAGAGTATTTTTCCTCCTCGGTGTCTTCCTTCAGCGTCATAATCACGTCGGTGCCGGGGGCATCCTTTTCCGTCTCTTCAATGGTATAGCCGTCAGCGCCATCGCTGACCCACTTCCAGGCCTTGTCCTCGCCGTACTTCTTAGAGATGACAGTGATGGAAGAAGCCACCATGAAGGCGGAGTAGAAGCCCACGCCGAACTGACCGATGATGTCAATGTCCTCGTTTTTCTCCATGGCCTGCTTGAAGCCCAGGGAACCGGATTTCGCGATGGTACCCAGATTTTCTTCCATGTCCGCCTTGCTCATGCCGATGCCGTTGTCGGAGACGGTGAGGGTGCGGTTTTCCTCGTCCCGGGTGATGGTGATGGCGAACTGATCCCGTGAAATGCCCACCTTGTCGTCGGTGAGGGCAGTGTAGGCCAGCTTGTCGATGGCGTCGGAGGCGTTGGAAATGATCTCCCGGAGGAAGATCTCCCGATGGGTGTAAATGGAGTTGATCATCAGGTCAAGAAGACGCTGAGATTCCGCTTTGAACTGCTGCTTTTCCATAATGATAACACATCCTTATTTTCCTGATTTGTTTTAGCACTCTAATTGATTGAGTGCTAATATTATAGCGCACTCCTGAAAAAAAGCAAGCCCTGGGGAAAAAAGTTCTTTCTTTGTTCATAATTCGATTTTCAGAAAAGAGATTTTCTTATTTCCCTGGGAGAGAATCTGTGCTATAATGGGGAAAAACAAAAAGGAGACAGAAAAATGAGTAAAGAATTTTTGTATACCCTCTTAAATTCCATGTCCGTTTCCGGCCATGAAATCCCCCTGCAAAAGAAGGTCATAGAGGAAATGAAGCCCTACTGTGACGAGATCCGCACGGACTATACCGGAAACGTCATCAGCATCTTAAACCCGGACGCTCCCTTCAAGGTGCTGCTGGCCGCCCACATTGACGAGATTGGCATGATCGTCACCCACATCCAGGACGATGGCCTCATCCGGGCAGGGAAGGCCGGGGGCATTCGTGCCAGCACCTATCCCGGCCACCAGGTCATGATCTACGGAGAAAATGGCCCAGTCTGCGGTACGGTGGTTTACTCCAAGGACGTGGACAAGGCAGAACTGAAAGTGAACGAACTGTACATCGATATCGGAGCCAAGGACGCCGCCGATGCCCGGAAGTATGTCCGTCAGGGAGACCCCATCCACCCCAACACCCAGGCCCAGGAGATGTGCAACGGATTCCTGTCTGCCCGGGGCATCGACGACCGGGGCTGCGCCTACATCATTTTGGAAGCCCTGAAACGGGCGAAGGAACGGGGCTGCCAGATCGGCGTCTACGCCGTCACCACCGTAGGTGAGGAAACCACCGGCCGGGGCGCTTACTGGGCAGGCAGTCGGGTGAAGCCGGATGTTGCCATTGCGGTGGACGTGACCTATGCCTCCGACTATCCCGGGACGGATCCCAAGGAATCCGGCATGGTAAAGCTGGGGGGCGGGCCGGTGCTGTGCAACAGCTCCATCGGCAATCGGAAGGTACAGGAACTGATGAAGCAGTGTGCCGGGCAGGAGGTGCCCTGGCAGGTGGAAAGCTACATGGGCAGCACCTACACCGATGCCGATCAGATGCACAAAACCGGCCTCGGTACTGTCACGGCCCTGGTATCCCTGCCTCTGCGGTACATGCACTGCCCCAGCGAGGTTTGCAGCATGGCGGATGTGGAAGCCAGCATTGAGCTGCTGGCAAGGTTCCTGTGCAGCATCAACGGGGAGACCGATTTAGACCCGTTCCACTAAGATCAATCGAAATCAATAAAGAAGGTCATCATCACATGAAAGCCCCAGTAAAAATGCTGATCATCAATCCCGGCTCGACCTCTACCAAGGTTAGCTTCTTTGAGGACGAAACCAATGTTTATACCGAGAGCATCTTCCATGATGCCCCTGAACTTTTAAAATTCTCCACTACCAACGCCCAGATGCCCATGCGCAAGCAGGTGATCCTGGATTTTCTGGGGTCCCACGGCCTGACACCTGGGGATATGGATGTGTTTGTAGGCCGGGGCGGCTGCGCTTGGCCTCAAAAGTCCGGCGTCATGGAAATTGATAAGGCGCTGGTGCAGGACACCGCCGACGATACCGGCGGCAGCGACCATCCGGCGAAGCTGGGGGTCATGCTGGCCTATGAGCTGGGCACCGAGTACGGGAAACCCATGTATACCGTGAACCCCACCAACGTGGATGAACTGTGTGATTACGCCCGAATAACGGGCATTGCGGGGCTTTACCGTCGGGCTCAGACCCATGTGCTGAATCAGAAGGGCATCGCCGCCATTCACGCAAAAAAACTGGGTAAGCGCTATGAGGACATGAATCTGATCGTCTGCCATGTGGACGGCGGCATTACCATCACCGCTCACGAAAAGGGCCGGATGATCGACAGCACGGAGGGCGCGGGGGGCGACGGACCCTTCACCCCCACCCGGCTTGGCTCCATCCCGGTGATGGAGGTGCTGAAATATCTGGATGAGGGCCACACTACATCGGAGATGCGGGCCATGCTGTCCCGTTCCGGCGGCTTTGTCAGTCACTTCGGCACCTCGGACGCGGCAAAAATCCGCGCTCTGGTGAAGGCGGGAGACCCCAAAGCCGTTACGGTCTGGAACGCCATGATCTATGAACTTTGCAAATCCATCGGAAGTATGGCGGCGGTGCTGGCAGGCAGGGTGGACGGCATTCTGCTCACCGGCGGCCTGATGCGCTACGATGACATCACCCGGTGGGTGGAGGAACGCTGCGGCTGGATCGCACCGATTTCCGTCTACCCCGGCGAGTGCGAGCAGGAGGCTATGGCGGAAGCGGTGCTGGAGGTCCTCCGGGGACAGACCCAGGCGAGCCGCTATACCGGAAAGCCCGTATTTCAGGGCTTTGCCTGGGAAGAATCCGAAACTGCGGTATAACCACCAAAAATATGTGAAAATCAGGCTTGGAAATCTCAATCTGAGCCTGATTTTTTCTGCAACAGGGGCTTTCTTTTTTGAGAATTTGTGATAAAATTATTCTGTATGATTATGCCCCAGTAAATTAAGCACAATAAGGAGTCAAACATGATCACAGTCAGTAATTTAGGAATGCAGTTCGGCGGTCAGTGGCTGTTCCAGCACGTGGATCTTCAGTTCCTGCCCGGCAACTGCTATGGCATCATTGGCGCAAACGGCGCGGGCAAGTCCACCTTCCTGCGTCTGCTCACCGGGGAACTGGATTCCACCACCGGTTCCATCACCGTGGACCCCACCAAGCGTGTCTCTGTTTTGAAGCAGAATCAGAACGCTTACGACGAATATACCGTTCTGGACACCGTCATTATGGGCAACCAGCACCTGTATGATGTGATGAAGGAAAAGGACGCCATTTACGAAAAGCCGGACTTTTCTGACGAGGACGGCCTGCGAGCCGCCGACCTGGAAGCGGAGTTCGCGGAGCTGGGGGGCTGGGAAGCGGAATCCGATGCCTCCCGCCTTTTACAGGGCCTGGGCATCGGTACAGAGCTGCACTATGACCAGATGGCCTCCGTTGACCCAAGGCTCAAGGTGAAGGTGCTGCTGGCCCAGGCCCTGTTCGGTAATCCGGATATCGTCATGCTGGACGAGCCTACCAACAACTTAGACATTGAGGCTATCAACTGGCTGGAGGATTTTCTGCTGGACTTCCCAAACATGGTCATTGCCGTCAGTCATGACCGGCACTTCTTGAACACCGTCTGCACCCACACCGTGGATATCGACTACGGCAAGATCAAGATGTATGTGGGCAACTACGACTTCTGGTATGAGTCCTCTCAGATGGTCCAGGCCATGATCCGCAATAAGAATAAGCGCAACCAGGAGAAGATCGAGGAGCTGCAGCTGTTCATTCAGCGCTTCTCCGCCAACAAGGCCAAGGCCAAGCAGGCCACCGCCCGCCGGAAGCTCCTGGACAAGCTGACCGTGGAGGAAATGCCCTGCTCTACCCGCCGGTATCCCTTCGTGGGCTTTACCCAGGAGCGGGAACTGGGCAAGGATGTGCTCACCGTGAAGGACGTCTCCGTCACTGTGGACGGAGTGAAGCTGCTGGACAAGGTGTACTTCTCCGTGAACCGCACGGACAAGATCGCCTTCGTGGGCGAAAATGAGCTGGCTCAGACCGCCCTGTTTAAGATCCTCATGGGAGAACTGGAACCGGATGAGGGCAGCATCAAGTGGGGCGTGTCCACAATCCGAAGCTACCTGCCCAAGGATAACAGTGAATACTTTGAAGGCAACAAAATGGAACTGCTGGACTGGCTGCGACAGTATTCCGCCAAGAAGGACGACGTATACCTCCGGGGCTTCCTGGGCCGGATGCTCTTCAGCAATGAGGATGTGTTCAAGCCTGTGGATGTGCTCTCCGGCGGCGAGAAGGTGCGCTGTATGCTGTCGAAAATGATGCTGTCCGGCGCCAACGTGGTGCTGCTGGATCAGCCCACCAACCATCTGGACATGGAATCCATTCAGGCAGTGAACAAGGGCCTGGAAGCCTTCCAGGGCGTGGTGCTTCTTGCCTCCCATGACCACGAAATGCTGACCTCCACCTGTA
The DNA here is from genome assembly GCA_002493965.1 of Clostridiales bacterium UBA7044. Classification (GTDB taxonomy): domain Bacteria; phylum Bacillota; class Clostridia; order Oscillospirales; family Oscillospiraceae; genus Faecousia. The sequence continues at coordinate 37,650 of DLAP01000008.1, forward strand.
ACCGGGTCATTGCCTTCCAGCCCGACGGCACCATTATCGACAAGTACGGCACCTATGACGATTACCTTGCCTGGATGGCAGAGCGGAAGGCCAACGCCTGATTTCCTAAATTAGGAGTATTGAAACATGGAAAAAATCTTAGACATGATCACCGCGAAAATGCAGCGGGCCTTTCAGGATGCGGGATATGACGCTTCCTTCGGCCGGGTGACGGTTTCCAACCGGCCTGACCTGTGCGAGTACCAGTGTAACGGCGCCCTCGCTGCGGCGAAGCAGTATCACTGCGCCCCCATTCAGATCGCGAGAGCCGTGGCGGAAAAGCTGGACGCGGGTGACTATTCCCTGGTGGACGCTGTCATGCCCGGCTTTATCAATCTGAAGCTTTCTGACCGGTTCCTCCAAAACTATCTGGAGGAAATGCGGACGGCAGAGAATCTGGGTGTGGAAAAGATCGGGGCAGGGAAGACCATTGTGGTGGACTACGGCGGACCCAACGTTGCCAAGCCCCTGCACATCGGCCATCTCCGTTCCGCCATCATCGGGGAAAGCCTGAAACGGATTTACCGGTTCTTTGGCTACAATGCCATCGGCGATATCCATATGGGCGACTGGGGCCTGCAAATGGGCCTGATTATCGCGGAGCTCCACGAACGTCAGCCGGGCCTATGCTACTTTGACCCGGACTATACGGGGCAATACCCGGAGGAGCCTCCCTTCACTCTTTCCGAACTGGAGGAAATTTACCCCGCCGCTTCTGCCAAGAAAAAGGAAGACGAGAATTTCGCCGCCCAGGCCCATACCGCCACCTTCGAGCTGCAGCAGGGGAGAAGGGGCTACCATGCCCTTTGGAAGCACATCATGAACCTGTCCGTGGCGGACATGACCCGGATCTATGACACCCTGGACGTACACTTTGAATCCTGGCTGGGTGAGAGCGACGCGGACCCCTATATTCCCGCTATGGTTCAGTCCTTCAAGGATCAGGGCCTGGCGGTGGAGAGCGAGGGGGCGCTGGTAATCCCCGTTGCCGAGGAGGGGGACAAAAAGGAAGTGCCTCCCTGCATTCTGGTGAAGTCCGACGGCTCTTCCATTTATGCCACCACCGACCTTGCCACCATGGTCCAGCGGATGCAGGACTTCCATCCGGACAAGATCCTGTATCTGACAGATAAACGGCAGGCCCTCCACTTCGAGCAGGTCTTCCGGGCGGCCCGGAAGGGCGGCATCATCCCGGAGGGCGTGGAACTGGAGCATCTGGGCTTTGGCACCATGAATGGCCGGGACGGCAAGCCCTTCAAGACCAGAGAGGGCGGCGTCATGCGCTTGGAGCGGCTCATTGGGGAAATGACGGAGTTTGTCCATGCCAAGGTGGTGGAAAACCAGATCGTGGAGGAATCCGAGGTGGAGGACACCACGGCAAAAATCGCCCTGGCCGCACTAAAATACGGCGATCTCAGCAACCAGCCCACCAAGGATTACGTCTTCGACATGGAGCGGTTTGCGGCCTTTGAGGGAAACACCGGCCCCTATATTCTCTATACCATCGTGCGGATCAAGTCCATTCTCAGCCGTTATGGCGCCTGGGAAAACCTGCCCATACGCTCTCCCGCCAACGTCTACGCCAAGGACCTGATGCTGGCCCTGACGAAATTTGGGACCGCTGTGGAAGGGGCGCTGAAAGGCTCCGCACCCAATTTAATCTGTGCCTATATCTACGAGCTGGCGGGCTGTGTCAACAAGTTCTACCACGAGACCCCCATTTTGAAGGAAGCGGACGAAACCGTGAAGGCAGGCCATATCGCCCTCATCGGTCTGGCGAAAAACGTGCTGGAAACCAGCATTTCCCTTCTGGGCTTCTCCGCGCCGGAGAAGATGTAAACGCCTATGAAGCTAAGGAAGGGAATCCTGCTCATCTCCTGCCTGGTTTTGCTTGCCGCCTGCTGCCTGTTTCCCCTCATAAATAGGAGCGAGGCAGCACCGGTGCCAGAGCCGTCTCACTGGGGCGGTTACTATGGCGAAAGCTTTGTTTTGAAGCTTTCCGCCCCGAAAAACGGCACCATTTACTACACCACAGACGGCAGCCTCCCCACCACGGATTCCCTCAAATATCGCGACGGAATCCGGATCACGGACCGAACCGGCGAGCCAAACCGGTATGCCTCCATTCAGAACGTGGTAGAGAACTGGAAAAGCTATACCCCTGACCCCACACCTGTGGAAAAGGGGACGGTCATCCGGGCGATGTTCGTAAGCAATAGCGGGATAACCAGTGACGTGCTCACCCAGACCTACTTTGTGGGAATGGAGCCGCCGAAGCAGGGATATACCATGTCCCTGATCTTTGAGGACGGGGACCTGTTTGGCGAGGACGGGATTTGCGTCACCGGAAAGGAATACGACGACTGGTACCTGTCCGGCGGCAGGGAAGAGGAAAAACCGGAGGCGAACTTCCGGAAGCGGCTGGAAGCTCCGGTTACAGCGGAGATCCTGAACGCCCAGGGGGACGTGATGAATCAAAGATTAGGCGTGCGTCTTCAGGGCAATGGGGCCAGAGCAGAAGTGAAGAAACGTTTTATCCTGGTGGCGCGAACCCGGTTTGGCGGCGGTGAAACCCTGGAAACGAATTTTTATGACGGCGTTACTACCCACTCCGTCATGCTCAAGCAGGCACTCCCGGATGGAATCGTCTCCGAGCTGGTCTCCGACCGGGATGTGTCCACCCAGGGCAGTATTCCGGTTCGGGTGTACTTAAACGGGGAATATCTGGATGACTACTTTATGCTGGAACGGTACGACACCCATTACTTCCGCCAGCACTATGGCGTAGATGATCGGGCCCTGGTGAAGAACGGAGTTCTGGACGAGGATTCCGCCGCCAATACGGATATGGATTACTACGCGGAATTTATGTACTGGGTGAAGAACACGGATTTCTCCGACCCTGCCCAATGGGAGCAGTTCTGCAGGGAAGCGGATGTGCAAAGCTACATTGACTACATGTCCATCAACTATTTCCTGTGCAATCTGGACTTCGGAGACAGCTACAATTATGTGCTGTGGCGAGGCCAGGGAAAGGGAGCCTATGGCGATCTGCGCTGGCGCTGGTGCGTGTATGACGTGGATTTCCTGCTGGCGGCTTCCCCTAACGCAATCAGCGGCAAAGGGGAGGAACTGAGCATCTTTAACACCGAGGGAAGAGCGGACCCCCGCTACGGCGGCCCGTATTTTGGCATTCATGCGGCCATGAAAAATAACCCGGAGTACTGCCAGCGGTTTGTGACCTCCTTTATGGACCTGTACAACAATAATTTCACGCCGGAGACCGTCGGGGCGGTGCTGGAAAAGTACGGTCTGACCACCAAGTGGAATAACGGCTACTTTGAGAAGCGCCCCGCCTATGCGGTGAAGCACATTGCCGAGGAGTTCCAATTGACGGGGGCTTTAGAGACCGTGACCGTGACCTGTCAGCATCCGGAAATGGGAGAGATTACGGTGAATACCTCCCAAATCGATCTCTCCGACGGCAGCTGGGAAGGACAGTATTTTACGGACTATCCCATCACCCTGACCGTTGCCCCTAAGGACGGGTACCAATTTTTAGGCTGGAAAGGAGACGCAGACCAGTTAGATTCCACATTGACGGTTCCGGTTGACGGTGGAATTACCCTGGAAGCTGTGTTTGCAAGTGTGAAATGAACAAGAGAAAAGGAATCCTGCTTGCCTCCTGTCTGGTCCTGATCGCTGCCTGTTGCCTGTTCCCTCTGGTGAACAGGAGCGAAGCGGCGCCTATGCCGGAGCCGTCCCACTGGGGCGGGTATTATGACGAAAGCTTTACCCTGACCCTTTCCGCCCCGAAAAACGGCACCATTTACTACACCACAGACGGCAGCCTTCCCACCCTGGATTCTCCCGAATATCAGGACGGAATCCAAATCAGAAACCGAAGCGGAGAGCCGAACCGGTATGCGGCCATCCAGAATGTGGTGGAGGACTGGAAAAACTATACCCCCGACTCCACTCCCGTGGAAAAGGGAACGGTGATTCGGGCCATGTTCGTGAGCAGCAGCGGGATCACCAGCGATGTGCTTACCCAGACCTACTTCGTGGAAGTAAATCCGCCGCGGGGGGGGGGGGGGGGAACCCCCC
>DLAP01000008.1:42052-87910 GCA_002493965.1 Clostridiales bacterium UBA7044
AAAAAAAACCCCCGGGGGGGGGGGGGGGGGGGTACACCCTGTCCCTGGTTTTTGAAAATGATGACCTGTTCGGCGAGGACGGGATTTGCGTCACCGGAAAAGAATATGACACATGGTATCTGAACGGCGGCAGCGAGGAAGAGAAGCCGGAAGCGAATTTCTTCAAAAGACAAGAGGTCCCGGTTATTGCGGAAATCCTGGATGCCAACGGGGACGTGATGAACCAAAGCCTGGGCCTCCGGCTGCAAGGCGCAACCGCTCGGGGGGAAGTGAAAAAACGTTTTATTCTGACAGCCCGCTCTGAATACAGTGGCAGCGACATATTTGAAACCAATCTCTATGATGGCGTTACCACACATTCGGTTATGCTCAAATATTACCGCCCTGACGCGTTTGTATCTGACATGGCTGCCGATCGAGATGTTTGCCTTCAAGGCAGCTTACCAACCCGGGTGTACTTAAACGGCGAATATCTATATGACTGTTATATGCTGGAGCGGTATGATACCCATTATTTCCGCCAGCATTATGGCGTTGATGACAGAGTTTTAGTGAAGGGCGGCATAGTGGACGAGAAATCCGACGCTAAAACGAACACAGATGACTACAGCGAATTTATGTATTGGGTCAGAAATACGGATTTTTCCGATCCGGAACAGTGGGAATCGTTTTGCAGAGAAGCAGATGTCCAAAGCTACATTGACTACATGTCCATCAATTATTTCCTATGTAACATAGACTTTGATGATGAGCGTAATTATGTCTTATGGCGCAGCCCCGGCTATGGGAAAGGGACATATGCAGATATGCGATGGAGATGGTGTATCTACGATATTGACGCAATGGAATGGATTGCCAATGACCCAGCCCGTGGCGCCCTGGAAGCAATCAATGTATTTTCATATAGCTCGGACGGAGATCCCTGGAAGGAAGCCCTTACCCATGGCATACATTTCGCGCTGAAAAAGAATCCTGAGTATTGTCGACGATTCACCCTGTCCTTTATGGACCTGTATAACAATAATTTCTCTCCGGAAAAAGTAGGCCCAGTTCTTAAAAAATATGGTCTACCGGAAAACTGGCAAGACGACTATTTTGAGAAGCGCCCCGCCTATGCGGTAAAGCACATTGCCGAGGAGTTCCAATTGACAGGGGCTTTAGAGACAGTGACCGTGACCTGCCAGCATCCGGAAATGGGAGAGGTTACGGTGAATACCTCCCGGATCGATCTCACTGACGGAAGCTGGGAAGGGCAGTATTTTACGGACTATCCCATCGCCGTTACCGCCGAGCCAAAGGACGGATATCAATTCTTAGGCTGGAAAGGAGACGCAAACCAGGTAGATTCCACGCTGACTGTTTCCGTGGACGGCGGAATCGCGCTGGAGGCTGTGTTTGCAAAGAATGAATGAAAGAACCTTATTTGCTTCTGCACCCCGAAGAGAATTGTGAAAAGTTCCGGCATGAACTGAAATATGTCTGCTCCGAGGGAGAATTGCAGCTCATTTACGCCAGAATCCGGCATTTGTGCCAGCCGGATCCCCATGCTGGACCGGAGGGCGTTTACAACATCCGCAGTGTCTATTTTGACGATCAGGAAAACAGCTGCTTTTACGACAACGAAAACGGCACGGACCCCCGGGAGAAGTTCCGGATTCGGATCTACAACGGTTCGGATGCACGGATTACCCTGGAATGCAAGAAAAAAGAAAAGCTGATGACCCACAAGGATATGTGCCCTCTGACAAAAGGGCAGTACGAGAGAATCGTGAGCGGAGAGCTTTCTCAGGAAGACCTGAACAGCCCCCTTCTTCGGAAATTCTATACCCGGTATGCCCAGGATCATCTTGTACCCAAGGTGATCGTGGCCTATGAGCGGACACCTTTCGTCTATGGACCCGGAAACGTCCGGATTACCTTTGACCGGAACATTGGCAGCAGCACAGACGTTGGCAGCTTTTTTGATTCCTACCTGCCCCTGCGCCCGGTGCTGCCTGTGGGAAAGCACATCCTGGAAGTAAAGTACGATGAATTTCTGCCCGACTTCCTCTACAGCGTCATGAACCTGGGAAGCCTGACCCAGTCGGCGTTTTCCAAATATTATCTGTGCAGAAAATTTACGGTGTAAGGAGAGACAAAGCTGTGAGTATTCAACATCGTGAAGAATCCATCCTCATGGCCCTGAGGGAAACATGCCGGGAAGGGGCATCCTTGGGCCGGTTGGGGTGTGACAGGTATTTCAGATGAGGGCCAGAGAAAAGATCCTGATTGTCTCCCTTCTGCTGCTGGTCGGAACGCTGTGCTGGTTTTCCTGGTCCCACATGGAGAATGTTGCGCCCACACCGGAGCCTTCCCATTGGGGCGGCTACTATGACGAGGCCTTTACCCTGCGCCTGTCCGCACCGAAAAATGGGACTATCTACTATACTACGGACGGCAGCCTCCCTACCGCTGATTCTCAGAAATATGTGGATGGGATTCCCATTCGGAATCGAAGCGGCGAGCCCAATCGCTACGCTTCCCAGCAGAGGGTGGTGACAAGCTGGAGCAGTTACACGCCAGACCCAACGCCGGTAGAAAAGGGAACGGTGGTTCGGGCGGTGTTTGTGAGCCGTTTGGGGTTTTCCAGTGAGGTGCTGACCCAGACCTATTTCGTAGGGATCCAGCCGCCGGAACGGGGGTACACTCTGTCGATTGTGTTTGAAAATGACGACCTGTTTGGTGAGGACGGCATTTGTGTCACCGGGAAAGAATATGACAGCTGGTATACCTCCGGCGGCGGGGAGGAAGAGAAACCGGAGCCGAATTTCATGAAGAAACTGGAGGTCCCGGTCATAGCGGAAATCCTGGATACCCAGGGAGATATTCTGAACCAGACGCTGGGTCTTCGGGTGCAGGGCTACTCAAGCAGGTACGAACCGCAAAAGCGGTTTGCCCTGACGGCCCGCTCCAAATACAGCGGCACCGACGTGTTGGATGCCATGTTGTATGATGGGATTACCACCCATTCCGTCATGCTGAAGGATCGTCTTACCGACGCGATGATTCAGGACCTGTTTTCCGACCGGGCAGTTTCAACCCAGGGCTGTATACCGGTTCAGGTATACTTAAATGGAGAATTTCTCTATAGCAGCTTCCTGCTGGAACGGTACGACACCCATTACTTCCGCCAGCACTATGGAATCAGCAATCGTATTTTGGTGAAAAACGGCTTCCCGGATCAGGAGCCATCCGTCTATTCGGAGACGGATTATTACGAGTACGAGTATTTCCTGAATTGGATCAACGAAACAGACTTTTCTGGCCCGGAGCAGTGGGAACAGTTTTGCGAGAAAGCGGATGCCCAGAGCTTCATCGACTATATGTGCATCAACTATTATCTGTGCAACGTTGATTTCAGCGATTGGTGGAATCAGGTTTTGTGGCGCAGTCCTGTCCTGGGGCAGGAACCCTATGGGGATATGCGCTGGCGGTGGTGTATCTACGATATTGATGCCCTCATGTGGTATTTTGGGGATCCATATCCGGGAGGCGCGGAGGAAATCAGTATTTTCTCCATCGCCAGCCAGTTAGACCCGAGAACAGAGCCACCCCTTTTCAGTACGCACAATGCCTTAAAAAGTAACCCGGAATACTGCCGCCGGTTTGTTCTGTCCTTCATGGACATCTGCAACAATAATCTGTCCACTGAGAATACGGATGCCATGCTGGCAAAGTACGGTTACACGCCGGATTGGGGGGATGGATATTTCCGAAAGCGTCCCGACTATGCCCCCGGCCACCTTGCGGAGGAGTTCGGCCTGACGGGATCCCTGGAAACGGTGAGCGTGATCTGTGCGCATCCGGAAATGGGAGAGGTTATGGTGAATACCTCTCAGATCGACCTCTCCGATGGAAGCTGGACGGGGAAGTACTTTACGGACTACCCCATCACTGTTACCGCCGTTCCGAAAGAGGGGTACCGGTTCCTGGGTTGGAAGGGAGACGCGGATCAAGCTGAGAGCGTGCTGACCTGTGCCGTTGACGGCGGGATTACGCTGGAAGCGGTATTCGCGGAGGAAAAATGAAGCATAATGGACTCCTTTTACTCCATCCATAAAGCCATAGGGCGCTTTTGAAATATGAGTTTCGAAAAATAACATAAGGAGAGACAAAACCATGAGCATTCAAGATATTGTGAAAAAATCCTTTTTGAGCCAGTTTAATTCTGACATTTCCACCACCTCCCTGCTGGTGACACTTCTGGTGACAGCCCTGATCGGCTGCTATATTCTCCTGGTGTACCGGGTGGTGTGCCGGAAAGCGTTTTACTCCAAATCCTTCGCCATCTCCCTGCCGGTGATTGCCATGATCACCGCGGCGATTATCGTGGCAATTCAGTCCAACGCGGTAATCTCCCTGGGCATGGTGGGCGCCCTGTCCATCGTCCGGTTCCGGACGGCGGTGAAGGAGCCCATGGACCTGGCGTTCCTGTTCTGGTCGATTTCCACGGGCATCATCTGCGGCGCGTCCCTGCTGGAGGTTGCCGTGGTGTCCGCGCTGATGATCACCATTGTGATGCTGGCGCTTCACTTTGTGCCCCATGTGAAGCCCGCCCTGCTGCTGCTCGTCAGTGGTACGGACCCGAAGCTTCAGGCAGATCTGGAGCAGGTGCTGAAAGCGAATACCGCCTTCTATAAGATCAAGTCCCGGAATGTTTCCGCCGGAAGCATTGACATGATCGTGGAGCTGAAGACGAAAGAAGAAATGGGACTGGTGGAAAAGGTGCTGGCAGTTCCCAGCGTGGAACGGGCCACCCTGATGACCCATGACGGTGAGGTTACTTACTGAGAATCCGGCAATAAACGAAAACCCCGCTTCAAAACAGAAGCGGGGTTAATCATGGAAGCACACCACATCGTTTGGGGTGCAGCTTAGAATCACGCACAGCTTTTCCAGTGTCAGCAGGGTGATGTTTTTGCCCTTTTTTAGGGCGTCCAAGGTTTTGTTGTCAATGCCTTCCTGCAGAAGCCGGTACTGGCTGATATTCTTTTGTTTCATGGTTTCCCAGAGAGGAGAATAATCTACCATATTATCCCTGCTTTCTAACTGTATTTGGTACAGGCGGGAACGCACCCTTTGGGGCCGTTCCCGCCTTTTAGAAATGTTACTGCATTGCGCTCAGCGCCAGGGCATTTTGCGTCTTATACAGCTGGGCGTAAATTCCATCGGTTTTCAGCAGTGTCTCATGGGAGCCGCATTCCGTAATCACCCCGTCAGCAATGGAGATGATCCGGTCAGCGCTGCGGATGGTGCTTAAGCGGTGGGCGATAATCAGCGTGGTACGGCCCACGGCCAGGTTATCAAAGGCCCGCTGGATCTTGGCCTCGGTGACGGAGTCCAGAGCGGAGGTAGCCTCGTCCAGGATCAGAATGGGCGGATTTTTCAGGAAGATCCGGGCAATGGCAATACGCTGCTTCTGTCCGCCGGAGAGAAGCGTGCCCCGCTCGCCCACATAGGTCTGCATCCCGTCGGGCATGGCGAGAATGTCGTCGTAGATCTCCGCCTTCTTCGCTGCCTCAATGACCTCCTCCATAGTGGCGCCGGGTTTACCGTAGCGGATGTTCTCGAAGATGGTGTCAGCAAAGAGGAATACATCCTGCTGGACGATGCCCACATTCTCGTGGAGGCTCTGCTGGGTAATCTGCCGGATATCCATACCGTCAATGGAGATACTGCCGGAGGTCACATCATAGAATCTGGGAATCAGCTGACACAGGGTGGATTTGCCGCCGCCGGAGGGGCCTACAATGGCGAGAGTTTCGCCGGGAGAGACCTGGAGGGACACATCATGGAGTACGGCCAGATTCCCGTCATAGGCGAAGGAAACATGATCCACGGCAATTTCGCCCCGGACGTTTTGCAGGGGCAGGGCGCCTTCCGAATCGGCAATGGTAGGCTGCGTGCGCATGACCTCCACAAACCGGTTCAGCCCCGCAAACCCGTTGGCGAAGAGTTCGGAAAAGTTACTGAGCTTGCGCATGGGGTTGACAAAGGAGGAAATGTACAGAGTAAAGGTCAGCAGATCCCGATAGTCCATGCTGCCCTTCATAACGAACCAGCCGCCAAAGCCGATGACGATGACGTTAAGAATGCACAGGAAAAACTCCGTGGTGCTGTTAAACAGGCCCATGGCTTTGTGAAACTCCCGTTTGGAGGTCTTGTAGACCTGGTTGGCGGCGTCAAACCGGGCGCCCTCCACAGTTTCGTTGGCGAAAGCTTTGGTGGTGCGGATGCCGGAAAGGCTGCTCTCGATCTCCTGATTGATATGGCCTGTCTTCTCCTTGGCGGCAGCGGAGGCCCGGCCCAACCTGCGGCGCATGGCCATGACCACGATCAGAAAGACCGGAATGGTCAGGGCCACAGGAATGACAAGCTGCCAGCGGATGGAGGCCATGACAATGAGTGCGCCGATGATGGTGAGGATGGAGGTCAGCAGATCCTCCGGGCCGTGGTGGGCAAGCTCCGTCAGCTCGAACAGATCGCTGGTGAGCCGGGCCATCAGCTTGCCGGTGCGGTTCTGGTCATAGAAATCAAAACTCAGTTCCTGCATATGGTGGAACAGGTCCCGCCGGATGTCCGCTTCCACCCGAATGCCGAAGGTGTGGCCGTAGTATGCCACAATGAAGTTAAGCCCGGAGCGGAGCAGATAGCATCCAAATACCACGGCCATAACGGTAAAAAAGGTGTGGTAAGCCTGATTTGGCAGCATATCATACAGGGCGCTGCGGGTCACCAGGGGAAAGGCCAGATCGATGGCGGCGATTCCGGTGGCGCAGAGAATATCGATGGTGAATAAAAATTTGTGATTTTTAAAATAGCGCAAAAAAATCATCAGCGGTGACAAACGCTGATAGTCCTTCGTTGTCATAACTTTACCTCCTTATTTCTGCCCTACTATACCATGTTTTGCGGGAAAAGTAAAGAGTAAGGGGAAAAAAGAGACGGGAAAAACGTACTTGCAAAAGCAGGGGAACTTGGTATAATAGCGGTAAGAATAAAGAAGAACCATTTTGCCCCCTGGAAGGGGCGACTGTACCGGAAGGAGGCCCAGCCGTGGAAGAAATCAGGATCACATCCCGAAAAAATCCCACATTGCAGCAGGTAAGAAAGCTTTTGTCATCCAGAAAGGCCCGGGAGGAAGCGGGCCTGTTTGTCTCCGACGGTTTGAAGCTCTTGAAGGAAGCGGTTCAGCACTGCCCGGAGAGGCTGGATACGGTGATCCTCTCCGACGGTGTAGCGGCGGAAATTCCGGAGGAGGTGCGGCAGATCCGGGTGCCGGAGGACGTGATGGCGTCCATTTCTCCTATGGAGACACCCCAGGGGGCGGTTTTCCTGTGCCGGCTGCCGGAAAAGAAGGGCTTCACTGCGAAGCCTAAGATGCTCCTGCTGGATGGCGTTCAGGACCCGGGCAATCTAGGCACGATCTTGCGGACGGCGGACGCCTTGGATGTCCCTGTGGTAGTGCTGGAGGGCTGTGCCGATCCGTACAGTCATAAGGTGGTCAGAGCCAGCATGGGGGCGGTGTTTCGTGTCCCGGTGGTGCAAGCAGGGTGGGAAGAAGTGTCCAGTGCCTGCCGGGAGGCGGGCATTCCCGTGGCGGTGACAGCCCTGAGCAGCCGGGCAAGAGACATTCGGAGCGCCTCCCTGGGAAAGATGGCGGTGGTCATCGGCAGCGAGGGCCAGGGTGTCCGGCGGGAGATTTTAGATTGTGCGGACGAAGAACTGATCATTCCCATGAACCCCCATTGCGAGTCGTTAAATGCCGCTGTGGCAGCAGCGATTGTGATGTGGCAGATGCGGGGATAGAATGCCCCAGAGATAGAAAGGGGAAAACCATGCTGAAACACTGGATATGGCTTGCTCACAGACCTAGTCTGAATGACCGGACAAAGGCGGCGCTTCTGCGGCGGTTTTCGGACGCGGAGGATATTTTCTGCGCCGAAGAAGCGGATTTGAGAGGCATGGAGGAGATCAGCCGGGATGGAATGACGGCTTTGAAGGACAAAAACCTGACGCAGGCGGAGGAGATTCTGGAGGCCTGTGACAGGGAACGGCTTCACATCCTGACCTACGGGGACGCGGCCTATCCCGAGGCGCTAAAAAATATTGCCGATCCGCCTATGGTGCTGTACTATAAGGGGCAGCTTCCGGATTTTGACACCTGGCCGGTGATCGGTGTGGTGGGTACCCGGAAGGCCTCGGCCTATGGCATGGCCACGGCAAGGCGGATGGGCTACGAGATTGCCAGCTGCGGCGGCATTGTGGTCTCCGGTATGGCCTACGGCATCGACGGCATAGCCATGAGCGGGGCCCTCACCGCTGGAGGCAAGGTGGTGGGCGTTCTGGGCTGCGGCGCGGATGTGGTATACCCGGCTTCCAACCGCTCACTGTTTCAGGACATGGAACGGTACGGCTGTATTCTCAGCGAATTTGCCCCGGGAACGCCGCCCTTAAGGCAGAATTTCCCCAAGCGAAACCGGATCATCAGCGGCCTGAGTAACGGCGTGCTGGTGGTGGAGGCTCCAGAGCGCAGCGGCGCGCTGATCACCGCCCATCAGGCGGTGGAGCAGGGCCGGGACGTCTTCGTGGTTCCCGGGAATGTGGATCAGCCCGGCTGCGTGGGAAGCAATCTACTCCTGCGGGAGGGGGCAATCATGGCGGCTTCCGGCTGGGATGTCATGGAGGAATATGAAGCCCTGTACCCGGGGAAACTGCACAGGGACGGGGATGGGTACCCCATGAGATACCGACTGGAGGGGGACCCGGCACTCGCCCGGAAAGAGGAAAAACCTCTGCCCAAAGTCGCCCAAAAACCCCGGATTCCCGGGGAAACAAAAAATCTTAAGAAAGAATTTAAGAAAAAAAGCATTGACAAGACGCCGTCCCCGCCGTATAGTGACCTAAATAAAGAACTGCCGAAGCTTAACGACAGCGAGCAGGCCATTGTGTCGGCGCTGAGTGGCGGAGAGCGGCTGGTGGATGATGTGGTGGCGGAAACCGGACTCGCCACCGGCAAGCTTCTGACAGCGCTGACGATGCTGGAACTGAAGGGCGTGCTGAAGCGGCTGCCCGGCAAGCGGATCGCGCTGAAATAGTCTAAGGAAACTCTGAACAATTCGCCTGCGGTCGGACAGCGAATCTTTTGCTCCAGCCGTGCAGTTTGAAGCAAAATCTTCAACTGCCGGCGCTTGCCTCATTATTCAGAGTTTCCCTAAAACTGCGAAGCTGCTCTTCCATGGGGCAGCATATATTGGGAAACTCTGAATAACTGGGCTGCTGCTTTTCAGAATCCAGAGCTTTCCTTGGAAACGGAGTTTAATCTTACATGGCAAAAGCAAGCAATCTCGTAATCGTGGAGTCCCCCTCCAAAGCAAAGACCATCGGACAGTATTTAGGCCCCGACTATGTGGTCAAGGCCAGTATGGGCCACCTGCGGGATCTCCCGAAAAGCAAGATGGGGGTGGACCTGGAGCATGATTTTACCCCCCAGTATATCCCCGTCCGGGGCAAGGAAGCCCTGATTAAGGAACTGAAAACCGCCGCCGCCCAGGCGGACACGGTTTATCTCGCTACCGACCCGGACCGGGAAGGGGAAGCCATCTCCTGGCACTTAAAGGAGCTGTTCGGGCTCCCGGACGAAAAGACGCACCGGGTCACTTTTAATGAAATTACCAAGAATGTGGTCCGGGATTCCATCCAGCATCCCCGGAACATCGATTATGACCTGGTGGATGCCCAGCAGGCAAGACGGATCCTGGACCGGATTGTGGGCTATGAGCTCTCGCCGCTCCTTTGGAAAAAGGTGCGCCGCGGACTCTCCGCCGGACGGGTTCAGAGCGTGGCCACCCGGCTGGTGGTGGACCGGGAGAACGAGATCCGGGCATTCCAGCCGAAAGAGTATTGGTCCCTGGACGTGGCCCTCATTCGGATCGGCAAGCCCGGCAGCTTCCTGGCCCATTACTGGGGAGAAGACAAGAAGCGGGAACTGAATAGCGAAGCCGAAACCCAGGCCATCATTGACCACATTACCGGCAAGACCTTTACTGTCACCAACGTGAAGAAAGCGGAGAAGAAGCGTTCCTCTGCCCCTCCCTTTACCACCTCGACCTTGCAGCAGGAGGCGTCCCGGAAGCTGGGCTTCACCCCCAAGAAGACCATGATGATCGCCCAGCAGCTCTACGAAGGCGTGGAAATCGCCGGAGAGGGCACCACGGGCCTGATCACCTATATGCGTACCGACTCTCTGCGGCTGTCTGCCGAGGCCATGGCGGCGGCGGCGGACTTTATCCGCAGCCGGTACGGGGAGAGCTACTACTACGGAAAGTTCCACGAGTTTAAGACCAAGGCAAATGCCCAGGACGGCCACGAAGCCATCCGCCCATCCCATGTGAATCTGGAGCCGGAGCGGGTAAGAGCCAGCCTGACCCCGGATCAGTATAAGCTGTATAAGCTGATCTGGAGCCGGTTTCTGGCCACTCAGATGGCAAACGCCGTCTATGACACCGTGTCCATCGACACCGAGTGTGCCGGCCATGTGTTCCGCTCCAGCCATCAGAGTATGCGCTTTGCCGGCTTTGTCGCTGTTTACGAGGAAGGCAGAGACGAGGAAGGGGAGAGTATCGGTTCCCCCCTGCCGGATCTCAATGTGGGGGATCAGGCGTCCTCCACCGAGATTACCAAGGAGCAGCACTTTACTCAGCCCCCTGCCCGGTATACCGAGGCCACCCTGGTCAAGGCAATGGAGGAAAAGGGCATCGGCCGCCCCTCCACCTATGCAGCCACCATCTCCACCATTGAGGATCGGGAGTATGTGGTAAAGGAAGACAAACGGCTGGCCCCTACTCCCCTGGGAGAGATCGTCAACGGCCTGATGGTGGAGCGCTTCAACGACATTGTGGATGTGGAGTTCACCGCCAATATGGAATCCCGCTTAGACCAGGTAGAAGAGGGCAAGCAGAACTGGAAGGATCTGCTGACGGAATTTTATCGGGACTTTAGCCGTGAATTGCAGGAGGCGGAGGAGGCCCTGGAGGGCGTCCGCCTGAAGGTTCCGGAGGAAGAGACCGACGAAATCTGCGAGCTGTGCGGACGGAAGATGGTCATTAAAATGGGCCGCTTTGGCAAGTTCCTGGCCTGTCCCGGCTTCCCGGAGTGCAAAAATGCCAAGCCCCTGGTGGAGCGGATGCCGGGACGCTGCCCCAAGTGCGGCAGCGGAATGCTGAAACGGAAGTCTAAGAAGGGCTATGCCTTCTATGCCTGCGAAAAGGGTGCGCAGTGCGGCTTTATGACCTGGGATGTCCCCACAGCGGAGGACTGTCCGGAATGCGGCCAGACATTATTCAAGAAATCCGGCAAGGGCCGGATGAAGCCCTTCTGCATTAACGAGCAGTGCAGCCGCTTCCTGCCAGAGGATCAGCGGGGTTACTACAAAAAGAAGACCAGCGAGGAAGGGCAGAGCTCTGACACTGGCGCCGAAAAGAAGACCACGAAGAAGGCCGCCCCCAAGAGGGCGGCGTCCGGAAAGTCCACAGCCAAAAAATCTACGGCCAAAAAGACCACCACAAAGAAGGAGAGCTGACCATGGAAGTAAAAGTCATCGGCGCGGGACTGGCAGGCTGTGAGGCTGCCTGGCAGCTGGCAAACCGGGGCATTTCTGTGGCGCTCTATGAAATGAAGCCGGAGAAAATGTCCCCGGCCCACCATAGCGAAGATTTTGCTGAGCTGGTGTGCTCCAATTCTCTTCGGGGAGATCGGCTGGAAAACGCCGTAGGCCTTCTGAAAGAGGAACTGCGCCGGTGCGGAAGTCTCATCATGGCCTGCGCGGAAGCAACCCGGGTGGAAGCCGGAGGATGTCTTGCGGTAGACCGGGGCGGCTTTTCCCGGATGGTTACGGAAAAGATCCGAAGCCACCCGAACATTACCGTAACCGCCCAGGAGATCACTCAGGTGCCGGAAGGCCCGGTGATCATCGCCACGGGCCCCCTGACCTCCGACGCTCTGTCGGATGCCATTGGGCAGTATTTCGGTCAGACTGGGTATCTTCACTTCTTTGACGCTGCCGCGCCCCTGATTACGGCGGATTCCATCGACATGAGGTCAGGCTGGTGGCAGTCCCGGTATGACCGGGGCACCCCGGATTACATCAACTGCGCTCTGGATCGCGAGCAGTATGAGCATTTTGTCCGGGAGCTTTCCTCCGCCGAAGAAGCGGAGGTTCACGGATTTGAGGACCAGAATGTGTTTGAAGGCTGTATGCCTGTGGAGGTCATGGCCCGCCGGGGTATTGATACTCTGCGCTATGGCCCCATGAAGCCCGTAGGCCTGGCGGACCCCAAAACCGGGAAGGAGCCATACGCAGTGGTGCAGCTTCGCCAGGATAACGTTGCCAAAAGCATCTTCAATCTGGTAGGCTTCCAGACTCACCTGAAATTCGGGGAGCAGAAACGGGTATTTTCCATGATCCCGGCCCTCCGGAATGCGGAGTTTGTCCGCTACGGTGTTATGCACCGCAATACCTTCCTGCAAAGTCCCAAGCTGCTGGATCGTTTTTATGCCGACCGGCGCAATCCATTGGTTGCCTTTGCCGGACAGATGACCGGGGTGGAAGGGTATGTGGAATCTACCGCCTCCGGCTTCCTGGCGGCAGTTGCCATGGCGGCTAAGGTGCAGGGCAGGCAGGTTCCGGAGTTTCCCAGGACCACTGCCATCGGCGCTCTGGGACTGTACATCAGCGATGAAAAAATAGAGCGTTTCCAGCCTATGAATATCAATTTCAGCATTATCGATCCGCTGAATCAGCGGATCCGAAAAAAGTCGGAAAAGAACCTGGCCATTGCGAATCGTTCCTTGGAAGTGATCGATTCTATGGTGGCTGCTGGAATCTAAAAAGAAAGAGGTGGAGTACATGAAGATCATTCTGGACGCAATGGGCGGTGATCTGGCGCCGGAGGCTCCTGTTCTGGGCGCGATTGAGGCTGCCAAGGCATTTGGAACCGAAATCATCCTGGTGGGCCGGGGAGAGGATATCCTGGAGGTCATGAGCAAGCATGGCATTTTGGATTTGCCCGACGGGGTGGAAATCGCCAATGCCGACGACGTGGTGGATATGCACGACGACCCCGCTTCCGTGATCCATAAGCGGAAAAATTCCTCCATGGTCATAGGGCTTAAAATGCTGTCCGAGGGGAAGGGCGACGCCTTCGTGTCCGCAGGCTCCACCGGTGCGCTGCTTACCGGCGCAACCCTGCTGGTGAAACGGGTCCGCGGGATCCGCCGGGCCGCCATGGCCCCTGCCATGCCAACCAAAACCGGCGGTAAGGCGGTCATCTGTGACTGCGGCGCCAATGCGGAATGTACGCCGGAGTTTTTGCTTCAATTCGGCCTGGTTGGATCCGCTTATGCCAAAAAGGTGCTGGGAATCGAAAACCCCAGGGTGGGTCTTCTGAATATCGGTACCGAGGACAGCAAGGGCACCCAGCTCCAGAAGGATGCCTATGCCCTTCTGAAGGACGCCGGGGACAAGGGCCTGATTCGCTTTACGGGCAACGTGGAAGCCCGGGCCGTGCCTCTGGGTGAGGTGGACGTGGTGGTCTGCGACGGCTTCAGCGGCAATGTGCTGCTCAAATCCATTGAGGGCACTGCCATGTTCATGGGCAGCATGATGAAGAAACTGTTTAAGAAGAATCTTGCCACCAAGCTGGGCTACCTGCTGTGCAGGGGCGGCGTGGGCGAGATGATGAAGATGCTGGATTACCGGGAGATCGGCGGCACCCAGTTCCTGGGAATCCAGAAGCCGGTGATCAAGGCCCATGGGGCCTCCGATGCCCTGGCCTTCCGCAATGCTGTCCGTCAGGCCATGACCGCCGTGCAGGGGGACATTACTCCGGAACTGACAAGCGCCCTGGCGGCTATGAAGGAGAATCGTCATGATTAAAGACCTGGAAACCGCCATCGGTTATCGGTTTCAAAATATTTCCCTGCTGCAAAACGCCCTGACCCATTCCTCCTACGCCAATGAGCGGTGGCACAACAGCTTACTGAGCAATGAGCGGCTGGAATTTCTGGGGGACAGCGTGCTGGGAATGCTGGTGGCGGAATACCTGTACCGGAATTTCCCCGACCGCCCCGAGGGAGAGCTGACCCGGATGCGGGCGGATATGGTCTGCGAGAAGACCCTGGCCTGCGTGGCAGGACAGATCGGTCTGGGAGAGCACCTCCTGCTGGGCCATGGGGAGGAGCAGGGAGGCGGCCGGAGCCGGAATTCCATTTTAGCCGATGCCGTGGAATCGGTTATTGCCGCCTGCTTTCTGGACGGAGGCATTGAGGCCGCTCTTGGCTTCATTAAGCGGTTCATCTTCGTGGAGGTCCCGGTGACGAAGCTTCATAACGCCGACTACAAAACCCAGCTCCAGGAGCTGGTGCAGCAGAAGAAGAACCAGACCCTTTCCTATTCCCTCATCGGCCAGTCCGGCCCGGACCACGACAAGAAATTTGACGTGGAGGTTTCCCTGAACGGTAAACCCGTGGGTACAGGCTCCGGCAGCAGCAAGAAGCGGGCAGAGCAGGAAGCGGCCCGGTGCGCCATTGAAGCCCTATTCCCCGGTACAATTTGATTGCAAATGGATGACCCGGCGGCAAAGATAAGCCGCCGGGTCAGTATTTCCCCACGAATTGTCTGGGATTGCTGTTTTTTGTTGACAAATGTGCTTCAATGCGGTATGATCAGGTGAACGCGGTTTTTCTGTACGTTTTGAAAGGAGATTGCTATGGAGTTATATGAGAAGCTGGAGGAGGTTTCCCGGCTTTTTCGGATCGATGAGGAATATCTGGGTTACGAAACCATTCAAATGGGCAACGTAAACCGCACCTATAAAGTGAACTTCCGCATGCGTGACGGCAGCCCCAAGTCCTTCCTGGTACAGAACGTCAATACCTATGCCTTCCGCAATCCCGTGGGTCTGATGGAGAACATTGACAAGGTCACGGAGCATATCCGGAGGAAGAAGCCCGGCAAACCGGCCCTTCACTTCCACCATACCGCCGACCGGAAAACCTACGTGGTCGACGGAAGCAACTTCTGGCGGATGACGAATTTCGTTCCCTCCGTCACCTATAACGCAGTGTCCAATCTGGACATTGTCCGCAACGCGGGCAAAGCCTTCGGCGAATTCCAGATGGACCTGGCGGACTTCGACATCCGGGAGCTGACGGAAACCATTCCCGGCTTTCATGATACCCGCGGCCGCTACGAGAAGCTGATAAAGTCCATAGAGGAGGATAAGGCGGGCAGGGCAAAGGACCTCCGGGAGGAAATTGACTTTCTCCTGTCTGTGCGGGACAAAGCCTGTACCCTGACCGACCTGCAAAGAGCAGGACAGCTTCCCCTCCGGGTGACTCATAACGACACCAAGATCAACAATGTGCTGTTTTCCCCGGAGACCAATGAGGCACTTGTGGTCATCGACCTGGACACGGTGATGCCGGGGCTTATGGGCCATGACTTTGGAGACGCCATTCGGTTTGCCGCAAACCTGGTGGAGGAGGACTGCCGGGAGTATGAGAAAGTCGGCGTGAACCTGGATGTGTTTGCAGCCTTTGCGGAGGGATTCCTCTCCATGACGGCAAGGACCATGACAGAAAGGGAACTGGAGACACTGCCCCTGAGCTGTTTTGTGCTGACGGTGGAGCTTGCCACCCGGTTTCTGGCGGATTACCTGGACGGCGACAAATACTTTCATATCCGGTACCCGGATCACAATCTGGTCCGTACCCGCTGCCAGATTGCCTTGGCGAAGGATATGCTTCGGAATATGGAGAAAATGGAGCAGATCATCCGCCGCAGCGCGGATGCTGCGAAATAAACCAGCTGCGCCCACAGCCCCAGGCTGTGGGCGTTTTTTCGGAAGAGGGGGATTCTGGGTAAAACTGCCCCTTGCTGTCCTCGACAGGATGTGATATAATAAGATGTAATTATGCGATTCCATAATTTACGCAAGTAACCTGCCCTGAGACTTCGCAGGCCGGGCAGAAACGATAAGGTGTGTGCTTCATGGGTTCTAGAAAAAAAGACAACGGAAACCTTTCTTCCCTTGTTAAGGTTTTGATGATCATGGTGCTGGATGTGCTGGCAACCTCCGCGTCCTTCTTCTTCGGACTGTGGTTCCGGGCAGATTTTGTCTTTGCCAATATCCGCGTCGATCATATGCAGGGCTACCTGTCTGCAATCGGCCCCTGGTGTGCCATTACCGTGGTGGTATTTCTGCTGTTCCAGCTCTACAACTGCATTTGGGCCTTTGTCAGCACCTCAGAAATTTTTCGCATCACCGGCGCTTACTGTGTACTGGCAGTCATCGGCGTGGCAGTGTTCCACTTCGACGGCGTGCTGATGCCTCGGGCCAGTATGGTGGTGGGGCTGCTGCTGAGCTATGTGTGCAGCGTGGCGATCCGGTTCTCCTACCGGATGTGGCTGTCGGTGCAGAAGAAGTTCAGCCATGCGGCCCATGCGGCGGGGCTGAAAAACGTAATGATAATCGGCGCGGGAGACGCAGGAAGAGCCCTGGCACTGGAGTTTGCCAACAGCAGCTACATTCGGGACAATCTGGTGTGTGTGATTGACGACAATACGGTAAAGGTGGGAAAGCGGCTGTGCGGCGTGCCCATCGTGGGTACCCGGGAGGAAATCCCCAAGGCGGTAAAGCAGTACAATATCAGCAAGATCATTGTGGCCATTCCCAGCGCCTCCGCCAAGACCAGGAAGGAGATCCTGAACATCTGCACCACCACCGGCTGCGAGGTTCAGATCCTGCCCGGCATTTTCCAGATGGTCAATGGGGAGATCAGCGTCAGCAAGCTGCGCAAGGTGGATCCTCAGGATCTGCTGGGCCGGGAGCCCATTAAGGTGAACCTGGACGAGATTCTGCACTTCATATCTGGAAAGGTGGTCATGGTCACTGGCGGCGGCGGCAGCATCGGCAGCGAGCTGTGCCGTCAGATCGCCCGGGCCAACCCCAAGCAGCTGATCATTTTCGATATCTATGAGAATAACGCCTATGACATTCAGATGGAACTGCGGCGGAATCACCCGGAGCTGAACCTGACGGTGCTCATCGGCTCCGTCCGCAATACCAACCGGGTCAATTCCGTGGTGGGCAAGTACCGGCCGGATCTTATTTTCCACGCCGCTGCCCATAAGCATGTTCCTCTGATGGAGGACAGCCCCAACGAGGCCATTAAAAATAACGTCTTCGGTACATATAAAATGGCAAAGGCTGCCGCGAAATACGGCGTGGGCCGCTTCGTGCTGATTTCTACGGACAAAGCGGTGAACCCCACCAACATCATGGGCGCTTCCAAGCGGCTGTGCGAGATGGTGGTGCAGATGATGAACCGGGAATCGGACACGGAGTTTGTGGCGGTGCGGTTCGGTAACGTCCTGGGCAGCAACGGCAGCGTGATTCCCCTGTTCAAGAGCCAGATCGAGGCGGGCGGCCCGGTGACGGTGACTCACCCCGACATTATCCGGTATTTCATGACCATTCCCGAGGCCGTCAGCCTGGTGCTCCAGGCGGGCTATTATGCCCACGGCGGGGAAATATTCATTCTGGATATGGGTGAGCCGGTGAAGATCGACGACATGGCGAGAAACATGATCCGGCTCAGCGGCTACGAGCCGGATGTGGATATCCAGATCCAGTATACCGGCCTTCGTCCCGGCGAAAAGCTGTACGAGGAGCTGCTGATGAAGGAGGAGGGCCTCCAGGAGACGGCCAACAAGCTGATCCACATTGGACGGCCCATCGAGATGGATGACGAGCTGTTTTTAAAACAGCTTGCCCGTCTGGAAACCGCCTGCAAAGCGGAAGCGACGAACATTAAGGATATTGTGGCGGAGATCGTTCCCACTTATCATCCCAAGGTGGAGGAAAAGGTCTGAGGTCCGAAAGGAAGATGGGTATGTATCAGAAATTTGGAAAGCGGATCCTGGATATTGTACTGTCCGGTTGTATCCTGCTGTGTCTGAGCCCGCTGTATCTGCTGATCGCTCTGGCAGTGGTATTGGATGATCCCGGCCCGGTGTTTTTCCGGCAGAAGCGGGTGGGTATTCATAAGAGCCATTTTTACATTCTGAAATTTCGTACCATGAAGGTCAGTACGCCTAAAGATACACCAACCCATCTGCTGGACAATCCCCAGCAGTACATCACCCGGGTGGGGCGGGTTTTACGGAAGACCTCCATGGATGAACTGCCCCAGATTTTCCAGATCTTTACGGGGAAAATGTCCTTTGTGGGCCCCCGGCCCGCACTTTGGAATCAGTTTGATTTGATCGAAGAACGGGATAAATACGGGGCCAATGACGTGATGCCCGGACTTACCGGCTGGGCCCAGATCAACGGACGGGATGAACTGCCCATTGATGTAAAAGCCCGATTCGACGGGGAATATGCGAGGAAGCAAAGCTTTTTGTTTGATTGCCGGTGCTTCTTTGGAACCTTCTTGGCAGTACTGCGCCATGATGGCGTGGTGGAAGGCGGCACCGGACAGCTAGAAAAGGAGAAATCCGGAAAATGAAGAAGCTTTTGATCACCGGTTCCCACAGCTATATCGGAAGGGCGGTGGGAGACTACCTGTCCCGGTGGCCGGATCAATATGAAGTGAAAAAGGTCAGCGTGTCCGACGGAAGCTGGAAGGATTTTTCCTTCCAGAGCTTTGACGCGGTGCTCCATGTAGCGGGCATCGTTCATCAGCCGGGAAGCAAAAACGACCCTTCCCAGTGGCCAATGTACGAAAAGGTCAATACCACCCTTGCCATCGAGATAGCGAAAAAGGCAAAGCAGGCCGGTGTCAGGCAGTTCCTCTTTATGAGCAGCGCCAGCGTGTACGGCCTGGATGCCCCGCTGGGAAAGACCGTGACCATTACCGAAGATACGCCCCTGGACCCTAAAGACCACTATGGGCGGAGCAAATTAAATGCGGAGGAGGGGCTGCGGGCCCTATGCGGCGAAAGTATGAAGCTTGCCATCCTGCGCCCGCCTATGATCTACGGAAAGGGCTGCAAGGGAAACTACCAAAAGCTTGCGTCCGTGGCAAAAAAGCTAACTGTATTTCCGGCAGTGGATAACCGACGTTCCATGCTGTACATCGGAAACCTGACGGAGTTTATCCGTCTCCTGTTAGACGATGAGGCAGAGGGAACGTTCTGCCCCCAGGATCGGGAATATGTCAGCACCTGCGACATGGTGAACTTAATTGCCCACTGCCATGGAAGAGACATTCTGATGGTGAGGGGCGTTGCCTGGGCTCTGAAGCTGCTCAGGCCCTTTACACCGGCGGTGGACAAGGCCTTTGGCAGTCTGTGCTACGACAAGGCTCTCAGCGCCTATCCCCGGGACTACCAGATCACGGATCTGGCGGACGCCATTCGGGAAACAGAGGAAGACGAATAAACACAGAGAGGGGGAGGGAAATGCAAAAACGGGATATTCTGTTCCTGTGCCAGTTTTTCTACCCGGAATATATTTCCTCCGCCCAGCTCCCCTATGAAACGGTCATGGCATTGACGGAAGCGGGCTTTACCGTGGATGTGCTGTGCGGCTACCCAAGGGAATACCTGCAAGGGGCGGACACTCCAAAGCGGGAGGAAATAAACGGCGTGACCATCGGTCGGCTCAAATACATCCAGATGGATCGAAAGGGTTTCCTGGGGCGGCTCATTAACTATTTCTCCTTCACCTTTATGGTGCTGCTGCGCTTGGGGAAGCTCCGAAAGTATCGGTCCGTGGTGGTGTACTCCAATCCGCCCATCCTGCCCTGGATCGCCTCCTGGGGGAAGAAGCTGTTTGGCACGAAACTGATTTTTGTTTCCTATGATCTGTACCCGGAGGTTGCCACGGTGACGGGGACCTTGGGGGAGAGAAACCCCATCTGCCGCCTCATGAACCACATTAACAAATGCGTTTACCGGCGGGCGGATCAGGTGGTGGCCCTGTCGGAGGAAATGAAGGACTATATCCTTTCTCACCGTCCCATTGGGGAGACAAAAGTTACGGTGATTTCCAACTGGCATTCCGGCGAGGAAGCGCCGCTGGATAAAAAAGAGGAGAACCGGTTCCAAAGCGTTGTGAAGGGACGCTTCACTGTGGCCTACTTTGGCAATATGGGAACCATGCAGGATATGCAGACCATTTTGGATGCCATCCGGGAACTAAAGGAGGATCCAAGCATTTTCTTCCTTTTTGCGGGCCACGGAAACAAGCTGGAGGCTCTGAAAGAAATTGTCAAAGAGGAGCATCTGGAGCATGTGGCTATTTTCGATTTCCTCCATGGGCAGGATTTCCGGGACGCCCTTGCCATCAGCGACTGCGCCCTGGTGACGCTGGAGAAAGGAGCCACCGGCCTGTGCGTTCCCAGCAAGACCTACAGCTATATGATGCAGGGCATCCCCATTATCGCCATCATGGACGATTGCGACATCGTTCGGGACCTGGATGGGGGGGCCGGCTGTCATGTGCGCAACGGGGAAGGGGCGGCCCTGGCGGAAATCCTCCGCTCCCTGGAAAAGGACCCGGAGCGGCTCTCCCAGATGAGGAGAAAGTGCCGGGAATGTTATCTAGAAAAATACACCGCCGCAGTGGGAACGGGCAAGTATGTGCGCCTATTCCAAAAGCTGCTGGCGAAGTGAAGGAGAAAAAAGCCATGAGTATATTTGCGGGCAAGACATTGATGATTACGGGCGGCACTGGTTCCTTTGGCAATGTGGTGCTGAACCGGTTCCTGGACACGGACATCGGAGAGATCCGGATTTTCTCCCGGGACGAAAAGAAGCAGGACGATATGCGCCACGAGTTCCAGGCGAAGATGCCCCAGGCAGCGGATAAGATCAAGTTCTTTATCGGCGATGTGCGGGATCCCCAGTCCGTGAAAAACGCCATGCACGGTGTGGACTACATCTTCCATGCGGCGGCGCTGAAACAGGTGCCCTCCTGCGAGTTCTTCCCCATCGAAGCGGTGAAGACCAATGTGTTCGGTACGGAAAATGTGTTGACTGCCGCCATTGAAAACGGCGTGAAAACCGTGATCTGCCTGTCCACGGACAAGGCGGCCTATCCCGTCAATGCCATGGGTACCTCCAAGGCCATGATGGAAAAGGTCATTGTGGCCAAGTCCCGGACGGTTTCCCCGGAGCAGACCAAAATCTGCTGCACCCGGTATGGCAACGTCATGTGCTCTCGGGGCAGCGTGATCCCCCTATGGATCGACCAGATCCGCGCCGGGCACCCCATTACCATTACGGAGCCCAAGATGACCCGGTTCATCATGTCCCTGGAGGAAGCGGTGGATTTGGTGCTGTTCGCTTTCCAGAACGGCGTGTCCGGAGATATTCTGGTGCAGAAGGCCCCGGCCTGCACCATTGAAACCTTGGCAAAGGCCGTTACAGGACTGTTTGCGCCCGGCCATGAAATTAAGGTCATCGGCATCCGTCACGGGGAAAAGATGTATGAAACCCTGCTGACCAACGAGGAATGCGCCCACGCCATTGACCTGGGGAACTTCTACCGGGTGCCCTGCGACAAGCGGGACTTAAACTACGATAAGTACTTCAAGGTGGGCGACACCTCCCGGAACGTGCTGACAGAATTTAACAGCAACAACACGGAGCTTCTCACTGTGGAGCAGGTCCAGGAGAAGCTGAAAGCCTTAAGCTATATTCAGGAGGAACTGGCTTCCTTCGGAAAAGCGTAAGCGGGGAAATACGATGAATATTCTGATTACCGGCGCTGCCGGATTTGTGGGGAAAAATCTGACGGAGGCACTAAAGTGCATCCGGGAGGTCAAGGACCGCACCCGGCCGAATCTCACCATCGGGGAACTGTACCTGTATGACAAGGATTCTCCCCAGACCCTTCTGGAGGAGGGCTGCCAGAAGGCAGATTTCGTTTTCAATCTGGCGGGGGTGAACCGGCCGAAGGACCAGAAGGAATTTATGGAAGGGAACTTCGGTTTTGCTTCCACCCTTCTGGACACCCTGAAAAAGTACCATAACACCTGCCCTATTATGCTGTCCTCTTCCATACAGGCCACCCTGGAGGGGCGCTTTGCGGGCAGCGAGTATGGCAGAAGCAAAAAAGCGGGAGAGGAACTGTTCTTCCGCTATGGAGAGGAAACTGGGGCCAGGGTGCTGGTATACCGGTTCCCCAATCTCTTTGGCAAGTGGTGCCGCCCCAACTATAATTCCGTGGTGGCAACCTTCTGCCATAACTATGCCCATGATTTGCCCATTCAGGTAAACGACCCCGACGTAACACTGGAAATGCTCTACATTGACGATCTGGTGGCGGAGATGCTGGATGCATTGGAGGGGAAGGAGCACCACTGTGTCTTTGAAGGACTGAAAACGGTATTTCGGGAGGACGGCCCCTACTGCGCCGCATCGGTGACGGAAACCGTGACCCTGGGGAGAATCGTGGAGCTGTTGGATTCCTTCAAGGCCCAGCCTCAAACCCTGGTGATGCCGAACACCGCCGAAGGCAGCTTTGCAAAAAAGCTGTACGCTACCTATCTCAGCTATCTTCCTAGGGAAAAGGCGGCCTTTCCCCTTCGCATGAATGTGGATGCCCGGGGCAGCTTTACGGAGCTGATGCGCACGGAAGGCTGCGGCCAGTTCAGCGTGAATATTTCGAAGCCCGGTATTATCAAGGGCCAGCACTGGCACAATACTAAGTGGGAATTCTTCATTGTGGTCTCCGGCCGGGGTCTGATCCAGCAGCGGAAGATTGGCACGGAGGAAGTGCTGAATTTTGAGGTTTCCGGTGAGAAAATCGAGGCCGTGCATATGCTGCCGGGCTATACCCACAACATCCGCAACTTAAGCGAAACGGAAGATCTGGTGACGGTGATGTGGGCCAACGAAGCCTTTGACCCCAAACATCCCGACACCTACTACGAGGAAGTTTGACTATGGAAATGAAGCTTGACTACTCGGATATTTCCTTTCAAAATAATGGAAAGCTGAAACTGCTGATCATCGTGGGCACCCGGCCGGAGATCATCCGTCTGGCGGCGGTGATCAACAAGTGCCGGAAGTACTTTGACTGCATCCTGGCCCACACGGGGCAGAACTATGACTATAACCTGAACGGTATTTTCTTCTACGACCTGGGGCTTCGTGATCCGGAGGTCTACATGAACGCCGTAGGAGACGACCTGGGGGCCACGGTGGGCAATATCATCAACTGCTCCTATAAGCTGATGAACACGGTAAAGCCCGACGCGGTGCTGATTCTGGGAGATACCAATTCCTGCCTGTCCGCCATCCCCGCAAAGCGCCTCCATATCCCCATTTTCCACATGGAGGCGGGAAACCGCTGCAAGGATGAATGCCTGCCGGAGGAAACCAACCGCCGGATTGTGGACATCATCTCCGACGTGAACCTGGCCTATTCCGAGCACGCCCGGAAGTATCTCCACGAGTGCGGCCTGCCCAAGGAACGGGTCTATGTCACCGGTTCTCCCATGGCGGAGGTGCTACATGAAAATCTGCCCCAAATCGAGGCCTCCGACATTCATAAGCGTCTGGGGCTGACGAAGGGAAAGTATATCCTGCTGTCCGCTCACCGGGAGGAGAACATCGATACGGAGAAGAACTTTCTGTCTCTCTTCACCGCCGTCAACGCCATGGCGGAAAAGTACGATATGCCCATACTGTATTCCTGCCATCCCCGCTCCAAAAAGCGGCTGGTAGAGACCGGCTTCCAGTTGGATAAGCGGGTTATTCAGCACGAGCCTTTGGGCTTCCACGACTATAACTGCCTGCAAATGAACGCCTTCGCTGTGGTGTCCGACTCGGGGACATTGCCAGAGGAGTCTAGCTTCTTCTCAAGCGTAGGCCACCCCTTCCCGGCGGTGTGCATCCGCACCTCCACGGAGCGGCCGGAGGCATTGGATAAGGGCTGCTTTATTCTGGCGGGCATCGATGAAGGGCATCTCCTGCAGGCGGTGGACACCGCTGTGCAGATGAACCTGGAGGGAGACTTGGGCATTCCAGTCCCTGACTATGTGGAGGAAACCGTGTCCACCAAGGTGGTCAAGATCATCCAGTCCTATACCGGTGTGGTGGATAAGATGGTCTGGCGGAAGTATTAAGCAGTAACCAATAAGGGGGGCACATGAAGTATCTGTTTATCAACGTCGTAGCTGGCTTTGGCAGCACCGGAAGGATTGTCGGGGACACCTGCCGGGAGCTGATGGCCCAGGGAAACGAATGTACCCTGGCTTTTGGCCGGAAACAGGCGGGTTACCACGATGTCCCCACGGTGCGGATCGGGTCTGACTGGGACTGCCGCCTCCATGGGATCCAAAGCAGGCTTCTGGATAATCAGGGCTTTGGCTCCAGAAGGGCCACCCGGCGTTTTTTGCACTGGGTGGAACGCTATGACCCGGACGTGATCTGGCTGCATAATCTCCATGGCTACTACATCAATTTAGAGGAGCTATTCGGCTACCTTCAAACCTGCGGTAAGCAGATCCTCTGGACGTTACATGACTGCTGGAGCTTTACCGGCCACTGCGCCTATTTTGAAATGGCAGGCTGTGACAAATGGAAGCAGGGCTGCCATCACTGTCCTCAGAAGGGAGCCTATCCCAAAAGCGTTCTGCTGGATGGCAGCAAGAGAAACTACGAAAAGAAAAAAGTCCTCTTTACCGGAATCCCCAACCTGACGCTGATTGTGCCCTCCCAGTGGCTACAGCGCCGGGTGAAAGAAAGTTTTTTAAAGGAATACCCGGTGGAGGTACGATATAACGAGGTGAATCGGGCGGTTTTCAAGCCCACCCCCGGCGACTTCCGGGAAAAACACGGCCTTACAGGGAAGAAAATCCTGCTGGGCGTTGCCAGCGTCTGGGAGGAACGAAAGGGCTTAGGCGATTTGATTGCCCTGTCCCGGCAGCTGGATGACACCTACAAAATTGTCCTGGTGGGGCTGACCCAAAAGCAAATAAAGTCCCTTCCTGAGAAGATCCTGGGCCTTCCCAGAACCAACTCTCCCCAGGAACTGGCGGAAATCTACACGGCGGCGGACGTGTTCCTGAACCCCAGCAGGGAGGAGACCTTTGGCATGACCACCCTGGAGGCAAGCTGCTGCGGAACCCCCGCCATCGTCTACCGGGATACGGCCTGCGAGGAAATTGCCCGGCAGTTTGGCGGGCTGGCGGTGGAGAGAGGAGATTTGATCTCCGCCGTCCTGACCCTGACCAAGGAGGAAAACCCATGAAAGTCTACCCCCTCCCGGAAAATAAAATGACCAAGGCGCTGACGGGTCTGCTGCTGTTTGGCCTCCTATACCTTGCGAGAGATACCCTTGTTACCTCCAGCGTGCTGGGGTTTTACAAGGCCCAGGCCTGTATGCTGGGGCTGCTGATCCTTACGGGCGCTGCCTTCCTCTGGTGGAACCGGAAAACCTGGAAAGCGGTGATTTCCGATCGGCGGATGGGCCTGATCCTGGTCTGCGCGGTTGGGCTGCTGCTGCCTATGGTGGTGAAGCGGGACTGGCAGCTGATGTATTTCAGTGTCCTGCTCTGCATTTGCGCCGCCGTGCTGCTAAGCTACTTTCTGCGGTGCCGGGAGGCGGCAAAATACTATGTGGGGATTCTGGCAGTGCTGGGAGTATACTCCATGCTGTGCGCCTATGTTCTGCGGCGGCTGCCGGACGGGAACCTGGTCCCCATTCCGATATTTGATAATCCAATTGGTGTGAGTTTTTACAACTTCCTGTTTTCCTTTGTACCGCTGAACTATGTGAAAAATCGAAATTTTGGTATTTTCCGGGAACCGGGGGTTTATCAGTTTTTCCTGATCCTGGGGCTATACTTAAACCACTATCAGGTGCAGTGGAAGAACCAGAAGACTATGTGGATCGTCAGCGGGATTCTGACCCTGACGACCATCACCACCTTTGCCACCGGCGGCATCATCGAACTGGGGCTATTCTGGGTCCTGCTGTTCTTCGATAAGAAACTGTACCGGAAAAAATGGGTTTGGGGAATTGTGGCCGGCTTGGCGGCTGCCGTCGGAATATTGGCGGCATACTGTATCTCCCGTCAAAATGGACTATACTGGGAAGTCTACGATATGCTCATCGGCAAGTTTTCCTATCAGGAGGAATCCATAGGAGACCGGGTGGGGTCTGTCCAGGTAAATCTGGAGGCTTTTTTCCGGAATCCCCTGTTTGGGCAGAGCATTTCCTCGGTCCTCTACGCCATTGAAAACAATACCACAGCCAGTCTGATTATGTTCGCCATGTTTGGTTTGTTTGGCGGAGCCCTTCATGTAGCGGGGTGGACCGTACTGGTGTGGCGGAAAGAGCAAAAGGCTTGGGTCAATCTCCTGCTTCTGTTGATTCTTTTCATGTCCTTCAACACTCAAAATTTGACAGCCGACCTGTTTTTCTGGCTGTTTCCCATAATGGCCCTGACGGAGCGGGTTCTGCCCCGCTTGCAAATCCCCAAAAGAGAGGTAGCATAATGGAACCGGAACTTCTGAGAAAAGTCCAGTTCACCCAGCTGGAAATTGCGAAAGAAATCAAGCGGGTCTGTGAGGAAAACGGAATTGCCTATTTCCTGTCAGACGGCACCTTCCTGGGGGCGGTGCGCCATCAGGGGTTCATCCCCTGGGACGATGATATGGATATGTCCATGCTTCGGGAGGATTACGAGAAATTTTTTCGGATCGCTCCGGAGAAGCTGAAACCGGAATACTGTGTACAATCCTGGTATACGGACCCCAATTACGGTCTTCCTTTTGGCAAGGTCATGAAGCGGGGTAGCGTATACCTGGAAAGCAAAAAAACCCGTCGTTTACAGGAAAACGGGTTTTATGTGGATATTTTCCCTGTAGATGCTTTGCCGGAGAACCCGGAAGAGCAGGTCGCTTACGCGAAGCGCCTGATGAAGCTATACCGGATGAAGCTGATGAAGTCCGGCTACAAGCCTTGGATGGACTGCGACCGGGTCAACTGGGTCAAGCGGATCGGGTATCTCTACTACCAGTTCCTGGCCCTGTTCCAGGATGGGGAGAAGCTGGCAAAGGCCTACGACGCTTTGGCCACTGCCTGCCCAAAAGGAAAATGGGTTTCCATGCAGTGGGGACAGAGCAGGCTTATCCCCTTTGAGGACAGCTTGGTGCGGGAACTGGTGGATTACTCCTTTGAGGGAGAGACTTTTGCTGGCCCCAAGGATTACGATCACTACCTGCGAACCCAGTACGGCGACTATATGACGCCTCCGCCGGAGGCGGAGCGGGGCAACCGCCACCAGATCCTGGAGATCGATTTCGGCGAGTAATTTTTTGATCATGGCATGAGAGAGGAAGTGACGCTATGAAGCGGGTGCTGTTTCTGACCAATTACGCGTCTCCCTACCGGGTGCGCTTCTTTGATGAGCTGGGCAAATTTATGGACGTGACCGTGCTGCTGACGGACCCGGTAGAGAGCGTCACGCACCGGAACGAAGCCTGGTTTGAAGATGGCCAGGGCGGCTTTCACCTGGTTCAGCTTTCCGGAAGGCCCATAAAAGGGGAGTATTTCTGCCCGGAGGTAGGCAAGTGGCTGAAAAAATCCTATGACGCCATTGTAATCGGGGGTTATTCCTCTCCTACGGCCATCTGGGCCATGGCGTATCTGCGGCTAAGAAAAATCCCCTTCTATATGGAGGTGGATGGAGGCTTGATTCGGCAGGAGGGAAAGCTCAAATTCTGGATCAAAAGGACCCTGGTGAGACTGGCGGACAGCTGGCTCAGTACAGGGGTCTATCCCACAAAATACCTGGTGCATTACGGCGCGAAACCGGAAAAGGTTTTCTTCTATCCCTTTTCCTCCCTCTATGAAGAGGACATTCTGCGGTCAGTGGTTTCTCAGGAAGAAAAGGCGGCCCTGCGCCGGGAGCTGGGAATCCCGCAAAAGCGCATGATCCTGGCGGTGGGCCAGTGCATCCCCAGAAAGGGCTTTGATATTCTGCTCAAAGCGGCAAAGAATCTGCCGGAGGACACCGCCCTGTGCATTGTGGGCGGGGGGCCAACGGAAGAGTACCTGGGTCTGCGGGAGGAGCTGGGGCTAACGCAGGTTTCCTTCCCGGGCTTCCAGAAAAAAGAAATCTTAGCGAAATACTACCGGGCGGCGGACTTGTTCACATTGCCCACCCGGGAGGACATCTGGGGCCTGGTCATCAATGAGGCCATGGCCTACGGCCTGCCTGTCATCACCACAGACCGGTGCGTGGCGGGGCTGGAACTAATTGAGGACGGCGTCAACGGCTATATCGTCCCAGTTGAGGATGTGGAAGCCCTGGGTGAGAAAATGAGAGAAGCCCTTCAGGGGAACCTCGCGGAAATGGGGGCAGCGTCTCTCCGGATAATTCGCCCCTATACCATCGAGAACATGGCGAAAGCCCATGTGGAAATTCTGGAAAGGGGATAGACCCCATGCACATCCTTTATGCTGTTACCACCTGCTCGGATTCTACTTACCGTCAGCTTTTCGCAGACGTGGCGGTGAAGCCTGCCTTTCAGTCCCAGAAGTACCATCGGCTGCTCATTGAAGGGCTGGCGGCGGGAGCAAAGGTGGACGTGATTGCGAACCCACCGGTGAACCGGTCTGTTTTGCAAAAAGCATTCGTTTCCCTGCCTGCGGAAACCGAGGGAGGCGCGGTGTATCATAACCTGCCCGCCATCCGAAATCCCGTGGTGAAGGCCCTGTGGGTGGGACTTGGCACCTTCTTTCAGGTCCTCTTCCTGGGGAAAAAGGACTCTGCGGTGATCGTGGATGGCCTGAACCGGACCACGGCCCTGTCTGCCATGCTGGGGGCAAAAGTGAAAGGGATTCCCTGCATCAGCATTGTGACGGACCTCCCGGATCTGCTGGGGGGCGGCGGTTTTTCCCGCAAGGTGGCCAATTTTGTGATCAGTAAATGCAGCGGCTATGTATTCCTGACCCAGGCCATGAATGATCGCTTAAATCCCAATGGAAAGCCCTATGTGATCCTGGAGGGCCACGCGGACATTGCCATGACAGAAAAGGAACCGTCGCTGGAGCGGAAGAAGAAACCCAGGGTGTGCCTGTATGCCGGCGGTGTCAGCGTCCAGTACGGTCTGCGGGATCTGGTGGAGGGGTTCCGCCAGGCAGACCTTCCCAATACCGAGCTGCATATTTACGGCCCCGGAGATTATGTGGAGGAACTGAAGCACATTGCCGAAGATGACCCAAGGGTGTTCTACGGCGGGATGCTCCTGAGCAGCCAGGTAGTGGAGAAGGAAATGGAGGCTACCCTGCTTATCAATCCACGGCCTACAAACGAGGAATTTGTGAAGTACTCCTTCCCCTCCAAGACCATGGAGTATATGGCCTCCGGTACCCCGGTGCTGACTACCGTCTTGCCGGGGATGCCAAGAGAATACCATCCCCATGTGTACCTCATTGAGGATGAAACCCCGGAGGGAATCCGGAAGAGCCTGGAAACCGTGCTGCGCCAAAGCGATGAGGCGCTGCTGCAAAAGGGCAGCGAGGCCAGGCGGTTTATTCTGGAGAACAAGAATAACGTCATTCAGGGAAAGAAAATCCTGGATTTACTGGGGAACCTCTGAATAAATCGTCTGCGGCAGCTGACGAATCTTTTGCCCCAATCGTGCAGTTTGAAAAATTGGAAATACGTCCAGTATTCCTCAATTTTCCAAACTTTCGCTTGGGCCAAAATCTTTCGTCATCTGCTCTTAGCGATTTCATCAGAGATTCCATGGAAACCATGAAAAAGGGGAAGTGACCAATGCGGATTCTGTGGCTGTGCAATTTGATGCCTGGGAAAGTCAGGGAGGCCCTGGAAGGAAAGCCAAACGCGGGAGGCCTGTGGGTGGATTCCGTGCTGGACGGACTGCGCCGGGAAGGGGAGACCATCCAAATCCTCTGCCCGGGAGGCGGAAACCGGGGCGCTCTGGACGAAAAATGCGGGTTTGCCACTTTCCGGGAGGGGCTTCCCTATGTGTACCTGCCGGAATTGGAAGAGCGGTTTGAAGAAGAGATTCGCATTTTTCAACCAGAGGTCATCCATGTCTGGGGCACGGAGTACGGACATACGCTGGCTATGATGAATGCGGCGGAGAAGAGCGGGATGCTGGCTCATACGGCCATCAGCATCCAGGGCCTTTGCTCGGTTTACGCAGGGCACTATGCCGAGGGCGTTCCCAACCGGGTACAGCGGGGGAATACCTTCCGGGATCTGGTTCGGCGGGACAATATTCTGGGGCAGCAGAAGAAATTTGCCCTGCGGGGGGAGCTGGAAGTGCAGGCCCTTCAGAAGGCCCGGCACATCATCGGACGCACCCGCTGGGACAGGGCCTGTACCCGTGCCGTAAATCCTCAGGCGGAGTATCACTTCTGCAACGAAACCCTGCGGGAGCCATTCTATACCGGTGGGTGGCGTTATGAAGCCTGCGGTCAGCATCGAATCTTTGCCTCCAGCTGCGCTTACCCGGTGAAGGGATTTCACTATCTGCTGGAAGCCTTTGGAAGGATCAGCCAGGATTACCCGGACGCGGTGCTGGCGGTGCCGGGAAGGAACTTCCTGACGGCAAACAAGCTCCGCAGAACAAACTATCAGAAATATCTGGGACAGCTTGCCCGGCGGTATGGGGTGGCGGATAAAATCGAGTTTTTGGGAAGCCTCAGCGCCGAGCAGATGAAGCGGGAATACTTAAGCGCCAACGTTTTTGTCCTGCCCTCCACCATCGAAAACTCTCCCAACTCTTTAGGAGAAGCCATGCTCCTGGGAACCCCCTGCGTGGCGGCCGACGTGGGCGGGGTGACAGACCTGCTGAACGCGGATGAAGAGGGCTTCGTTTATCCTTCCACAGCAAGCTATATGCTGGCCTACTGCATTGGGGAGGTCTTCCGGATGGGGCAGAAGGGGGAAGAAATGGGACAGGCAGCGAGAGAACACGCCGCCCAAACCCATGACATGGAAAAGAACCTGAAGACGCTGCTGGAAATTTACAGACGTATTGCCTGAAGGAGGGAAGGCCCATGGATTTGATCAGTGTGATCGTCCCCGTGTACAATGTGGAGCCGTATCTCCGCCGCTGCGTGGATTCCATCCTGGCCCAGACCTATGAAGACCTGGAGATTATCCTGGTGGACGACGGGGCCACGGACAGCTCCGGGGCCATTTGCGATGAATATGCGGGGAAGGATCTCCGGGTCCGGGTGATCCACAAGCCCAACGGGGGACTGAGCAGCGCTCGAAACGCGGGCATTGATGTGGCAAAGGGAGAATACCTGGCCTTCGTGGACAGCGACGACTGGATCGAAGAGTCAACCTATGAATACCTTATGGGCCTGATTCGCAGATTCGGCGTAAAGCTCGCCTATACCGGGCGCTATGATGTGGAGGAAGAAACCGGGGAAAGGCAAAAGGGCCTGTGCCCGAAAACGGAGGAAACCATCGCTGCCCGGGACTTTGTTGGACGGATTTTCCTGTGGGACAACGTGGACTCCGCCGCCTGGGATAAGCTATATCATCGTTCCTTATTCGCGAATCACCGCTATCCCGAGGGAAAAATCTGCGAGGATGTGCCTGTGACCTACCGGGTGATTCTGGAGACGGACATGGTAGCGGTCGGAAACCGTCCCATGTACAACTACTACCACCGAAAGGGCAGCATTACCCAATCCCGGGTGTCGGAAAAGACCTTCCACTTTACTCAGCATACCGCCGAAGTGTTCGCCTACATTCAGGAGCGGGCACCGAGCCTGAAACCCCAGGCGGAGTATTTGCGGGTCCGCTCCCTTTCTCATCTGCTGCTGGTTCTGGAAACAAGCGGGGAGAAAGCCCGATTCCCGGAGGAATACCAGGCGGCAAAAAAGGAACTGGGAAAGCATACGTCCTTCCTGCTTACAAGCCCGTACCTGGGGAAGCGGGAGCGGC
The DNA here is from genome assembly GCA_002493965.1 of Clostridiales bacterium UBA7044. Lineage (GTDB taxonomy): Bacteria > Bacillota > Clostridia > Oscillospirales > Oscillospiraceae > Faecousia. The sequence goes on from DLAP01000008.1 coordinate 74,057, forward strand.
TGACGGACTTGCTGCTGATTTTGGGGTGGTATGGGCCCCTGCGGAAGCTTTACCATAAAGGAACCAAGGCATGAAAAAACAAAACCGGATTGCGTTTTTTAATATCCTCAGCGTGGTGCTGCTCAACGGCATTTCCATTTTCACCAGCCCGGTGTTTTACCAGCTTTTGGGAGACAGCGGCTATGGAACCCTGAAAATTTACAACATTTGGGTCAGCGTGATTGCCATAGTTTTTACCCTGCAAACCCAAGGAACCCTGGTAAATGCCCGGGTGGAATACAGGGAGGAGGAACAGGAAGGGTATCAGTCTTCGGTGATGGCCATGTCCATGACGTCCTTTCTCCTTTGCAGCGTGCTGGTACTGCTATTTATCAGACCGGTTTCCGGGCTTTTAAAGCTCAGCCCGGTACTGATTATCCTGATGCTGATTCAGGCTTTCGGTACTTTCGCGGTCAGCTTTCTCAATACCAAGTTTATCTATGAATTCAAGGCTGGCAGGAATATGCTCACCTCCCTGGTGGTGACGGTAGTATCCCTTGTCCTGTCCATTGCGCTGATCCTAAGGCTCCCCATGGAGAGCCGGTATTTCGGCCGGGTCGTTGGCAACGCGGCCACCTATGGCCTTTTGGGGATTCCTGCTGCCATATGGGTTTTAGCAAGGGGAAAGACTCTCTTCCGCCAGGACTATTGGAAATTCTGCATTGTCCTGGCCATCCCCGCTATCTTTCACAACCTGTCTGACCTGATCCTGGGTCAGAGCGATCAGGTTATGCTCCAACAGATGATCGGGGAAGCGGAGGTCGGTCAATACAGCATTGCCTGGAATCTGGCAAACGTGATGTTCGTGATCTTCGGCGCCCTGAATAAGACATGGTGCCCCTTCTTCTTCGACGAGGTGAAGCAGGGAAAGCGGGATGCCATGATGAAAAAAACGGTGAACTTCCTGGAGCTGTATACCGTTCTGTCTGTGGGCTTCATCCTGCTGGTGCCGGAAGTGTTCCACCTGTACACATTGGGCAAGAATACGCAGGACAATACCATGCTGCTGCCGATTTTTGTGTCCAGCTATTACCTGAATTTCCTGTGTACCTTCCCGGTGAATTACGAGTATTACCACAGGAAGACCAAGGTGGTGGCGGCTGTGACCATTGGGTCGTCTCTGCTGAACCTGGTGCTGAACTATGTGCTGATTGGGGCCATGGGGATCATCGGCGCGGCGCTGGCCACGGCCCTTTCCCATGGAACACAGCTGACCCTCCACTATGTCTATACCCGGTATCTGCTGGGGAAGGAAGACTATCCCTTTGGAGTTCGGCTGTGGTGGAAGAGCGCCGCTGCATTCTTTCTGATGGTGGCCCTCGTGTATCTGACCGGCAGCGCATGGCTTTTCCGGTGGGGGATTGGCGCTTTGCTTGGTGTCTGGGAGCTGCTGCGGATTCGGAAGCGAAAGGTTTTGATTTGATACGAAAACCCAATAAAATCCTTCGATTTTATTGGGCCCACATCGTCTAACAACGCTACTGTGCGCTAAGAGCCGCCTTCGGCAAAAAGTGCTCTGTACGCCATTGCGATGGCAGTGCCGTTTTCAAGATTTTCGAGCCCAAAAATCTTGAAAAACCGGCTCATAGAATTCTCTAATTAAAATCTTTCATTAGAAGAATGAAAGATTTTAAAAGAGAATCAGTATGACGATAAAAGGCTTGCTCCCATTATAATAGAAATGGAAACAAGAAACGTCCTCCCGGATGCATCTGCATCCGGGAGGACGTTTATACTACTGTAGCGTTTCGTATTTCCCGTGGGGGAGCTTCTTCACAATGATACCGGCAAGCACGTCGCCGATGATGGCAAAGATGGTGCCGACCACCATGGAGAACAGTACATCAGTGGGGTAGTGGTAGTACATATACAGCCGGGAGAAGGCGATCAGGAACGCCAGAATGATGGCTGCGATGCCCGGCTTCTTGTAATTCCGGAAGATCACCACAGCGGCCTCAAAGGAAGCAATGGTGTGACCGGAGGGAAAGGAGAAATCGTGAAGCCGGTCCGCAAGCAGGGGAATGGTGACACCAAGATTTTCTTTAAAGTCATAGGGCCGGATCCGTCCAACCAGGGGCTTTAGTGTGACATTACAGACGACCACGCCCATAAACAGGGCGATGCCCATGCCAATGCCGGTTTTCCGAGTCTTGGGGAAGATCAGCAGCACTACGGCCACGCCGATCCAGAAGATGCCGCCGTCGCCAAACAGGGTGATGATGGGCCAGATTACGTCGAAAACGCCGTTTTTCAGGTTTGCCTGAATCCAGTCCAGAATAGGCAGGTCAAAGGAGACCGCAAGCTGATCAAGAAGGGCCAGCATGGCTCATTCGCCTCCTTCCGTAGTCTGGGGAGTGGTTTCCTGAGTGACGCTGGAAGCGGAACCGGCATCCTCAAACAGGGCGTACAGAGTCATAGGCTCTAAAGTATTCCCCTCGGGGATGGACACATGACCGCTTTCGTCAGGCTGGAATACCAGAATCCAAGTGATGACGCCCTTTTCATCCACTTCCTTCTTCGCCCAGCCGGTGAAGACCTGGCCTTCGGGAACGGGGGAGATGGCGGGAGTCACGATTTCTGTGGCGTCGGTTTCAAAGAAGTTGCTGAAAACCTCCTTGTCGTCCACCATGAAGGTAAGCCGCACCTTGCCCACGGGCTGGGTGATGTCCTTATTGGTGGCCTTAGTGCAAAGCCAGCTGCCGCTGTCGCTGCGCTGGAAGAACATGGAGGAGGCGTAGGGGAAGTCCTTAACTGTTCCGTCGGTACGGGTGACTTTCAGGGTCAGGGTGATCCGGGCGGAGAACAGATCGTCGTTATAGAGGGTGAAGCTGCTGATCTTTTCGTCGGCAAACTCGTAAGCGCCGTGGTCCTGCATCCAGAGCTCCGTGGTTCTGACGATATCGGAATAGGTGTCACCGGAGGGATCAAAATATTTTGCCACAGTTGCCCGGCTGGTGATTTCCTTGATCATCCACTGGCAGTAGGTGTGGGCCGCACCCCGGATGGCGTTCTCTTGATCGGCGTTCATGGTGTTGCTCTCCGTCCGCTCGGTGAAGGTCTGGGTGTCGGCATCGTAAGTGACTTCCATTTGATTGCCCTTGTCATCAAAGACGGAGACTTCAGGCTGGGCAAATAGGCCGGTGACTTCCTGAGTGCACATGCTGGTGCCGGTGGTGCCGGCGGGGAGGTATTCCTCTGCCAGAGTGGTGGCGATCTGGATGATATGCGTGTCGTCCAGCTCTACGCCGTTGATCAGGCAGCGGTGGCCGTTCATCTTCACGATCCGGTAGGTCCCGGTGCGCTGAACGAAGATCTCCACCTCACCAAGCTGCCAGTCGGAAATCTTGCTGATCTCCTGGAGATTATCCAGAGAGGGATTCTTCACATTGTTCCGGTCTTCCAGAGTGAAGGAAGCAATCTTTTCGTCTCCCAGGCGGATATTGTACTTCCGGTTGCCGGAAAGGCCGGCGGAGGTTTCCAGATAGGTAAGCTCCGAAGTGCCTACCTTGTTTTCCATATAGGTGACAAACTGCTCCTTGCCTTCATAGGGAGAGTCCGCCATACCGGCGGCGTCGTAGAGGCTGCCCCAGTCGGCATGGGCGAAATACTGCTGGAAGACCTGCTCCGCCTTTACCGTGGGCTGTGAGGCCTCATAATCCACCAGCCAGCCGTTGAGCCAGTTCAGGCCTAAGAAGGTGGCGCCGAAGAAGATCAGAATGCACAGAAAATAGAGGGTGTAGAAGATCACACCGCCAAGCCTTGGCCCCTGCTTCTGGGGTTTTACCGGGGTAGATTGTACGGGAGGACGTTTGGTCCCCTGCGCCGACTGGGCAGGACGGGCACCGGAGCGCTGGGGGGGCATCTGGGTCTGCCTGGAATTTTGGGGACGGGCGGAGGATGCCGCGGACTTCCGGGCGGCGGCTTGGGCAGCTTCCTGCTCCCGCTGGGCAAGCAGTTCCTTTACATCTGCGCCGGAAGCTTTGCTTTTCTGGTCAAATTTTCCCTGATACATAAGCATTCCCTCCTTCCCTTAGGATGCGGGCCGAACCATCCAGAAGTTCGGCATCCGTCTCGGCTCGGACTGGAGCAGAGAGTAATTGTTGATCATTTGCACCTGACCAGCCTCGCCGTATCGGCCGTCCACATCCCGGTACATCATGACGGAGGAGGAGCCGCCGTCCATGTTGCAGGCGTTCACGGCGCCAAACTCCTGCATGATGTTGATGAGGTCCGCGTAGGTGCCGCCCAGGGAGCCGGCCTGACGGCCGTCGATACACACGAAAATCACGGCGCCGTCGCTTCTCTGGCCAATGCCGGTACGGGGGTTATATCCGGAATTTTCATTATAAGCGGCAGGGTTTACTTCCCCGTTGATGATCAGGGCGGGGCCGAAGCAGCAGCAGTCCCGAATGCCCTGGGCCTCCGCTTCCGACTGACCCAGGTTCTTCTGGGAAACCACCAGGATGTTATCCTGGTTAAATCCGGCGAAGCCTTCCAATCCGGGCTGCTTTCCGGAGGTCCAGACCACCTTCCCCTCGGACATCACAAGACCCAGGGGGGTGGAGCCTACATAGGAGCTGGCGGTGCCGTCGTCATTAAAGGCACCGGCGTTGATGGCGGCAATGGCCCCTTCGTCCTCAATGGCAGCGTTGATCCGCTTGCCGGGGACGGAAGTGGAGAAGCCGCCCTGGGTGGAGATGCCCATATACACCTGTTCGGGATTCCGGACGATCATAACGTGGGCGGTGTAGGTATCGCCGTAGACCGTTTCAATGCGGATGCCGTCGGAGTAGTTGGCCCATTCGTCGGTGCCGGAGGAAATGGCGTTGAATTTCTGGATGACCACCTTAGAGGTGTCGGTCTGCTCGTCCTCCAGCTTGACATCGGTGCTGGCACGGATCTCGGCAACGGTGTCCTCACCGATGAACAGAGCGGGCACCCACTTGGTGGCGCTGGCCTCGATCAGAGACATGGTCAGCACATCCCGGGCGGCGGGAGAAGGACCGTTGAAAATCAGATTCATCACCAGTACCAGGGCCGCTACGGCCAGTACAATGACCGTGAACAGGACCAGGAAGAACCGGCGGATAATCCGGCCCAGCAGACCGCCCTTTTTCTTTTTGCGCGGAGGTTCCATGGACGTGTCCGGGGAATTTCGTTTACTCATAGACATAACCCTTTCATTCGGATTTTTGCGGAGCGAAGACCCAGCGCTGCTGGATCATGTAACTGATAAAGTAGAGCACCGTCATTACGATGGTATAGATCAGGGTGCGGAGGAAGTTGGCGTTGTCAGGGATCTGGAACAGCCAGTAGACACCCTGGGTCAGCAGGATCTGAATGCCCATCTGGGGCAGGACCAGAAGATAGTAGCGAAGCATCGACTGCTTCCATGTCACACCGGTCCTGAAGACCAGCTCTTTGGTCAGAGCAAAGTTCAGAAAAGAGGAGATAGCTCTGGCTCCGGCGCCTGCCGCGGCGGTGAGGGACATTCCGCTTAAGAAACCGCCGCACATCCAGGTAAACAGACTGTAGGCCCCCATATCCACAAAGGAGGCAAACAGGGAGGTCAGGGTATAAAGGACGAAGTGCCGCAGAATCAGCTTGTAGATCCGCCAGGAATCGTGGATCACCCGGAAATGGGAGCTCTTGTTTTCCTCAATATAGACGGTGCGGATCTTTACCTCGTCAAAGGGAATGCCCTGCTCCTTAAAGGCCAGGAGCATATTGGTTTCATACTCAAACCGATCGCCGGAGACGTTTGACAGAGCCTCCAAATACTTTCTGGGAATGGCCCGCAGTCCGGTCTGGGTGTCGGAAATGTTCATGCCGCAGAAGATCTTGAAGACCAGGGAAGTGGTGTGGTTGCCGAACCGGCTGCGCTTCGGTACATGCTCCAGGGTAAAGTCCCGGCAGCCCAGAACGCAGTGACCGGTTGAGAGCATATGCTCGCAGCAGGCTCGGGTGTCCTCCGGATGGTGCTGGTTGTCCCCATCCACGGTGACGACCCCCGCGCTCTCCGGACGGTTTTCCAGAACATAGCGGAAGGCAGTCTTCAGAGCGGCACCTTTGCCCCGGTTCACCGCATGGTGAAGCAGATGAATTTCCGGGTGGGCCTCGGCGGCCTCAGTAAAGTAAGAAAGGTTTTCTGGTTTGCTTCCGTCATTGACCAGAATGATATCGGTAAAGCCATACTGGAGGAGCCCATCAATGACAGCATTCAGCTTTTCGTCGGGGTCCAGGGAGGGCAGGACAACGGAAACTGCCGATAAATCTATCATAATTATCGCCTCTTGATTCGCATAGTAAACTTAGAATACTATATCACATTTCCATTCCTTTGGAAAGCCCTTTCATAAAAAATTAAGAGAAAAAAGCCAAAGTTTTCCTTTTTGGGGGAAACCTGGGAAGGGCACCCCCCAAAAATGGCACAGATACACTTTGTCCGAAATTGGAAAAATTATGTATTTCGCGCCTGAACGGTCCCCTCAGAAGAAAATGGTTGCAAATTTTTGAAAATACGGTACAATAGTAAGGAAGTAGCAGAGAAGGAGGCGTCCCAATGCAGCCGATCCCCGAAAAGGAAACCATGGATAATATCGCGGAGCTGTTTAAGGGCTTTGCGGACGCCACCCGGGTGCACATTCTGTCCTTGCTCATCGAGCGGGAGCTGTGCGTGACGGATATCGCGGAGGCCGTAAACCTGAGTCAGAGCGCCATTTCCCACCAGCTTCGGATTTTAAAGCAGATGCATTTGATCAAGTTCCGCAGAGAGGGAAAAAACATCCTCTACTCCCTGGCGGACGACCATGTGAAGACCATTTTGCAAATGGGGTTGGAGCACGTTCTTGAATAAAAAAGGGTTCCCGGTCTTTTCGACCGGGAACATTTTTTATAGAACCTTGGACAGAAAGTCCTTCAGCCTGGGGTTCTGTGGACTGCCGAAGAGGGCTTCTGGGGTATTCTGCTCCAGAATCTGGCCCTCGTCCATGAACAGCACCCGGCTGCCCACCTCCCGGGCAAAGCCCATCTCGTGGGTGACGACCACCATGGTCATGCCATCGGCAGCCAGCTCCTTCATAACGGACAGCACCTCGCCTACCATTTCCGGGTCCAGGGCGGAGGTGGGCTCGTCAAAGAGCATGACCTTGGGATTCATAGCCAGTGCCCGGACGATGGCGATCCGCTGCTTCTGGCCGCCGGAGAGCTGATTGGGGTAGGCACCCGCCTTCATTTCCAGCCCCACCCGACGCAGCAGCGCCATGGCCTTTTCTTCCGCCTCCGCCTGAGTCATCAGGCCCGTGCGGACGGGAGCCAGGGTGATGTTTTTCAGGATGGTCATATTGGGGAACAGGTTAAAGTGCTGGAACACCATGCCCATCTGGCGGCGGACCGCGTCAATATCCGTTTTGGCATCCGTGATCACGGTGCCCTCAAAGGTGATGGAGCCGGAGGTGGGGGTTTCCAGCAGGTTGAGTGAGCGCAGGAAGGTGGACTTGCCGGAGCCGGAGGGCCCGATGATGACCACCTTTTCTCCGGGATGGATGTGCTCGGAGATGTTTTTCAGGACCTGATGGTCCCCGAAGGATTTACACAGATTCTCAACGACGATCACTTTGACGCAGCCTCCTTTCCAGCAGAGAAACCAGATAGCTGAAGATGATAACCAGCACCAGATAGACACAGGCAATGCCGAGCAGCGGGAACATCTGCTCGTAGGTCCGGCCGTAGATGGCCTGGGCAGCGTAAACCAACTCCTTGCCGCCAATGACGGTGATCAGGGAGGTGTCTTTCAGCAGAATGATGAACTCATTGCCAAGAGACGGCAAAATCGCCTTAAAGGCCTGGGGAATGACAATGAAGCGCATGGTGTCGATGTAGTTTAGCCCTAAGCTTCTGCCGGCTTCCGCCTGGCCGGGGTCCAGAGCCATCAGGCCGCCCCGGATGATCTCAGAGACGTAAGCACCGGAGTTGATGCCCAGAGTCAGAGCGCCCACCATGGTGAAATTCCGGGAGGAGGAGAAGACCACGAAGGCCATGATCAGCAGCTGGACCATCATGGGCGTACCCCGGATCACGGTGACGTACACCTGGCAGATGGCGTTGAAGAAGCCCAGAAGGACATTCTTTTTGCCCAGGCGCTGCTGGTCATGGGCGGTGCGGATCATGGCCACAAGAATGCCCAAAAGAATGCCGAGGGCCAGGGCCATGGCTGTCACAAGCAAGGTGGTGCCCACGCCGTCCAGATAGCTGAGCCACCGGTTATTTTCTAAAAACGCCTGATAGAATTTTACATAAAAGGTTTGCCAGCCGGTGGCCTCGCCGGAGCGGACCAAAAGCTTCCATGCTTCATATAATTCCACGATTGAATCCCCTTACCCATAGTCACGCCAAAAAGCGGGAAGGATCCCGCTTTTTTGGTATTTTGTTTATCCAGAATTTAGTCAGATTACGCGGCGATGTACTTGTCAATAATGGCCTGTACGGTGCCATCGGCGGTAAGTTCAGCCAGAGCGTTGTTCACGGCCTCCAGGAGAGCAGTGTTATTCTTGTTCATGCCGATGGCGTAGGACTCTTCCACCCAGGCACCATCCAGCAGGGTCAGGCCGGGATTGGCAGCGACATACTCCGTAGCGGGGGCGTTGTCAATGATGACGCAGTCAACCTGACCGTTCATCAGAGCCTGGACAGCGGAAGCGCCGTTATCGTAAGCGGTGACATGGTCTTCACCGTAGTCGCCGGAAGCGTACATATAACCGGTGGTGCCTCTCTGACAGCCGATCATCTGGTCACCCAGGTTATCCATGGTGACGTCGGAACCTTCCTTAACAATGACGGACTGAATGCCCTTGGCATAATCGTTGGAGAAGTTCATGACCAGCAGACGCTCGTCGGTGACGGAAACACCAGCCATCACGATGTCGGACTTGCCCTGCTGAACGGCCAGCAGCGCGGCATCGAAGTCCATGTCGTCCACGACCAGCTCCAGACCCAGCTTCTCGGCAATGGCTCCGGCGATTTCCACGTCGATGCCTTCGAAGCCGCCGTCGTCGGTGGTCATTTCATAGGGAGGGAAGGCGGCGTTGGTGGACATGATCAGCTTGCCCTTCTCCACGGTGTTTAGGCTGTTCACGCTCTTGCTGCCGCAGCCGGCAAGCAGGGTCGCAACCATCAGTACGGTCAAAACGATGGCAAATACCTTTTTCATAATTCTTACTCTCCTTTAAATTTTAATTCAGGTCCTCTCTCAATTCGGGCTCTTACGGCTCAGCCTTAAGATGGTTGCATTATACAACGCATATTATGCAATGTCAACTGGTTAATTATACAATAGTGAGGTGGAATATAGTGGAGTATTTCAAAAAATAGCACAAATTTATTCAAAATGGCATGAAATATTCGAATATTCAATTGCATTATACGAGTACTTCGGACTGACAAGATGAATAATATACCGTATATATTTAAAAACAAGGCCAAAGAGGAGGGAAGGGGATTGCGTTTCTGGTTTTCCAAAGGCTGGAAGCCTGCTTTTTATCAGAATATGCAGGAAGTTAAAAGGAAACTTTCAAGGGGAGAGAAAACATTTGTCTTTCTGCACAAGAAATAAAGTCAAAATTTTACGGAATCCATAAAATCCACGAAGAACGTGTAAAACAGGAAAAAACATTTGACATCCAGCCAGAGACAGTGCATAATAGAAGAGCAAATATCCCCAGTACTAGCAGAAGTTAAAAGTGCCGGAGACTTGCATAATCTGGTCCCGACAGCGATTTGGCCGCTCTATATTTCGAATTTTTTCGAAGTCAGGGGCGCCCCTGACTTCGTTTTCACCAAAGGTGAGAACGAATGACCTTTGGCATCTGCGGAAACAGAGAGGGATCCTGTTGTTATGATTCCGCCGATTCAGGCGGTTTTCATAAAATAAGAAAAAGGAGGAATTTTTCCAAAATGAAAAAGTTCACAAAGATTATGAGTGCGCTTCTGGCGTTGGTCATGGTCCTGAGCTTGGTTGCCTGCGGCAGCGCAAAGCCCGCTGAGACCACCGCTCCCGCCGCGCCCGCTGAGACCACTGCTGCCGCCACCGAGCCTGCCGCTGCGGTGGAAGCACCTGAGGTTCCCGGCCCCGATGCCACCGACGACGAGCTGTACGACTATGTCCTGAGCGACTACTATGAGGCCTATTCCAAGGCGCTGGAGTGCATGGACATGTCTGAGCGGTACGCCCTGGAGGCCATTGCTGAGGCAAAGCTGCTGCAGGCCAGCGTTCTGCAGCCCACCACCACCCGTGGCGGCAACTACGCCATCGGCCGTGTGGTCCCCAAGTCCATCTGCACCACCCTGTTCGGCAGCGATGCTGACCGTGAGTACTCCGTGATGGTCACGGAAGAGCTGATTAAGGCTGCTGACCGTGACGCTCTGAAGCAGATCTGGGCTGAGGCTGAGGATGCCGCCGATTATATGGCGAAGGCCAAGGAGTACCTGACCAGCAATGGCTACACCATGAAGGACAGCTACGACTACATCAGCACCGCTGACCCCCAGACTTGGGACGTGCTGGCTACCTATCTGCAGGCCGATGCCGAGCCCATCATGCAGACCTACGACGGCCTGATGGTTTATGATTCCAAGAATATTCAGGTTCCCGCTCTGGCTGAGAGCGTGGAAGTCAACGACGACATGACCGTGTTCACCTTCAAGATCCGCCAGGGCGTCAAGTGGGTTGACTCCCAGGGTCGTGAGCTGGGTGAAGTGACCGCCGACGACTGGGTTGCCGGTATGCAGCACATGCTGGATGCACAGGGCGGCCTGGAGTGGCTGGTTGACGGCCTGCTGGTAGGCGCCACCGAGTACATGAGCGGTGAGACCACCGACTTTAACGAGGTTGGCGTCAAGGCTCTGGATGACTACACCCTGGAGTACACCCTGACCGATTCCACCCCCTACTTCCTGACCATGCTGGGCTACAGCATCTTCGCTCCCATGAACCGGGCTTACTTCCTGAGCCAGGGCGGCGCTTTCGGTGTTGACGAGTTCGCTGCCGCTAAGGACAGCGCTACCTACACCTACGGCACCAGCCCCGACACCATTGCCTACAATGGTCCCTACCGCATCACCAGCTTCACCGAGAAGAACACCATCGTGTTCTCCGCCAACGAGACCTACTACGCTCCCGAGCGTCTGGGTGTCCACACCATTACCTGGAAGTTCAATGACGGCACCGATGCCACCAAGTCCTACAACGACATGAAGGCTGGCGACGTCAGCGGCGCGGCCCTGAATACCTCCACCATCGAGATGGCTAAGGCTGACGGCCTGTTTGACGAGTATGCCTACACCACCGAGACCGAGGCTATCAGCTTCGTGGCTTGGCTGAACGTCAACCGTAAGGCATTTGCCAACTACAATGACGCCACCCTGGGTGTTTCCACTCAGACCGACGAGCAGAAGGAGCTGGCTCACGCCGCTCTGCTGAACGTCCACTTCCGTCACGCTGTTCACTACTCCATCGACCGCGCTACCGCTAACGCACAGCGTGTGGGCGAAGAGCTGAAGTACAACAGCCTGATTAACGCCTATGTTCCCGGCGACTTCGTCAAGCTGGAGCATGACGTGACCGTAGACATCAACGGCACCGCCACCACCTTCCCTGCTGGCACCTTCTATGGCGATATCCGTCAGGCGCAGCTGGAGGCCGACGGCAGCCATATCAAGGCCTTCGATTCCGAGACCGGTGTGGGCACTGGCTTTGACGGCTGGTACAACCCTGAGGTCGCCGCTTCCGAGATGGCCATTGCTGTGGAAGAGCTGAAGGCTCAGGGCTACGAGATCTCCGCTGAGAACCCCGTACACCTGGATCTGGCTAACTACTACGGCGCCGAAGGCTTCAAGAATGAGGGCCAGGCCTATAAGCAGAGCATTGAGAGCGCTCTGGGCGGCCTGGTGATCGTGGACATCGTTCCCTACGACACTGCCCAGGATTGGTACGACGCTACCTACTATCCCAACACCGGCGCCGAGATGAACTACGACATCGGCACCAACGGCGGCTGGGGCCCCGACTATGGTGATCCCAAGTCCTACCTGGATACCATTCTCCCCGGCAGCAACGGTATGTGCAAGAGCTTCGGCCTGTTCTAATCCGCGATTTTTCTGAAATAGCGAGAGCCTAACATCAACGCAAGTTGGGAGCCGGATCCCAGGATCCGGCTCCCTTCCCAACTATTAAGCGAGAGTGGTATTATGACGAAATATGTATTAAATAGACTCATTCGCGGTTTCCTCTCGGTCGCGATTATGCTGATCATTGTCATGGTGATGATCTTTACCCTTATGGACCGGGAGTTGATTTTTGCGGCGGATCCCGTGTTCAGCAAACGTACCAACAACGCCAAGCCCACCTATATGAACAGTAAGTGGGAAGAGTATGGGTATCTGGACTATGTAACCTATGCGGATTATTTGCTTCAGCTGACCAAGAACGGCACCATTGACGAGGAAACCCGGGCCGACGCCGTGAAGCTGGGCAGAACGGCGGAGAAGGACTCGGATTTGACGGCGGAGTATGTCCGGAAGTTTACGGAATACTACACCTCCAAAGGCTACGAAGTGACCCGCCTGGATACCGTCATGAGCGGACGCAAGATTGCCAACGGCGGTCAGGCGGCCCTGTATGCAACCAAGGATAAACCCATTGTACAGCGGGCCATCAGCTACTTTACCGGCCTGCTGGAATTTGACAATATTCACAAAGTAGAGGGCGATGTGGGCCAGCGCAAGCTGACATTTACTCTGCACGATCCCGTGTACGGCGGAGAGAAGTTTTCTCCGGCAATCATGGGCAACGGAACCTATCACAAGTATCTGCTGTACTGTGACAGTAAGTTCCCCTATATTCATCAGAATTTCCTCACGATCCACCTGGGTAAATCGTTTGTGGTGAACCAGGGAATCGATGTGTACGATACAATGACTCGTTCTCAGGGCGCGTATGTGTCCCGCGAAATCACCTATCCCACCGGTCTGACTGAGGTCAGCGCGGACGATCTGCATACGGCGACCTATGTTGCAGGATCCCTGGAAACCGGTGAGCTGCTGTACGCCCCCCGGTATACGGATGACTACACCCAGACCTTTACCGTGAAGAACGGCATGTCCAAAATGGGATATTCCTTCCTGTTTGGCATTCTGGCGGTGATTCTTGCCTACGCGGTGGGCCTTCCCCTGGGCGTTTGGATGGCTCAGCGGGCGGATAAGCTGGTGGACAAGATCGGCACATTCTATATTGTGTTTATCACTGCCGTCCCCAGTCTGTCCTATATCTTTATGGTGAAAACCATCGGCTATGCCCTGGGCGTTCCCACAACCTTTGACCTGGAGTCCACCAACAAGATGATGTACGTTCTGCCCATCATCTCCCTGGCAATGCCCAGTGTGGCCCGGCTGATGCGATGGATGCGCCGGTATATGATCGACCAGAAAAACTCCGATTATGTTCGTTTTGCCCGGTCCAATGGCCTGACGGAGGGGGAAATCTTCCGCAAGCATATTATGCGAAATGCCATTGTGCCCATTGTGCAGGGAATTCCCGCCAGCATCCTGTTCAGTCTGGTGGGCGCGTTCTACACGGAAAAAGTTTATTCCATTCCCGGTACTGGCGGCCTGATGGTCACAGCCATTCAGACCTACGACAACAACGTGATCGTTGGCATCTGCCTGTTCTACGGCCTGCTCAGCGTCATTTCCCTGGTCCTGGGCGATGTGCTGATGGCGGCGGTAGACCCCAGAATCTCCTTCAATACGAAAGCCAGGTGA
>DLAP01000008.1:88135-109719 GCA_002493965.1 Clostridiales bacterium UBA7044
TTTGGGAATGTCCGAGGAGGAGCTTTTCTCTCTGCATACCCATGACAATATGGAAGCCGAACGGATCACCGCTCCCCGCTACTCCTATTGGAAGAGCGTATTTCGGGTGTTCTTCCGGAAGAAAATCAATATTTTTGTCCTGGTGCTGTTGGTGTTTGTGGTGGCCTTTGCCTTTATCTATCCGCCGCTTTCCGGCTATGACGAGTTCGCCAACCTGATGGACGGCACCGCGAAACACCTGGCCCCGGCGGCAGCCATGGAGAAGTTCGGGCATAATATCCACTGGATCCTGGGCACCGGCGCCTCAGGCAACTCTACCTTCGACGCGGTATGGTCCGGCGCTCGGATCTCCATTGCACTGGCCCTGGTCTGCGGCCTGATCAATATGACGGTAGGCGTAATTGTGGGCGCCCTGTGGGGCTACTCCAAGCGTGCGGATAAGGTCATGCTGGAGGTCTACAATGTGGTCGGCAACATTCCCTATCAGCTGCTGTGCTCCGTCTTGGTGCTGATTTTCCGTCCCAAGTTCTGGACCATGGTATTCGCCCTGACCATCACCGGCTGGCTGGCCATCGCCCATTTCTTCCGCACCCAGGTGCTGATTATCCGGGACCGGGAGTATAACCTGGCCTCCCGCTGCCTGGGCACTCCCACCGCCCGGATTGCCAGCAAGAACCTGCTGCCCTTCCTGACCTCTGTGATTGTCACCCAGGCGGCAGTGGAAATCCCCAGCTATATCAGCATGGAAGTTTTCCTTTCCTTTATCGGCCTTGGCCTGACGGACACCACCCTGGGCAAGCTGATTACCAATGCCCAGAGCGCAATGCTCACGCCCGGCTGGGAGATGGAATTCTGGAGCCCTGTGTTCCTGGCGTCTGTCATTGCCATTGTGCTGTACGTGGCGGGTCAGAATCTGGGCGACGCTTCGGATCCCAGAACCCACATGATGTAAGGGGGAGGGCAATATGGAAGAAAAGAAAGTACTTTTGTCCGTCCGGGATTTGGTGGTGAAATTCCATGTCCGCGGCAGGACACTGACAGCCATTCGCGGTATCTCCCTGGATATCTATGAGGGCGAGTCCATTGCCATCGTGGGCGAGTCCGGTTCCGGTAAATCCGTATTTACCAAGACCTTTGCCAATATGCTGGATGACAACGGCTATATTGACCAAGGCTCTATCATCTTCAACGACCCGGAGCTGGCAGATACAACCCTGAATCTGGGCCCGGTAGAGCACAGGCGTATTCGCAGCATCGCATCTACCCTGAACGGCTACGCGAAACTGGAAAACGGTGCCGCGACCTACCGCCAGATGAAGGAACTGAAAGCGGATAAGCAGCATCGGGAGACCCTCAGCGACGAAGAATATGATGCATTTAATACCCAGCTGGACGATCTGCGGTTCCAGCGGACGGAGCTGTTTAACCAGAAGCAGACCTTTGACACCGCTAAGGAAAAGGACCAGATTAAATCTGCCGCTGAGCGCATCAAGGCGCTGGATGCGCAGATTAAGGCGCTGGAGAAGAAGCGTGAGGATACTGTCAAAGCCCACAAGGCAGCTGCCCGGCAGGATACTGCTTACCAGGATTCCTTCCGGCAGCAGATGGACCAGTTGAAGGCATCCTACGCCCAGGAGATCAAATGCCCTATTTCTCCCGAGACCCAGAAGCGCAACCAGGAGATCGCCAAGGAAATCTACCTCTCCGTGGGCCGGTACAATGTGGTGACTCGGAACCGGATGATCTACCGGCTGCTGGGCTGCATGAAAAAGGCCATGCGTCTGGGTGCGGACCTGAATAGCGACGAGGTTCGCAATCAGGTGTTTAGTGAGGTCATTTTCCGGGTAAAGCTTCTGGACGAGACTGACAGTAAGCTCCACGGAAGCTGTACCATCGACCTTGCCAACGTCAAGTATGCCAAGGACCTGTCTCAGATCCGGGGCCGCCGGATTGCCACGGTTTTCCAGGATCCCATGACATCCCTAAACCCCATTATCACCATTGGCAAGCAGATTTCCTCCATTATCATTAAGCATCAGGGCTGCACCGAGGCGGAGGCCCGCCGTCAGGCCCTGGACCTGATGAAGAAGGTAGGCATCCCCAATGCGGAGCAGCGCTTTGACGATTACCCCTTCCAGTATTCCGGTGGTATGCGCCAGAGAATCGTGATTGCCATTGCCCTGTCCTGCCGTCCCAAAATTCTGATTTGCGACGAGCCGACTACGGCTTTGGACGTGACCATTCAGGCCCAGATTCTGAAGCTCATTAAGGATCTGCAAAAGGAATTCGGATATACCATCGTGTTCATCACCCATGACCTGGGCGTGGTCGCCAACGTGGCGGACCGGGTAGCCGTGCTGTATGCCGGTCAGGTGGTGGAGCTGGGCACCGTGGAGGAAATTTTCTACGATCCCAGGCACCCCTACACCTGGGCCATGCTTTCGAGCCTTCCTCA
This sequence comes from Clostridiales bacterium UBA7044, assembly GCA_002493965.1. Lineage (GTDB taxonomy): Bacteria > Bacillota > Clostridia > Oscillospirales > Oscillospiraceae > Faecousia. The sequence continues at coordinate 90,591 of DLAP01000008.1, forward strand.
GCTTGCCCAGCGGAATACCAAGCTTTACTCCATCACCGGTACGCCCCCGTCCCTGTACAATAAGATCGTGGGCGATCCCTTTGCGCCCCGGAATCCCTACTGCCTGACCATCGATACTCTGAAGGACGCACCCATGTTCCAGGTCACAGAAACCCATTTTGCAAAGACCTGGCTCCTGGATCCCAGAGCTCCCAAAATCGACAAGCCTGAAGCCATCTGCAACCTTCACGAGAAACTCGTGGAAGCCTTTAATATCTGAAAGGAGGTCATGCCAAAGTGCGTAATGAGACAAAGAAACTGGAAGAAACTTCCAAGCACCTTCCCGAGCATGGCCCCATTGATGAAAAAACGGGCAAGGAGGTTCTGTTGTCCGTCCGAAATGTAGACATCGTATTCGGAAAGGGAGACAAGGCCCTGAAAGCTGTGAAGAACGCCAGCTTTGACATTTACAAAGGGGAGACCTTCTCTCTGGTAGGCGAGTCCGGCTCCGGTAAGACCACCATCGGCCGGGCCGTAATCCGGGTAAATCCCTGCGCCGCCGGTGAGATCCTGTACAAGGGTGTCCGTATTTCCGGCAACATCCCCCATTCTCTGGACCGGGAGGTCATCCGGAATATCCAGATGGTGTTTCAGGACCCTGCAGCTTCCCTGAATGAGCGGGCTACCGTGGACTATATCATCTCCGAGGGTCTGTACAATTTCCACCTCTATGAGGACGAGGCGGACCGTGTCCGCAAGGTGGAGAATATGATCGAGGAGGTGGGCCTGCTGCCTGAGCACCTGACCCGTTACCCCCACGAATTCTCCGGCGGTCAGCGGCAGCGTATCGGCATCGCCCGTGCCATGGTCATGGAGCCGGAGCTGGTGGTGGCTGACGAGCCGATCTCCGCTCTGGACGTGTCCATCCGTGCCCAGGTGCTGAACCTGATGAAGAAGTTCCAGGAGGAGAAAAACCTGACCTACCTCTTCATCGCCCATGACCTGTCTGTGGTCCGTTTCATCTCTGACCGGATCGGCGTTATCTATAAGGGGGATATCGTGGAGATTGCCGAGGCGGAGGAGCTGTTTCACTATCCCCTCCATCCCTACACCCGCAGTTTGATTTCGGCCATTCCCATCCCGGATCCCATCCTGGAGAAGAACAAGGTCCTGTTTACCTACGATCCTTCCATCCACGACTACAGCGAGGAAAAGCCGGAGATGGTGGACATTGGTCACAACCATTTTGTCTATGGCAATTCTGCGGAAATTGCGGAATACAAGCGCCAGCGGGAGGCCGGGGTGCCCATCAAGTCCATCACCATACTGGATCCCAACGTGCCCCAGGAGGAGAAGGCTGCTGCCGAGGCATCCATCCCCACCGCCCGTGAGGGGGAGATTCTGGACCATCCTGTCCACGATACCGGAAGCGTCTGGTATAAGATTCTGTCCTTCTTCCTGCCCATCTTAGGTATTATCGGCGGTTTCATTTTCCGTAAGCACAATCACATCCGCAACTACAAAGCCTGTATGCAGGGCGCGAAAATTGGCATTATCACCTTCCTGGTAATCCTGCTGATCTTCTGCCTGCTGCTGGTTTTGGCAGTCATATAGTAAGGTATCGTTACGGCGGAGCGGCGAAAACGCTGCTCCGCCAAGCTGTTTTAAGGAGTTCTTATGAAAAAAACCGGAAGGAATCCCAATGCGGAACCCGCAGATAAGGTGCAGGGGCCCCAAAAAGACTGGAAGCTCCGGGTCGTGCTGATGGCGGCTTTTTTGGGGATTGCTCTGTATTTCATCGGCTCCGGACTGCATGAGGGCCTTTCCACCAAGCCCACATGGCAGGAGGTGGAGGCCACGGGAATCGGTACAAGCTGGGCAGGGGACTTCCTTTTCCAGTACGATTTTTCCTCGCTCCAGGGGGACCTGAGCCGCCACAGTAAGAAATTGACTGCCGTTTACAGCGAAGCTTCCGAAAGGGGCTACCGTCTGTTTTCTCCGGAGGTCCGGGAGGAAAATCTATACAATGTAGGCTACCTGAACGACCATCCCAACCAGGAAATGATCGTGGATCCCGGGTTGTTTCAGGCCCTGGAGCAGGTGAGTGCTTCCGGGGACCGGCATGTCTTTCTGGCGCCTGCGGCACAGGAGTACAGCACAATGTTTCTGTACGATGACGATGCCCAGGCCGCTGTTTTGGACCCCACCAGAAATCCGGACACCCGGGTATGGCTGGCAGAGCTTGGAACCTATGTCAGCGACCCAAACCACATCCGGCTGGATGTGACAGGGGAGGGGAAGGTTAAGCTTACCGTTTCCCAGGAATACCTGGAGTTCGCGGAGGCTTATGGGCTGGATACCCTCTTTGACTTTGGCATTTTTCAGAACGCCTTTCTGGTGGACTATTTGGCGGAGCAGATCACCGCTGCGGGCTACCGGGCGGGGTATCTATGTAGCTTCGATGGCTTTACCCGAAATCTGGATGACCGGGGCACCCAGTACGCGCAGAACCTTTCCCACCGGGAAGCGGGCAGAATCTTTCAGCCTGCAAAATTCTCCTACGAAGGCCCCATGTCCATCGTCACATTCCGGAACTATCCCCTGTCCGGGAAGGACCGGTGGCGCTGCTATGCATATGGGACCGGTGAGATTGTATCTCTCTACCTGGATCCCACTGACGGTCTGCCCAAAAGCGCCCTGCCAGAGCTGACAGTCTATTCTCGAAACTTAAGCTGCGGTGAGTTGGCGCTCAAGACGGCACAGATTTTTATTTCTGACACGTTCCGGCAGGAGGAACTGCTGGAGCTGACCCGGGAAGATATGAAGGCCCTGTGGTTTTCTGGCTATGACCTAAAGTATACCGATGGAGAAAATCCGCCGGAGATTTTGGAGCCTCAGAGCGCCTATAAGCTAAGGAAACTCTGAATAAATCGCCTGCGGCTGAGCAACAAATCTTTTCCTCCATCTGTGCAGTTTCAGAAAGCGGGAAATACATACAGTATTCCTCCGCTTTTGAAACTTTTATCTGAAGAAAAAATCTCTTGCTGTCAGCTCTTGTCGATTTAATCAGAGTTTCCCTAAAAAGTGGAATAAGCATGAAAAATCCCCAGTTCGGTTGACCAGACCGAACCGGGGATTTTTCAGAGAAAAAGAGAGGTAAGAAAATGAAAAAGGAAAGAATATCTATTAGATGGCTTTATTATAGCCCATGACCTGTTAAAATGCAAGGGGGAAATTGTTAAATTAGTATTAACGATAGAAAAAATCCAAGGAGACTTTTGTACAAAATGCCAAATGTGAATTTTTTGTACCATTTGAAAGGTTGGGCTTGACTTTTTGGAAAAATGGAGTATAGTGAAGACAAATGAATTAGCACTCTTACATTGAGAGTGCTAAACCAAGAAAGGAAGGATAGCTTTATGAATTTTAACAGCTATACGCAAAAGTCTCTGGAAGCTGTCCAGAGCGCGCAGAATTTGGCGCAGAGCAACAGTCATCAGCAATTGGAGCAGGTGCATCTGCTGCTGGCCCTGCTGCAGCAGGAGGGCGGGCTGATTCCCCAGCTTCTGCGGAAAATGGATGTGACGGTGGAGAGCCTGGAGGCTGCCGCGGGTGCGGAGCTTCGGAAGCTCCCCGGCGTGAAGACCAGCCGGGAGGCAGACAAATTCTATATTTCTGCTGACGTGGACGCAGCCTTTACGGCGGCTGAGGAGCAGGCCAAGACCATGAAGGACGAGTACGTCTCTGTGGAGCACCTCTTCCTTGGCCTGCTGGAAACCGCCCGGGGCGGGGTGAAGGAGATATTCTCCACTTACCGTATTACAAAAGAGGGCGTTCTAAAGGCCTTGCAGTCTGTCCGGGGCAACCAGCGTGTGACCTCCGACAGCCCGGAGGGCACCTATGACGCTTTGGAAAAGTACGGTACGGACCTGGTCAAGCGGGCCAGAGAGCAGAAGATGGATCCCGTCATTGGTCGGGACGAGGAAATCCGGAACGTGATTCGGATTTTGTCCCGGAAGACGAAAAATAACCCCGTTCTCATCGGCGAACCTGGCGTAGGTAAAACCGCCATTGCCGAGGGTCTGGCTCAGCGGATCGTGAAAAAGGACGTGCCCAAGTCCCTCCAGGATAAGACCATTTTCTCCCTGGATATGGGCGCGCTGATCGCGGGGGCCAAATACCGGGGCGAGTTTGAGGAGCGTCTGAAAGCCGTCCTAAATGAAGTTAAGGAGTCCGAGGGCCAGATCATCCTGTTCATCGACGAGCTGCACACCATTGTGGGCGCGGGCAAGACCGAGGGCAGCATGGACGCTGGCAATCTGTTAAAGCCTATGCTGGCAAGAGGTGAGCTGCACTGCATTGGCGCAACCACTCTGGATGAGTACAGGCAGTATATTGAAAAGGATGCCGCTTTGGAGCGCCGGTTCCAGCCGGTGCAGGTGGATGAGCCTACGGTGGAGGACACCATTGCTATCCTTCGCGGATTGAAGGAACGGTATGAGGTGTTCCACGGCGTGAAAATTGCGGATTCCGCTATCATTGCCGCCGCGACACTATCTCACCGGTATATCACTGACCGGTTCCTGCCGGACAAGGCCATTGACCTGATCGACGAAGCCTGCGCCCAGATCCGGACGGAGATGGACTCCATGCCCACGGAGCTGGATGCTGTGTCCCGGAAAATCATCCAGATGGAGATCGAGGAAGCGGCGCTGAAAAAGGAAGAAGACGAGCTTTCCAAAGGCCGTCTTGCGCAGCTTCAAAAGGAACTGGCGGAGGAACGGGACAAGTGTAGCGCCATGAAGGCCCAGTGGGAAAACGAGAAAAACGCCATTGGCCGGGTCCAGCAGCTTCGTGAGAAGATCGAAGACCTGAACCGTCAGGTGGAGGCCGCCGAGCGCAGCTACGACCTGGAAAAGGCTGCTGAGTTAAAGTATGGCCGTCTCCCCGAGGCCAAGCGGCAATTGGAGGAAGAGGAGCGCCGCGCCCAGAGCGCTAAGGAGAGCAACATTCTCCGTGACCGGGTGACGGACGAGGAAATCGCCCGGATTGTAGAGCGCTGGACAGGGATCCCCGTATCCCGTCTGGTCCAGGGTGAGCGGGAAAAGCTTCTTCATCTGGATGAGACCCTGCACAAGCGGGTCATCGGCCAGGACGAGGCAGTCACCGCAGTCACCGAAGCCATCCAGCGCAGCCGTGCCGGCATTCAGGATCCCGGACGTCCCATTGGTTCCTTCCTGTTCCTGGGGCCCACAGGCGTGGGCAAAACGGAACTGGCGAAGACCCTGGCCCAGGCTCTGTTTGACGACGAAAACAATCTGGTGCGGATCGACATGTCGGAGTATATGGAGAAGTTCTCTGTCTCCCGTCTGATCGGAGCGCCTCCGGGATATGTGGGCTATGAGGAAGGCGGCCAGCTTACCGAGGCCGTCCGCCGGAAGCCCTACTCCGTTGTCCTCTTTGACGAGGTGGAAAAAGCCCACCCGGATGTATTTAATGTTCTGCTTCAGGTTCTGGACGACGGCCGAATCACCGACTCCCAGGGCCGCACGGTGGACTTTAAAAACACGGTGCTGATCCTGACTTCCAATTTGGGTTCGGAATACCTGCTTGGGGGCATCAATGACGACGGTACCATTCAGGAAAGTGCCAAAGAGCAGGTGGAGGCGCTTCTGCGCCGCTCCTTCCGGCCCGAGTTCTTAAATCGTTTGGATGAGATCGTCTTCTATAAGCCCCTGACCAAGGAGAACATTACGAAGATCATTGACCTGCAAATCGCGAAGCTCAATGCCCGGCTCCAGGAGCAGCAGATCACCTGCGTTCTGACGGATGGGGCCAAGAGTGCCATCATCGACGCATCCTATGATCCCCAGTATGGCGCCCGGCCCCTGCGCCGGTACGTCCAGCATACGGTGGAGACCATGCTCTCTAAGCGTCTGCTGCGGGGAGATATCGCTCCCGGCCAGACGATTACGGTGGATGCCGTGGACGGGGAATTGGTTATGCGGTAAACAACAAAAACAGGAGGACGTCCCGAAAGGGCGTCCTCCTGAACTTATTTTTTTATAATCCGCAATTAAATCGTTGTACCGTAGCTCTCGTTACCCCAGGAGGGCAGGCTTTCAAATTTCCGCGTCTGCCCCTGATAGGGAAAGGTCAGACAGCAGGAATAGAGATAGGGGGCGGGGGCATCATCCCTTGCGCCGTACTTGTGATCTCCCACCAGAGGAAAACCCCGGGAGGCAAACTGCACCCGGATCTGATGGGTCCTTCCTGTATGGAGCCGAACCCGTACGAGGCTTTCTTCTCCTTTGGTCAGTCGGGTAAATTCCAGCCTGGCCGGTTTCACACCCCGACGCATCCGCTTGACCACATAGACCTTGTTTTTGGCGCTGTCCTTCCAGAGAAGGTCTTCCCAGTCGCCCCTTTCCGGGGGCGTACCGTGTACCAGCGCCACATATTGCTTTTCCATGGCTCCGTCCTGGATGGCCTTACTCAGGACAGCCGCCGCCTGCTTGGTCCGGGCAAACACCATGACGCCGCCCACGTTCTGATCCAGCCGGTGAACGGGAAAGCACTCCCCACCAAGGGTTTCCTTCAGCGCGTTGGGCAGAGCCTGCTGAGAGTCCAGACCCACGGGCTTGACACATAGGGCAATATTTTTGTCAGAATAAAGAATTTCCATAATGCATCCTTACAGCAGCGGGGAGAAGAGCCGCAGAGTACACTGCCAGAGCCGCAGGAACGCGCCCCGACCGGTGCGGTACTGCGCTGTGACCTCTGTGCACTTCCGGAACATATCTTCAAAATCCGCCGTGATGGCGTTCATCGCGCCGCAGCCTGTCAGCAAAACGTTATTTTCAAAGTGATGATACAGGCTCCGGTAGTCCAGGTTGGAGGTACCCACGGAGGCAATGACCCCATCGCAGATGCACACCTTGGCGTGGCAGAAGCCTGGAGTGAACTCGAAAATCCGTACACCCTGACGGACCAGACCGCCGTAGTAGGAACGGGTGATGGCAAATACCGTCTTCTTATCCGGGATGCCAGGGGTGATAATTCGCACATCCACACCCCGCTTGGCGGCAAGCCGCAGAGCCCGATCCATTTCCTCGGTGATAATGAGGTAGGGGGTCATAAAATATAAGGTTTTGTTGGCCTGGGAGATGAGATTTAAGTATACGTTCTCTGTAATCCGCTCCTCGGACAGGGGATTGTCCGCGTAGGGCTGCACATAGCCCGGGGACGGAACGCTGCAAACGATGTTCAGAAACTGGGAGAAGTCCTCCTTGCTCCTGCTCTGAACCCGCCAAAGTTCCCCGAAGGCCGCCGTCAGACTTTTCACCGCCTCCCCCTCCAGCCGCAGGCCGGTGTCCTTCCACTTTCCAAGGCGTTGGGTCCTGCCAAAGTAGTCGTTTGACAGGTTGTATCCCCCGGTATAGCCCACCTTGCCGTCTACCACCGTGATCTTCCGGTGGTCCCGATGATTCATAAACAGGTTCAGGAAGGGAATGGCGGGGTTAAAGGCATAGCAGCGGATGCCCTCCTGGTTCAGCCGCTGGGCAAAACGCTTATTGACATAGCTGATGCTGCCAATGTCATCGTACATGAGGCGCACATCCACACCGGAGCGGGCTTTACGAATGAGAATATCCTCAATTTCCCAGAAGGAGTCGCTATCCTCCACAATGAAGTATTCCATGAAGATGAAACGCTCCGCCTTCTCCAGGTCGATTTTCATGGCCTCGAAGGCATCCACCGCTTCCGGGTAATAGGTGACAGCGGTATTTTCATACACCGGCCAGCCGGTATGCCTTTCCAGATAGGAAAACTGCCGGGCTGCGGAGAGGCTGGCTTCTTCTATATGGGCGATCACCTGGGTGCCCGTGGGGAGGGAAGTCTGGATTTCCTTTCGGGCGGCGGCCATACGCTTGCCAATGCCCGGGTCTCCGGCGATCTCGAAAAGCAGATACATACTCAGTCCCATGACGGGAAACACCAGGATCAGCATGATCCAGGGCACCTTCATGGCGGTGTTGATGTTCTTGCTGTATAGCCGCAGGACTACAGCAATGCTGAGAATACTGGTAAAAAGTGAGATCCAGGTGGAGTACTGGTTCAGCCGCTGCACCAGCAGCAGAAGCCAGCCCGCCTGAAACAGCACGGACAGCACAACGATCACCAGCCGGACGACACTGTTTCCGGTGGGCTTATGGCTTTGACTGCTCATAGTGTGTTGCCCTCCTTACTTGTGAATTATAGTTTATTATACAGGATTTCGGCGCTTTTGTCCATACTTTTATACAGGGAACAGAAAAAGCCCGGAGCCAATGGGCTCCGGGCCTTGCTGGATGAGGGTTGTATATACCATAGAGAATGCTTTTTTCGCTGCGCCTGGGCAATATTTTAGATACGCCCTGCGTGTTTCTGATCCCAGATCTTTCTTTGCATCGGGTTTCTGATCTGGAGGGCCCATATCGTCAGAGACAGAAATAAACATTTCTTCTGTGGGGGTATGCCGGGCAAAGCTGAATCGATCAAGCTCAAGGCCTCCAGGCTGTACGGTGCCTATTCTCCCGGAAACATGCGTCGCACAGCCGTCCCTGATGGTACAGCGGAAGGGCTCTCCCACAGCGCTTACAGAATCGGATGTTGCTGCGCAGTTTGTGAAGCAGGATCTCATTGATATCATCCGCTACCCGCTCTCGGCTGTTAAAAAGCTTGTCTTCATCAATGGGGCAGTCAAAGGCTTTGGAAAAGGAAAAATATAGATCCAGCTTTTTGTAATACAATTCCAGCTCTGGCAGGGTGGGGTCGCCCTCCGGCAAACCGGGCTGTTCCAGCGGCTGCCCCATCTGCCAGCGGCGCAGAAACTGAAAAAACAGGTCCCGCAGCACGTCCTCCGTTTCATCGAACGGAATATTGGCTGCCCGCAGTTCCTGCTCCTTGGTCAGCGTGAACCCCATTTCCCGCAGCTTGGAGATCAAAGCGATATACCGGGAGATGTCCAGCTTTCGGTACGGTTCTACCGTGGGCATCCGATTCCATTCGGTAAGCACCTCCAGCAGATCAAAATCCGCCTGTAAGACCAGGTCCGAAAACCCTGTCACAGCAAACTCCAGCGGCGGGATTACCGCTTCCAGGCCCGCCCGGATGGCTTCCAGGTTCTGGACAGCGCCTACGAATCCCTTGTTATACATCCCGAGCCGTCCTGCCCGGCCTGCGATTTGCTTGATCTCCTCGGGCTTCAGTTCCCGGCGCTCAATACCGTCAAACTTCTCCGTTTCCATGAAGATGATCCGCCTGATGGGCAGATTCAGCCCCATACCGATGGCATCGGTGGACACAATATATTCCATCTCACCTGCAAGAAATCCATCCATCTGCTTGCGCCGTGTAGCATAGGGCAGGGCACCGTAAATGATTGCGGGTTCCTTCCCGTGCTGCCGCAGTTCCTCCGCTACGCTGAGCACGCCGACCTTGGAAAAGGTGATCAGGGTGTCACCCGGCTGGATCCGTTGAGGATCCATGGTATGGGTCATGCACACCAGCGGCGTAGTTCGCTGATGGATCTGGATTTCATAACTGTCACCACAGCTCTCAATCAGCCGCACCAACAGGTTTTGCGCTTCCGGGGCGGCGCACAGATGGACCTCTGGGGACAGTACGCCGAGGATGGCGCGGGTCCATGCGTAGCCACGCTGTTTGTCGGCAATCATTTGGCACTCATCAATGACAGCAACGTCCCAGTAACGTTTTAGATCCAGCTTTTCGGCAGTGGCAGCCATATGGGTATCTGCTTCCCGCCAGTCTTCCTCTTCGCCGGTAGACAGACTGCAATCCACCCCGGAGCGGAGCAAAGTCTCCTGAGCCTCCAGAGCCAACAGCCGCAGTGGGGCGAGATACACACCGCAATTTATCTGTTTGAGCCGCTGGAACCCGGCATAGGTTTTCCCGGTGTTTGTCCCGCCCAGGTGCAGGATAAAATGTCGGTGCATAGCCCGGGCTTCCGGATATTCATCCTTCGGGTTCAGGGCAATCAGCAGAGACAGACTTGTCCGGATTGCCTGGGGGACGTACCAAATCGACCACACACCCCCAAGCCCCTCCGCAAGCAGAAGCTTGGAAGGAAAGCCTTTTGCCGTCAGCAGGGCATTTACGTCAGATTCTGGTTGTGCGGCGGTAAAACCCAGAATCACCTGCCGTGCGACAGAGAGCAGCACCAGGGGATAACGCTCGCAAACCTGGACGCTGAGCGGCTGTGTGAGATCCTCTCCGATCCAGGGAACGGCGCGGATAAAATTTTTCAGAATCTCCGGCACATGGGTACTGTCACAGTGATGTTCCAGGGCAAGAAATTCTCTGATCCGGGGGATGGCCTGCGCCATACTCAGATTTGCATTCTTTTTTTCGGCGCTGAGAATATGGCCGGTGATGGCGGTGTGGTAGTATCCGGCCAGAAGCCAGTCCTGGGATCGATTCGCTTTCCCGTATTTTTCTCGCTTCCATGCCTGGAGCAGCGCGTTACGGGCAGAACTGGCATAAGCGGGGGATCTCGACGGAGGCACCCAACCCTCAGCCCGATATGCTGCGAACTGCGGTGTCCGTTCCGCCTCCAATACATCTTTCTTTGCCCAGACGCGCCTTGTCGTATCGCCAGACGGCACATAGTAGGGCTTTGGGAGAAATTCGGCAATGAGTTCCTTGGTCCAACCCCGCCGTTTGAGCAGTGAGAGGGAGAGATATTTTCCACGATTACGCCCGGACATAGCACACGCCCCTTTGCAGGAATACCTGAATGATGTTATAGTATAGCCCAAGACAGAGAAATCTTTAATCTATAATCTGCAAAAAGCGAAAATTTATCTTGTGGCCCGGCAACACTTTAGATGCAGGTGGTTCGCACAAAAAACGCTTGCCTGTTACCTGCTTTCGATTTCGGCCCATATCCCTCCGGGATGCGTTCCAAAACCGAAGGACTCTCCCACGGGCTAAAAACAGGCCACCGGACTGTTTTTACAGAAGCTCCCGCTTCCGCCGCCCTTTCGAGTCCTATCATCGTACCAAAATCTAAAATACCCCTATGGGGTATTTTAGATTTTGGTGCCGCTGACGGGACTCGAACCCGTACAGTATCGCTACCGGGGGATTTTAAGTCCCCTGTGTCTACCGATTCCACCACAGCGGCGTTCCATTATCATAGCATAATTTCCCCCGACCGTCAAGCTTATAATTGGTCAAGGTTCAAAGTAAACGCCTCCAAACAATTGTCCAGAAACCAGTCTAGCTCCGGTCGGCCCATGGCCTTCATGGCCTCCCAGGTCTGCTTCGCGGCGGTGTCAAACTCTGTGTTTCCGGCCTTCTGCTCTTCCAGACACTTGATATGAGCGGACAGCTTGTCCGCTGCCTTTACGAAGGGAAGCACCTCTTCGTCATCCTCCAGCACCAGATGGGTATAGCTGTCCCGAAGGGCTACTGGGAGCATGGCGAGAAGCCGGTTCCCCGCAATATGCTCCACCTGCTTGTAGGCGTCCTTGATGCTGGGATTGTAGTATTTGATGGGGGTGGGCAGATCGCCGGTGAGAATTTCCGAGGCGTCATGGTAGAGAGCTGCCACGGCGCAGCGGTCCGGATCCGGGGTGGGAAGTTTCAGAATGTCCCGGCGGATCAGGGCCAGGGCGTGGGCGAACACCGCTACCTGGTGACTATGCTCGGAGATGTTTTCAGAAAAGGTATTGCGCATCAGCCCCCAGCGGGTGATGTAGCGCATCCGCCCCATCAGGGCGTAAAATTCATTGGCCATAAAGGATCCCCTTCTATACTGTTTTATCCGATGCCTGCGATTTCCCTCAGCATTTGAGGCAGCAGAGTGGGAGAGGGACAGAGGAATTGTGCCCCGGCGTTTTCCAGGATTTCCCGGTCACGGAAGCCCCACAAAACGCTGAGACAGGGAACACAGGCGTTTCTTGCCGTGAGAATGTCCACCTCGCTGTCGCCTACATAGATGCAGCGCTCCACACCCATGGCAGCCATGGCGCGCCTGACCATATCCGGAGCGGGTTTTCGGGGACAATCCGGGGTTTCACCCAAGGCGTAAATGCCCGGAAAAAAGTCCGCACACAGTTTCTTTACGGCTGCGTCCGGCTTGTTGGAGACAATTGCCAGGGAGAAATCCGGACGGAGGGCTTCCAGCGCTTCCAGGATGCCCTCATAGGGCCTGGTCTTTATCTGGCAATGGGCGGTGTAATAGGGCTTGTAGATGCGCAGCACCTGGTCCACTTCCTCCGGGGAAGCATTGGCAGGGAGGGACATACGGATCTGATTTCGTGCTCCGTTCCCAACAAACATCCGAAGTTCGGACAGGGTCCGTTCTGGGTATCCGCATTGGGACAGGGCGTAATTCGTCGCGTCCAGCAGATCATCCAGGGTGTTCAGCAGGGTACCGTCCAGATCAAAAAGAATGCCTGTCTTCATTCAGATACCTCGGTTTTTCAGCACCCGGATATCTTCGCCTGCAAAGGGCATCTGCTGGAAGCTGTGGAGCCGGGAGGCAATCTGTGGGCTGTAGCGTTTTCCAATCTCGTCGATATTCAGATTGGTGGAAATAATCATAGGCTTGTTTACGAGAATTCGGTCGTTTATCAGGCTGTACAGCGCTGCCGTCACAAACTGACTGGGCATTTCCGTGCCCAGATCGTCCAGAATCATCAGGTCGCAGGTCCGGAATTTCTCTGCCTCCCGAAGGCTGTCTTCGCTGGGACTGAACCTGGCTTTCTCCAGTGTGGAGAATAGGTGGGCGGCGGTCTCATAGACCACGCTGTAGCCCCGGTCAGCCACAGCCCTGGCAATGCAGGCGGAAAGAAAGGTTTTTCCAAGGCCTGTGCCGCCGTTGAAGAGCAGATTCCCGCCCTGGCTGGAGAAGTTGAAGGCATAGCTCCGGCAGGTCTTCAGATTATACTCCATAATGGCGCGGGGACTTGCGCCGTATTGGGGGTCATACCGGTCGGGGTAATAGTCCAGGCGGAACTGATTGAAGGTTTCCTTATTTCCGGAGAGAATGGTGACTTCCTTCTTCTGCTCCTGGCGGCACAACTCCCGGAGGCACTCGCACATGGTACTGCCCACATAACCGCTTCCGCCGCAGTGGACGCAGATGGGGCTGTCATCCAGGAAGCCCTCCTCAAAATTTTCCGCCGCAAGCCGTGCCCGTTCCCGCTGCAAAGTTAAGTTTTCGTCCCGGACCCGCTCCATCAGCTCCCGTCCGTCGCTGCCCTGAAGAAAAGCGGCCTGGGCGGCCTGAGCCATGGAACGGCGCAGTTCCAGGTCAATTTCCTGGATTCGGGGAACCCTGGCATAGGCCTGGGCCAGATGCTGCCGGTTTTCCGCTTCCCGGTCCTCCTTTGCCTGGGCAAGCCGTGCCCGGGCCCGCTGAACGACCTCCGAAGAATATGCCATGGGTTATCCCTCCCTTAACATGCGCTGAATGGCTTCCAATTCCGCCTGGCCAAGCTGACCGGAAGCGCCCTTGGGTACGGTGGGTTTCCGGTCGCCGTTTTGTACATCTTCAGCGGTGGTGAAGCCCTGCTGGTGCCAGCGCTGAATGATTTTATTCATGTACGCCCAGTTTAAGCCCCCGGTATTTAAACAGGTCCGCTCATAGGCCATGGAAAGAAGATCCTCCTGGAGCCCCATATCCAGCCAGCTCTGGGCGTAGCGTTCCTCCGCAGCCGTCAGGTTCCGGCCGCGAATCTGCAAAACGCCCTTCAGACGGGACAGCCGGGAGTTACGGAGATTCTGCTCCCGGATAAAGGCGGCGGCATCCTCCACAGTTTCGATGCCCTGCTCAGCCCAGGCATAGGCTTCCTTCTCAATGGTGCGCAGGGAAGGGTTTCGGAGGCTGCCCCGCTGCCTTGCCCGGTCCTTACAATAGCAGACCAGCACGGAAATTACGTCGGCGGGCATCCCTAAGTACCGGGTAAAACCCAGGAGGATTTTCAGTTCCTCCGTATTGAGGGTTTTCCCCAGGAGCCGCTGGACCTCACTGTAGAGGCCCCGGAAGGTGTTGTCTTCCTCCATGGCGGCAAGTACATCCTGCTCGGAGTAGCTGGGCCGCTCCCCGGGGAGCATGGGAGCGGGCCGCTCGTCGGCAATTAGGCCAAGCTGCCGCAGGGTGGCACAGGCGCAGTTTACCCGGGAAGGAGAGAGGGAAAGCTCTGTTTCCGCGGAGGACAGGGGATTCCCGGCTTTCATATAGAGATATAACAGGGACGCGTCGGGGCTGGCGGCGGCCAGCAGCTTCTGCACATCGCCTGCGGGGATATTCAAAGGGACACTGATCATGGATTTTTCCTCGCCTAATTCGCTAATTACAGACATTATACCACAAGTTCCTGGGAAGGACAACGGCGAAAGAGGGGAGAATTTTGTAAAAAAAGCCCCGCCGTTTTTGGCGGGACACAGGATGTTGTGTTTGAAGCCCGGGTGGGAAACCTATAGGGAAGAACAGAGGGGTCAAAGCTGCCCCAGCAGAGTGAGAATTTTGAGACAGTGTTCTTCCTCCCGGGCGGCAAGCTGACGAAATACCGGACCATATTCTGCATGAATGGTGCGGGCGGTGTATTCGGTCAAAGCGGCCCTGGCCTGACGGTAGCAGGCCCCCAGAAGCTGGCGGGCCGTTTGCCGGGAAGGCGGATCCGCCTTTTTGTTTTCTCCCCGCCCGAAAGACAATTGCTGCATCCCCCGAAGGGCAAAAACGGTTTCCTGCTGCTCCATGGCAAGCAAAAGGGCGGACTCTTTCTGCTTCCCGCTGAGACTGGCCGCAAGGCTGCGATATAGAGCGGCGGTCTCCATGGCAGGGATCCATAAGCTGTGCAGATCTCCCGGGGAAAGCCCCGGGGCGGGGGCGGCAGTCACCCGCTGCCAGACCTGTCGGGCGGTTTTGGGGTCCATAGCGTCCATACACATTCCTCCTTCTCTTTATATCATAGTCCCGGGACAAGAGAAATTTGCGAAAACTTTAAAAAAAGACTTCCTTTTCTCGGACAAATGTGCTATTATAATAAAAATGTTTTCCGGCAGTGAGGAAAATATTGCCTGATTATCGTATTTTTGCTCTAAAGCCCATTTTTTATTTGCCGCCGAGGGAGATACCATAACGCGCACAGCGAATTTTACCCGGCGCAGGCCGGATTTCACACGCCAAGCATATTTCATGGCAGCGGAGCGGCGTAAGCGTTGATCTGCTGTCACCGGGAGGTCGTACTATGCCCAGAACCAGCAACAAAGCAGAAATGATTATGGATTATGTAAACCAATTTATCCAGGAAAACGGCTATTCCCCTTCCGTCCGGGAGATCGGGGCGGCGGTGGGACTCAGGTCCACAGCCTCCGTCAGCTACCATCTCCAGGCCCTCCAGGAGAAGGGGCTGCTCCAGGCGCCTGGGGCCAAGGGCCGCAAGCGGGCATTGGTGACCGGAGCCCGGCCCGGCCAGATTCCGGTGGTGGGCTTGGTGACGGCGGGCATTCCCATTCTGGCGGTGGAAAACCAGGAGGGAACCATTCCCTGGAATGAACCGGGGTGCTTCGCTTTGCGGGTTCGGGGCGACAGCATGATAAACGCCGGGATCCTCAGTGGGGACAAGGTGGTAGTAAGGCCTCAGCAGACCGCCGACGACGGCCAGATCGTGGTGGCCCGGATTGAGGATGAGGCTACGGTCAAGCGTCTGCGCCGGAGAAACGGGGAAATCTGGCTGATGCCGGAGAATGACGCCTACGAGCCTATCGATGGCAGGAGCGCGGAGCTGATTGGCGTTGTCCGGGGTGTGATCCGGGAGTATTAAAGGGCTTTTCCCCAGCTGTCAAAAAATGTCCGTACTCTGTGAAAAAAAGTTCTTGACAAATGGACACAAATGGTGTTTAATAAGCATAACCTAATCATAAACACAAACCTGAGAAGCGGGAGTAAAGCTGCAAGCGCATCCACAGAGAGTTTCGCATTGCTGAGAGCGGAGCGAAAAGCGGGGCAGAAAATGGGCCGCGGAGGGCAGAGAGAACGGGCTAAGCTCAAGTATCTTCTGACGCAATGCCAGCGTTATCGGGCAGAAAGCGTGTTGGCGCTTTCCTGAGGCGGTCGGATTTTCCGGCAAACAAGGTGGTACCGCAGAAATTATCATTTCTGTCCTTGTTCCCCATAGGGGAACAAGGACTTTTTATTTTGGAGGAAAGGAGAAAACAAAATGTACGCTCCCGGACGGCGATGGCGACCCTTATCCGGCCCCATCCAAAAAACGACAAACATATTTCATTTGAAAAAGGAGTATTCTACTATGAAAAAGGTTATTTCTCTCATTCTCACTGTGATCATGATCGTTTCTGTTTTCTCCGGCTGCGCTTCTTCGGGGGCCAGTGACGCTTCCACGTCTGATAAAACCTTCCGGGTTGCTGTTGTCCAGCAGCTTGACCATTCCTCCCTGGATGAGATCCGCACCGCCATTGTGGCCCAGCTCAAGGCTCTGGCTGCGGAAAAGGGTGTTACGCTGACCATCGACGAATACAACGGCCAGAACGACAACACCCTCCTAAACCAGATCGGCGCTCAGGTCATGGATAAGAAGTCCGACATGATCATTCCCATTGCCACCCTGGCAGCTCTCAGCATGGTCAACGCCGCTGAGGGCACTGATACCCCCATCGTCTACGCGGCAATTTCCGACCCCGAATCCGCCGGGCTCACCGGTTTGCCTACCGTCACCGGCGTTTCCGATGCCCTGAACACCAAATTCATCCTGGATATGATGCTTACCTGCCAGCCCGATGTAAAGACCGTGGGTCTGCTGTACTCCAACAGCGAGGTCAACTCCGTTACCCCCATCGCTGATGCCAAGGCATACCTGGATGAAAAGGGCATTGCTTACGTGGAAAAGACCGGCAACACCACTGGCGAGATCACCGAAGCGGCCGCTTCCATGGTGGGCCGGGTGGACGCGGTCTTTACCCCCACTGACAATGTGGTCATGGCGGCGGAAGCCTCCGTGGCGGAGATCCTGAACGCTGCCGGAATCCCCCACTACACCGGTGCGGACTCCTTCGTACTCTCCGGCGCCTTTACCACCTGCGGCGTCAACTATACGGAGCTTGGCACAAAGGTGGCGGATATTGCCTTCCCAATCCTCCTGGGCGGCGAAGTATCTTCTGACTTCCATGTGATGGACGGCGGCATCATCACCGTGAATACGGAAACCGCCAAGCAGGTGAACGTGGACTACAGCTGCTTTGCCTCCATGGCAAATACTGTGCAGGAAGTAGTAACTACCGGTGAATAATAAAATTCTTCCGGGCCCCCTTTAGGAGCCCGGAAAGATAAGGAAACTCTGAAGCAATCGTCTACTGACAGCTCTTGCCGATTGAATCAGAGCTTCCCTAACTATGGAATAGGGAGGGGACTATGATTTCATCTGCTGTGATTTTCAGCGCCCTGGAACTGGGTTTTATCTATGCTCTGGTGGCGCTGGCCCTGTTTTTAAGCTTCCGGGTGCTGAATATCGCCGATATGACCACCGACGGAAGCTTTACCCTGGGCTGTGCCGTTTCTGCCACCGTGGCCGTGGCGGGACATCCCATTTTGGCGCTGCCTGCCGCCATGCTGGCAGGGGCGGCGGCGGGGAGCATTACTGCCCTGCTGCAAACCAAGCTGAAGGTCCCGTCGATTCTGGCGGGCATCATCACCAATACGGGGCTGTATACCGTAAATCTGGCGGTGATGGGCTTTTCTTCCAACGTCAGCATGATACGCACATCCACCATCTTTACCATGATCCAGGGAAGCCTGGGCAGCTTTTACAAGCTGGTGCCAGTGATGGTGCTGGCATTGCTGTGCGGCACGCTCCTGGTGGTGTTCCTGAAAACCCGGCTGGGACTGTCCATCCGGGCTACCGGTGATAATCCCGACATGGTCCGAGCCTCCTCCATCAACACGGCCTTTACCATTACCGTGGGCCTGTGTGTTTCCAACGCCCTGACGGCGCTCAGCGGAGCGGTACTGGCCCAGTACCAGAAGACCGCCGACATTAACTTAGGCAACGGCATGGTGATTATCGGTCTGGCCTCCCTGATTATTGGGGAAACCCTGCTCCCCAAGGGGAAGCTGTGGACGAAGGCCCTGGGGGCGGTCCTGGGCTCGGTGGTATACCGGTTTATTATGGCCCTGGCCCTGCGTCTGGACCTGCCCAGTGAGTGCTTAAAGCTCATTTCCGCCGTGATCGTGGCCCTGGCCATCGGCCTGCCTGCCATCCGGAAAAGTTTCAAGCCTGCCACAAAGGGAGGAGTGAAAGAATGCTGAAGCTAAGCAATGTTTCCAAAACCTTCAACCCTGGCACAGTGAACGAGAAAAAAGCCCTGGCAGGTATTAACCTGCAACTGGCCCCTGGGGACTTTGTCACCATCTTAGGCTCCAACGGCGCGGGAAAATCCACCCTGTTTGGGGCCATCGCCGGCTCTTTCGTTGTGGACACCGGCTCCATCCTGTTGGATGGACAGAATATCACCAATCTGCCGGATTATAAGCGGAGCAAATTCATCGGACGACTCTTTCAGGATCCCCTGAAGGGTACGGCGCCGGGTATGACCATTGAGGAAAATCTGGCCCTGGCCTACCTCCGGGCGTCGGGAAGGCGGTCCCCCTTCTCCATGGTGACGGCCGCCGACCGCCGGGACTTTCGGGAAAAGCTGTCCATGCTGGAGCTGGGACTGGAGGACCGGATGGACCACCCGGTGGGGCTGCTTTCCGGCGGCCAGCGGCAGGCCCTGACCTTGCTGATGGCAACCCTGGTGACACCGAAACTCTTACTGCTGGATGAACACACCGCCGCCCTGGACCCCGCCACAGCGGAAAAGGTGCTGGCGCTGACAAAGAAAATCGTGTCGGAGAACAACATTACCTGCCTTATGATCACCCACAACATTCCCTCGGCCCTGAATCTGGGCAACCGGACCATTATGATGAACAACGGAAAAATCGTGCTGGAGCTTTCCGGGGAGGAACGGGAAACCATGACTACAGAGCATCTGCTGAAAATTTTCCATGAGCAGAGCATCAGCAATGACCGTATTTTATTCAGCGCGGATATGGATTATACTAAAACCTAATTAAAAG
>DLAP01000050.1 GCA_002493965.1 Clostridiales bacterium UBA7044
ACTGCCAGTGGCAGTCATTCCACAATTATCTGCGGGCTGGTTCGCAATGACAGCTTGATTTTTTGGCTTTTTTGACACGTTGAAATGCGCTGTGCGCATTGATTTTCTGGAAAGGGAGAGAGAGATGGGATTTGAGGCGCTGCTGGGGAACGATCAGCTGAAAGAAAACCTGGCCCAAAGCATCGGAAAAGGACACATTTCCCATTTCTACCTGATCTCTGGACCGGAAGGGTCCGGAAAGCGGACCCTGGCAAGGCTGCTGGCCGCCGCGATCCTGTGCCGGGGAGAGCAGAAACCCTGCCTGCACTGCGCTGCCTGCCGGAAGGTGCTGGATGGCAGCCATCCGGACTTCATCACCGTGGACGATCCGGAGAAGAAGACCGTCACCGTGGACCTGATCCGGCAGGCCCGGGCGGATATTTACATCCGGCCCAATGAATCGGAGTATAAAATCTATCTGTTCCCCAGAGCTCAGGACATGGGCCTGCCAGGACAGAACGCCCTGCTGAAGGTGCTGGAGGAGCCGCCTGCCTATGGCGTGTTTCTTCTGCTGACGGATAATCCGGATAAGCTGCTGCCTACGGTCCGCTCCCGGTGTACGGAGCTTGCTTTGCAGCCGCTTCCGGAGGACATGATGCGTAAAGCCCTGACCCGGGACTATCCGAAATGCGGCGGGGAGGAAATCGAGGCGGCGCTGGCGCGAAGCGGGGGTTTTCTGGGTCAGGCAAAGGGACTGCTGGAAAGCGGCGGTGAAGTGACGCCCCAGACAATGAGCTTTGTGGACGCCCTGGCAGAAAAAAACACGCTGCTGCTGATGCAGACCCTGGTCCCCATGGAGAAGTGGAAACGGGATGCCCTCAGCGAGATTCTGTCTGCCTGGCTGGAGATTACAGAGGGGGCTCTGCTGGGCCGCAGCGGGGTCCGGGTCCTTTCGCCCCAATCCCGGAAGCTGGCCCGGGAGAGAACCGGCGGCGAGCTGCATGACGCGGCAAAGTGTCTTCGAAAGGCACTGGACTATACGGGAAGCAATGTTTCCCCCGCCGCCGTCTGCGGATATCTGGAGTGGGCATTGCAGTAAAAATGAGCAGAATAGGCTATGACCGAGGATATAAGGAGTATGTTCATGGAAGAAACGAAGAACGCCGGGGCGGAGACCGCCGTTGAGGTGGTGGACATTCAGTTCCGCCCGGGGCAGAAGGTTTATTATTTTGATCCGGCTGGGGTAACGCTGACCCCCGGCGACCATGTGATCATCGACACGGCCAGAGGGGCGGAATTTGGCATCTGCGCCGGAGGAAACCATCAGATTCCCCAGAAGGATGTGGTGGCCCCCCTGCGGCAGGTGATTCGCCGGGCAACGACCCAGGACGAGAAGACGGCAGCGGACAACCGGGCCAAGGAAAAACGGGCCTACGATGTGTGTCTGGAGAAAATCGCGGAGCACGGGCTGGATATGCAGCTGGTGTCCGCGGAAATGGCCTTCGACGGCAGTAAGATTCTATTCTACTTCACCGCCGACGAGCGGGTGGATTTCCGGGAACTGGTGAAGAATCTGGCATCTGTGTTCCACACCCGGATCGAGCTGCGGCAGATTGGCGTCCGGGACAAGGCGAAGATGGTAGGCGGTCTGGGCATCTGCGGCAGACCCTTCTGCTGCGCCAGCTTCCTGGAGGACTTCCAGCCGGTGTCCATTAAGATGGCGAAGACCCAGAACCTCAGCCTGAATCCCACCAAGATTTCCGGCACCTGCGGCAGGCTCATGTGCTGCCTGAAGTACGAGCAGGACGCCTATGAGGACCTGATCCGCAATAGCCCCCGGGTGGATTCCTTTGTGGATACCCCGGAGGGCCGGGGCACCGTCATTGATACGGAGCTGCTGCGCCAGCGGGTGAAGGTCCGGATGGAGGAGGCCCCGGACACCATCTCGGTCTTCTCCAATGAGGATATTGCGGTGCTTCGCAGCGGCAAGGCAAAGAAGAACGATCCCCCCATTCCGGCAGACCTGGCTCCCATTTCCGGAGGTGGAAAGCGGGAGAGCCGGAAGGAGCCGGAGGAGGAGAAAATGGTGCTGGAACCCATCCGGTTCCGGTACAGTACGGAGACCCTGGTAGACGAGCCGGAGAAGGCGGAAGAAAAGACTGCCCGCCCCCGTTCCCGCCGCCGCAGAGAGGGGGAAAAGGCCCAGACACCCGAAACGCCCCGACAGGAGCCGGTGAAGGAACCGGGAAAACCCGCAGAAGGGGAAAAAGAGCAGCGCCGGAGAAATCCCCACCGCCGCCCGGGGAACCGCCGCCCCAAGCCGCCGAAGACCGGCGCGGAAGGGTAATCACAATAAAAGTACCGATTTCTCTGATTTTTCAGGGGAATCGGTGCTTTTGAAAATGCATAAATCCAGAAGAAGTTAGCAGGTAATAGAGAAATGGTAGGAATGGGGACAATCATAAATTGTGCCGGCATTGCAGCCGGTGGACTGACAGGCCATTTTATCGGCAGGATGTTTTGCCAGGAGCAGCAGGATGCGCTGACGAAAGTATGCGGGGTGAGCACGCTGTTTATCGCCATTGCCGGCGCAATGGAGGGGATGCTGAAAATAGAAAATGGCGCGCTCAGCAGCGGGAAGACCATGCTTGTGGTGCTTTGTCTGGCCATTGGCACCATCCTTGGTGAGCTGCTCGGAATCGAGAAGGGTTTCCAGAAACTTGGCGAATGGCTAAAGAACAAAACAGGAAACAGTGGGGACGCGAAGTTTGTCAATGCTTTTGTTACCGCGTCACTGACGGTGTGCATTGGCGCCATGGCCATTGTAGGCGCCATTCAGGATGGAATTTTAGGGGATTACGCTACGCTTTCTGTCAAAGCGGTGTTGGACTTCATCATTATCGCAGTCATGACATCCTCCATGGGAAAGGGCTGTGCTTTTTCTGTGATTCCTGTTTTTGTATTTGAAGGCGTGATCACGCTGCTTGCCCGGCTGGTTTCACCGGTCATGACCGACCTGGCCGTTTCTTATCTGTCCCTCATAGGCTCCATCCTGATATTTTGCGTCGGCGTGAATCTTATATGGGGGAATAAAATTCGGGTAGCGAATATGCTTCCCGCGGTATTATTGGCCGTGCTTGCCGCATATTTGCCGTTGGAATTTTGAAAGATTTTGATTTGCCGGGATTGACATAGCGAAAGGACATAGTATGGTGGACAGCAGACAGGTCAAAGAGATTCTATTGGGATTGGGAGCGGATCTATGCGGGATCGCAAGCATCGATCGGTTTCATGACGCGCCGAAAGGGTATCATCCTACCGATGTTTTACCGACTTGCAAATCGGTCATTTCCTTTGCTTGCAGATTTCCGGCAGGAACGTTAAGCTGTAACTCCCCGGTACCCTATACAAGGGTGAGAAATTCCATTACACCCAAAATGGACGCAATAGCCCTTGATTTCTGCATCGAAATGGAAAAACATCACATCGCCTGTGTCCCAATCCCAACAAACGAAAATCAATGGGATGAAAATATGGGGAGATGGCGCTCAATTATTTCTCAAAAGCACGCGGCACAGGCGGCGGGATTGGGTACGATCGGGAGACACTCTCTGCTGATTACGCCGGAATTTGGAAGTATGGTTTGGCTGGGAGCCGTTTTGTGCGAACAGGAACTGGAATGCGACGAATTAAAAGAGAATATTTGCGATAACTGCAATGCCTGCGTAAAGGCCTGCCCCGTAAACGCGCTGGCGGATTCCGAGTTAGCCCAGCAGACGTGCTGGGATTATGCCTTTGGTGATGATGTGGCAACACAAACCTGGGTCATTCGCTGCCATCAGTGCAGAGACGTTTGTCCTTATAATCTGGGAACAGAAAATTTGTTTATAAAGAAAATGAACCCATAGAAAACGCATATCCCCGCTGTTTCACTGACTAAGGCGAAACAGCGGGGATGTATTATACCAGCATTTGTTTTACATAGTCGATTTGGGCTTCTACAGAGGCAAGGGAGGTGCCGCCCTCGCTGATCCGTTTCCCTACGCAGGTTTCCAGGGAGATTTCTTCGTACAGGTCTTCTCCGAAGAGACTGCTGTACTTCTGATATTCGGAAAAGGGCAGGGTTTCCAGCACTTTTCCCTCCCGGATGCACTGGGCTACGATCTGGCCGGAAAGCTTATAGGCCGACCGGAAGGGCAGCCCCTTCTTCACCAGATAGTCTGCCAGGTCCGTGGCGTTTATGAAACCGCCCTGGGCGGCTTTCTTCATGTTCTCCGGCTTTGCCGTCATGGTTTCCACCATGGGCGCAAACACCTTGAGGCACATTTTCACCGTGTCCACGGCGTCGAAAACGGCCTCCTTGTCCTCCTGCATATCCTTATTGTAGGCCAGAGGCAGGCCCTTCAGGGTGGTGAGCATGGCCATCAGGTCCCCATAGACCCGGCCGGTCTTGCCCCGGGTCAGCTCCGCCATGTCGGGATTCTTCTTCTGGGGCATGATGGAGGAGCCGGTGGTATAGGCATCCGACAGGGAGATGAACTGGAACTCCCAGCTGGACCAGAGAATCAGTTCCTCGGAAAACCGGCTCAGGTGCATCATCACTGTGGCAAGACAGGAAAGCAGTTCCACGCAGAAATCCCGGTCAGAGACTCCATCCAAGGAGTTTTTTGCCACGTCATCAAAGCCCAGGGCCTTTGCCTCCATCCGCCGGTCGGTGGGATAGGTGGTCCCCGCCAGAGCGCAGCAGCCGATGGGGGAGACATTCATCCGCTTGCGGCAGTCGCGCAAACGGTCCAGATCCCGCAGGAGCATCATGGCATAGCATAAGAGGTGGTGGGAAAACAGAATGGGCTGGGCACGCTGTAAATGGGTGTAGCCCGGCATGATGACGGTCTTGTTTTCTTCCGCTTGATGCAAAATGGCACCTAACAGGTTCTTAATCAGTCCGGTGATTTCGTCCACCTCAGAGCGCAGATACATTCTTAAATCCAGGGCCACCTGATCATTCCGACTCCGGGCAGTGTGAAGCTTTTTTCCCACGTCTCCCAGCCGCCCGGTGAGCACCTGCTCCACAAACATGTGGATATCCTCACAGCTTAGATCGATTTGGAGGGCGCCGGACTGGAGATCCTCCAGGACTCCCTGAAGGCCATCGATCAGGGTATCCGCTTCCTTCTGGGACAGAATGCCCGTGGCTCCCAGCATGGCGGCGTGGGCCATGGAGCCGGTGATGTCCTGGACATACATCCGGCTGTCAAAGGAAATGGAGGAATTGAAATCGTCTGCAATGCTGCTGGTTTCGCCGGAAACGCGGCCTGCCCATAGTTTCGCCATAGGATAAACTCCTTCTCGTCGTTTGGGGAAGCGACGAATTTTAGTGAATAGTGAAGAGTGAATAGTGAATAGGTAAGGAATCGCCTTCGGCGATAAATTAAAAAGTTATTTTGAAGGTAATATCTTTTTACGGAATCGTAAATAGGGAACCGGTGCAGCATTCTAAGGAAATTTTTCAAATCATCGCCGCAGGCGATACCACACTTATTCACTATTCACTATTACCTATTCACTCTTTATTACAGCTTTCCCTGCTCCCGCAGCGCCTGCACCTTAGTGGGCAGACCCCACAGATTAATGAATCCGGCGGCCTGGGCCTGGTCGTAGTCGCTTTCACCGAAGGTCACCAGGTTCTCGGAGTACAGAGAGTAGGGAGAGGTAGTACCGGCGGGAATGATGTTGCCCTTGTAGAGCTTCAGCTTCACCGTGCCGGTGACATATTCGTTGGCCTTGTTGGCAAAAGCGGTCATGGCCTCCTGGGCGGGGGTGTACCACTTGCCGTTATAGATCATGTCGGCATAGTCTACCGCCAGCTTCTGCTTGATGTGCAGGGTCTCCTTGTCCATGGTTAGCATTTCCAGCTGCTGATGGGCAAAGTACAAAATAGTGCCGCCGGGGGTCTCGTAGACGCCCCGATCCTTCATGCCTACCAGCCGGTTTTCCACGATGTCAATAATGCCGATGCCGTTGGCACCGCCCAGAGCGTTCAGCTTTTCGATGATCTTGGAGGCCTTCATCTTCTCGCCGTCAATGGCTACCGGCGCGCCGGCTTCAAAGTCCAGCGTCACATAGGTGGGCACGTCGGGAGCGGCCATGGGGGAGACGCCCATTTCCAGGAAACCGGGCTTGTCGTAATCCGGCTCATTGGAAGGGTCTTCCAGATCCAGACCCTCGTGGCTCAGGTGCCACAGGTTCTTGTCTTTGGAATAGTTGGTCTCCCGGCTGATTTTCAGGGGGATCTTGTGGGCCTCTGCGTAGTCAATCTCTTCCTCCCGGGACTTGATGTCCCACTCCCGCCAGGGGGCGATGATCTTCATGTTGGGAGCAAACCGCTTGATGGCCAGCTCAAACCGCACCTGATCGTTGCCCTTGCCGGTGGCGCCGTGGGCGATGGCGTCGGCACCCTCTGCCAAAGCAATTTCGGCCAGCTTTTTACCGATAACCGGACGGGCAAAGGCGGTGCCCAGCAGGTAGGTTTCATACTTGGCTCCCATTTTCAGGGAGGGGATGATGATATCGTCCACCATCTCGTCCACCAGATCCGCTACGATCAGCTTGCTGGCGCCGGTGGCGATGGCCTTTTCCTCCAGCCCTTCCAGTTCATCCGCCTGGCCCACGTTGCCTGCCACGGCGATGATCTCGGGACTTCCGTAGTTTTCCTTCAGCCAGGGAATGATAATGGATGTGTCCAGCCCACCGGAATAGGCAAGGACGATTTTCTTAATGGAATTCTGTGGCATAATGATTACCTCCGAATGAATAATATTCATTTCTTATTCGCAACAATACGGGAATTATACGCCAATATGCATGAATTGTCAATCGGTTATGAATATATTCATGACGTTATTCGCTTTTTTGGATAGATAACCGGTATCGGGCTGCCTTTTGAAGCCGGTACTGGGTAAAATCCACAATTTGGGCAGAAAAAACCGTGGGCAGGTCGGGCCTGCCCACGGGGATGTAAGAACGTCAGACCTTGCGGATGGCCCAGATGTTGCGGATCTGGCCTTCCAGTTCCGCGTATGTCCACAGCTTTTCGGAGTTTACCCGACTGTTGGGGTCGTTGACCCGGAAGCCCCCCTCCTCTACGCCGGTCATGACAATGTAATGCCCGGTGGAAGTAAAGTCCCCCTTGCCCATGGCAAGGATCACGGGGGTTCCCTCCTCCAGGGCAGCCTCAATCTTTTTCTTGACCAGGGGCAGCTCCGTGGCTTCCAGGCCCAGCTTTTCCGCGCCCTCGCTGATCAGTGTCCAGGAGGAGCCGTAGCCGCTGGCGTAGTAGCCGTTCTTCTCTGCGAATTTCGCCACCTGATTTGGGGTCATGTTCTCGTCGCCGGTCAGATAGTAGCCCACCATGGCCAGGCAGGTTGGCCCGCAGCCGGTGACAGCCACAATGCTGCTGCCGTACTTTTCATAGCCCCACATGGGATCCCACTGGAGAAACAGGGGAACGGTGTCCCGACTGTAGGCGCCCAGATCCACGGTCTGCTGCTTCCGGAAGGGGTAGTTTAAGACAAAGTCCTCCGTCTCCGGATTCCGCTCCATCAGGTCAATGATGTATTGGGGGTACTCGCCGTAGGAGATGTGGTTTTCCTCAGCGAAAGCCTTAACAGCCTTCTCGGTATCGGAGCGCTCTACCCAGGAAAAGCTTACATCCCGGTAGAGATTATACAGGGGCTTTGCGCCCAGCACCAGCGTAAGCAGCAGTGCCAGAATGACGAATAGGGCCAAAAGTCCCTTCTTTTCTTTTAATAGCATATGGTCACATTCCTTCACTTTGGTCTGACAATAGTATAGCATAGATTTCTTAGGAAGTCTTTTCCCTGAGTTTAAGTTTTTCTTATTTTTTCGGAAGGGGAAAACCGTCTTTCCCGGAAAAAGAAGAAAAAAAGCTTGACATTTCTGGGAAAAGCCTGTAAAATAATTGGGTCTGTGAATCAGACGATCCTTGCTCCCGGCGCGTCCGGGGGCCAAAAGTCCAAAAGGAGGTGCAATCAACATGGCTAAGATCACCGGTAAGTATGAGGTTCTCTACATCATCGACCCTACCCTGGGCGAGGAGGAGACCGCAGCACTTGTGGAAAAGTTCAAGGCAATGGTGGAGGCGGAGGGTACTCTCGTCTCGATCGATGAGTGGGGCAAGCGTCGTCTGGCCTATCCCATCAACGATCTGAATGAGGGCTACTATGTTCTGATGAACCTGGAAGCCAAGCCCGAGTTCCCCGCAGAGCTGGAGCGTGTGATGAAGATCACCGAAGGCGTTATGCGCTGCCTGACCACCGCAGTGGAGGAGTAAGAAAATGCTCAACCACATTACCATCATGGGCCGCCTGACCCGTGACCCCGAGCTTCGGCGCACCGGCAGCGGTGTGGCCGTGGCAAGCTTTCGCGTCGCCGTAGACCGGGACTTCGTGTCCAAGGACGGCGGTGAGAGAAAGGCCGATTTCATTGACTGTGTTGCCTGGCGTCAGACCGGAGAGTTTATCTCCAAGTATTTCGCCAAGGGACGCATGATTGTGGTAGACGGCCGTCTCGAAATGCGCGACTGGACCGACAAGGATGGCAACAAGCGGACTTCCGCTGAGGTCGTGGTAGCAAACGCCTACTTCGGCGACAGCAGGCGGGATTCCGACGGCAGCAGCTACAGCGGCAACAGTAGTTACGCCGGGAACAATAACTACGGCGGCAACAGCGGTTATTCCGCTCCCGCGCCGGGCTACGGCAGTTATTCCGCTCCCGCCAGCGCTCCCGCGTCCGACTTCGCGATGCTGGAGGACGACGACGCCCAGCTGCCTTTCTGAGAAGCGTCATCCGGAACTGAACTTTTCCAAAAGACTTACAAGGAGGGAAAACCCATGGCTAACGAACAGCGTATGCGTCCCCGCAAGCGCAAAAAGGTTTGCGCGTTCTGCGTGGACAAGGTGACCAGCATCGATTACAAGGACACCGCGAAGCTCCGCCGTTACCTGTCTGAGCGCGGCAAGATCCTGCCCCGCCGTACCACCGGTACCTGCGCCGCTCACCAGCGTGACCTGACCACCGCCATCAAGCGCGCCCGTCAGATCGCCCTGCTGCCCTACGTCGCTGACTGATTGAAAAGCCCATGCCCCCGAAGGAAAACCCTTCGGGGGCATTTTTCATAGTTTTTTCCGGTACTCAATTCTTTCCTGAAACCACTCGGCTGCTATATAGCGCCCTTTCATCCGAATGATGGCCGGTTTCCATTTCCCGCATTCTTCGCAAAGCGTTGGTTCTTTGGAAATCAAATACTTCTTCGCTGGGTCATTCGTTCCCATAATTTTGTTCCAGCAGTCCAAACAAAATTCTGCCATATGCTCACCCTGTAATAGAATAGCACAATAGCATTGCAAATGCAATGCATACTTTTGAAGTTGCCAACCGTAAACTATAGGCAATACAAGTGCATTGCGAGGTAAAGCGTATGGGCAAGTTTCAGATTCCGTCGGTTCCCCCGACGACCAATAAGACGATCCGGTTCCCCAATGACGTGCTGGAAGGGGTGGAACGGGCCATTGCGGGAAAGGACTGCACCTTTTCTGCCTTCGTTATTGCGGCGGTAAGGGCAGCACTGGAGGATTTGGACGAAAAATAGCGACTCTATAATAAATGCTGGGGCCAGGGCTGTGAACCCTGACCCCAATTTTTGATAGAACTTTTTTCTAAGGTCATATATTTTTCCTCTCCGCTATTGACAAAAGCCTTCTTCTATGGTATCATTCATTTAACAATTAAGTTAATTGTTAAATGACAGCGAGAAGGAGATGACGCCATGTCCCTGCAGCTGACCCTGAAAGCTCTGGCTGACCCCACCCGGCGGGAGATCCTGAACCTGCTCAAAGGCGGGCGGCGCTCCGCCGGAGAGATCGGGTCGCAGTTCGATATCACCGCCGCCGCCGTGTCCCGGCACCTGTCGATACTAAAGGATGCGGATCTGATTACCGATACCCGGGAAGGAAAATTTATCTTCTACGAGCTGAACGCCTCCGTGCTGGAAGAAATTATGCTTTGGCTCACCGATCTGAAAGGGGAATGATTTATGATTTCTACCGCTTCTATCCTGGCTTGCATTGTCACGCTGTTCATCAGCCTGATTGGGCCGGTGCTGATCTTCATTGTCTACGGCCTGAAAAATAGGCGGCAGGGGGTTGCCTCTGGCTGGCTGCTTGGCGCTCTGGGATTCCTGATTCCCCAGATGGTGATTCGCCTGCCTATTTTGAATATTCTGAATGAAACCTCCTGGTTTCTTGACTTCTCCCTGAACCACATTTTCCTGTATTGCTTCTCCTTGGCCTTCACCGCGGGGCTGTTCGAATTGGCAGGTCGTTTCGCCGTGGCAAAGTGGATGGCCCGGAAAAAACTGACCTATCAGAATTCCCTCGCCGCAGGGCTGGGCCACGGCGGCATCGAGGCTATGCTGGTCGTCGGTATGACCTATGTGAATAACCTCATTTTCATGATCCTGATTAACGCCGGGGCCTTAGACGAATTGATTAACCACGCTGCCATGGGCATTGGAACCATTCGGGATACCCTTTGCGCCACCAGTCCCGTCATGTTCTTGCTGGCAGGCTACGAACGGATTCTCACCATGGTTGTCCAGGCCGCTATGTCCATGATCGTCTGCTGGGGCGTCCATCGGGGGAAGGCCGGAAGAGGGGCTTTTGTGTGCCTGCTGATGCATACCCTGCTGGACTCCACTGCCATGATTTCTATGCTGGCAACCGATATGGGCGGCAACCGTCTGACCCAGACCGCTGCCTATGCCATCGTCTATGTTATTTTGACCCTTGCCGCCATCGGGTCCGTGTGGATTCTTTGGAAGCTCCGCCAAAGCTGGCTGGCGGAAGAAACGGAGGTTTCCAATGATTCGGGAAAATAAGAAAACGCTGATTGCCGGTTCCATTGTGATCCTGCTGCCCCTTCTGATTTGGCTCCTGATGGGACGGGATTGGGGCGCGTATATGGTGACGCCGCTGATTTTCCTTGCCATGTACTGGCTGAGTGCCTTTGCCACCGCAAAGGACCCCGGACAGAAAAGGCAGGGGAAGAAGCCGCTGCGGATGGTACTGTGGACGATTCCCATTTCGTCTCTGGTGGTCTGCGGCGTTGACTATCTGATCCGGACGAGACAGGATTTTCCCATTACCATCATCTTCTGCCTGCTGTTTGGTATCATGTTCATGGCTATCGGCAACTACCTGCCCAAGTGCCGCCAGAACTATACCATTGGTATCAAGGTCAGCTGGGCCTACACCAGCGAGGAAAACTGGAACGCCACCCACCGGTTTGGAGGCAAGGTCTGGTTCATCGGCGGTCTGGTCATTGCGCTGGGGTCTTTCCTACCCATGAACTGGGCCGTTCCCGTGATGATCGTATCTGTTTTTGTACTGGTGCTTCTGCCTGTTGGTTACTCTTATCGGTATTACCGCCGTCAGAAGGCCAACGGGGACGAACTCACTCCCATTGCGAATCTCACCTCCTCCAAATTCGGTAAGTTCACCCTGGTGTTTCTTGCGGCCATCGCGATCTTTGTGGGGTGCATCCTGTTCACCGGGAATCTTTGCTACCAGTTTGGGGAGAACAGCTTTACCATCGACGCAAGCTTCTATGACGACCTGACAGTTGCCTACGAGGATATTGAGGAAATCGCCTATCAGGAGGGGAATTATCCCGGCTTCCGGGTTTGGGGCTATGGCAGCTTCCGACTGCTGATGGGCACCTTCCAGACGGGGAATACCCAGTATACCCGCTATACCTACTACCGCCCGGACAGCGCCATAACCATGACGGTGAAGGGAAAGCCGGTGGTCATCAGTGGGAAGGATCCAGCACAGACGAAGGAAATTTATGATACCCTGCTACAGAAGATAGAAGACTGACCAATCGGAGCCCCGGTGTAAAAAACACCGGGGTTTTTCCTGCCAATAGGCAAAATATCCTTGACTACAGCAGTTTTTTCCACTATAATATCAAAAGCTATGAACATTTTTATGTGGAAAACTTTTATCTGAGAAAGGATTTTGAAATATGGCAAAGGAATTTAAGATTACTTCTCTTCGGCTTGCCGATCTGGAAAAGGAACTGAACTATTTGAAGACCACCCGGGAGCGGGAGGTTGCCGCCATGATCGCGGAAGCCCGTTCCTACGGTGACTTGTCCGAAAACTCCGAGTACGATGCCGCCAAGAACGAGCAGGCTAAGCTCTATGGCCGCATCGCGGAAATCGAGGACATCCTGTCCCACGCCGTGGTCATTGAGGACGAGAACGAGGCCACCGGCCGGGTGGGCCTGGGCTGCACCGTAGTGGTGGAGGATGAAAACGGCAATCAGATTGAGTATAAGATCACCGGCTCCCAGGAGGCCAACCCCATGCAGCATAAGCTGTCCGACGATTCCCCCTTCGGCCGCAGTGTGGTCGGCAAGGCCGCTGGGGAGACCTTCACCGTCAATGCCCCCAATGGCAGCTATACCATGAAGGTCATCTCTGTTTCTCGCGAGGGCTGAGCCATGGCAAAGTTTGCACCCCAGGGAGAAATGTCCCTGAACGACCAGATGCAGATCCGCCGGGAGAAGCTGGCTGAGCTGGTTTCCAACCGTCAGGATCCCTTTACCATCACCCGCTACCCGGTAGACGTCTACAGCACGGAGCTGAAGACGGAATTTGAAAGCCTGCCCGCCGAGGAAAACTCCGGGAAGATCGTGTCTCTCGCCGGCCGGATCATGACCAAGCGGGTCATGGGCAAGGCCAGCTTCGCAAACCTCCGGGACGGCAAGGGCGACATCCAGATCTTTGTCAAGCGGGACGAGTTGGGCGACGAAAGCTACGCCGCCTTCAAGAAAATGGACATCGGCGATATCGTGGGCTGCCGGGGCGAGGTCTTCCGCACCAAGACCGGGGAACTGTCCGTCCGGGTCAGCGAGCTGATTCTCCTGGCCAAGGCGCTGCTGCCCCTGCCGGATAAGTATCACGGCCTGACGGACCTGGAGACCCGGTACCGCCAGCGCTATGTGGACCTGATTGTGAACCCCGAGGTAAAGGACACCTTCCTGAAGCGGAGCCAGATTCTCCAAGAGCTGCGCCGCTACCTGGATAGCAAGGGCTTCCTGGAGGTGGACACCCCCATTCTGACCCCCTTTGAGATCGGCGCCTCCGCCCGGCCCTTCTACACCCACCACAACACCCTGGACATGGACATGGTGCTGCGGATCGAGACGGAGCTGTATTTAAAGCGGTTGATTGTTGGAGGCATGGACAAGGTCTATGAGGTAGGCCGTATCTTCCGCAATGAGGGCATGGACCCCAAGCACAACCCGGAGTTTACCACCATTGAGTTGTACCAGGCCTACACCGACTTCCACGGCATGATGGATCTGGTGGAGGAAATGATGAAGACGGTGGCCCAGAAGGTCTGCGGGACCCTGCAAATCACCTACCAGGGCAAGGAGATCGATCTGGGTCACTGGGAGCGGATGACCATGGTCGAGGCTGTCAAGAAGTACTCCGGCGTGGACTTTGCAGCCATCTCCTCCGACGAGGAAGCCATTGCCATTGCAAAGGAAAAGCATGTGGACCTGCCGGAGATCCCCACCAAGGGGGCTATTCTTGCAGAATTCTTCGACGCCTTTGTGGAGGAGAACCTGATCCAGCCCACCTTCATTTACGACTATCCTGTGGAAAATTCGCCCCTTGCCAAGCGCAAGCCCGACGATCCTGCCTTTACCGAGCGGTTTGAATACTTCATCAACGCTACGGAGTATGGCAACGCCTTCTCCGAGCTGAACGACCCCATCGACCAGAAGGAACGGTTTGAG
Source organism: Clostridiales bacterium UBA7044 (assembly GCA_002493965.1). Lineage (GTDB taxonomy): Bacteria > Bacillota > Clostridia > Oscillospirales > Oscillospiraceae > Faecousia. The sequence goes on from DLAP01000050.1 coordinate 13,870, forward strand.
CGTCAGGTGGCGGAGCGGAAGAGCCTGGACCCCGACTGCCGCGCTCAGGTGGATTATGACTACATCACCGCCCTGGAATACGGCCTGCCTCCCACGGGGGGCCTGGGCTTCGGCGTAGACCGGCTGGTGATGCTGCTGACGGACAGCGCCAGCATCCGGGACGTGCTGCTGTTTCC
>DLAP01000052.1 GCA_002493965.1 Clostridiales bacterium UBA7044
GAGTTAAGCCGATAAGCACATAATTTTATTCGCAGTGCTATGCTACCAGTCGTCACTTCTGCAAAGCATATTCCATGCTGCAATTCTTGTGATAATTTCCATGGCAGCAGAAATTTCAGTAATATATTTTGCTTCTGCAATTACATGCAATGATTTTCTGGAATACAAGGATAATTTTTTGCTATCTATCTTTGAAGCAGCTACGAGCAAGATGCTGTTCTTTTTAATTGCGCTTATTCTTGTCAGAGTTTTACATCCTAAAAACAACTCAGAAAAAATACCAATTCATTTCTTGCTTTACCCACTTTCGGTCACAATTTGCCAAGGAATTTTCTGGCGGATATGTTCTCAACCGGGCACCAGCCAGCTGATTCAACATTTATTATCAATTGCCAGCGTTTGCCTTTTTGTCTCTGCTATCCTGCTGTTCGTTACTTACTCCCACCAAGTCAAAAAGGACAACGAAGCCATGCAAATGAAAAGCGAATTAACCCGACTTCAAACTGAGCAATCCTACTATCAAATCTTGGAACAACAGAATCAACAGCTTATGATGTACGCCCACGATGCGAAGAAACACCTGGCAGCAATTCAGGCACTGAATGACGATCCACAGATTGGAAACTATATAACAGCACTTTCCCAACAGCTTGCGGATTACAGCCGAAATTGCCACAGCGGAAATAAACTGCTGGATGTAATCATACACAAGTATGCTGTAGATTGTAAAATGCGGGGCATCCGGTTTGAATATGATGTAAAAGTTTGCAGCCTCTCCCAACTGGATGATATTGACTTGGTGGCAATTCTCGGAAATTTAATGGACAACGCCGTTGCCGCCGCTGAGGATTCCACCGAAAAAACTGTCTCACTAAATACAGTCCACCGCAATTCCTACAGCGTCATCATCTTAACCAATAGCTGTGACACCCCTCCCAAGCAGTCAGGAAACCGTCTGCTCTCTACGAAATCAGATACCCAGGCCCACGGCTTCGGTCTAAAAAGCGTGAAAAAAGCCATCCAAAAATACCAGGGCGATTACGAATGGAATTATGATATGGACGCAAAGCAGTTCACTATAACGGTTATGGTTGCGGATAAATGTTAAGTATAAACCCGATACATTCACCATCAACCAAACACACCACCTTGGCTGATGTGGATTCGTTTCGAAAATGGTTGCTAAAACCTCAGTTCTTGGATTACATAAGTAAGAAGAGCGATACGGTAGCAAACACAGCAAGCGAGTGGAGAACCTTTCAGCTCTTAAAACCCGGCTTTCTTTAGATTCCGTCTCACCATGGACACCCGTATTTTTGGCTAAGCCTTCCCGCTACCGAGTGGCTTTGGAACTTTCACCCTATGGCGTGTGCTCTCACTGGGCACACAGGAAGAAACGGATGCAGTCTCACTATGGGGCTGCATCCGTTTTGTGTTGATCGTAGAAGACAATTCAAAGGTGTTCTCTCATTTTACATTCCCACTGTTGATGCCCTCTTCGCCGGCTTCCAGGGGCAGCCAGTCGATGGCCTTCTTAATAAAGGTATCCCAGAAATCCCAGGTATGCCCTCCCGGCGCTTCGTAATAGGTTACGTCCATTCCATTTTCCCGGAAGAAGTCCCGGAGCGTACGGTTCACCCCAAGCAGCCCATCCTCTGTGCCGCAGGCCTGGAAAATTCTAGGAAATTGTACCGTTGAATCCTGAGCCATGCGTTCTTTCATCTGCTGCACCAAAACCCTGGGATTTTTATCGCTGGCCCTTGCCGCTGTCAGGTCTCCAAAGCAGACCAGCTCCGGCCCGACGATCCGGGTGTTCTCTTCCTCCAGAATGTGCAGCGCGCCGGAAAGAGAGATAATCGCGCCAAAAGTGTCCGCATATTTCAGCCCGTTTCTTACGGCGCCGTAGCCGCCCATAGAAAGGCCGCCGATGAAGGTGTCCTCCCGCTTATGAGACAGAGGAAACATTCGCCTGGTGATTTCCACAAGCTCTCTGCCAATGAATTCACCATACTGATTGCCGATTCCCTGGTCAATGTAAAAGGCATTGTCTCCAGAGGGCATCACTACTGCCAGGTTCTTCTCCTCTGCCCACCGCTGGATTCGGGTTCCCGTCACCCAGTCGGTATAGTTGCCCAGCAGGCCATGGAGCAGGTACAGGGTCTGAAAGGGTTTGACCTCCCGCCGGACATCCTTCCCATAGAATTTGTCCACGGGCAGGATGACCTGCATGGGAACGGTACGGAACAGAGTTTGTGATACAAAATTGACTTGAATCAGTGCCATCGTTTCCCTCCTGAATTTTGAGCCATTGTTTTCTTAAAGCCGGGCATCCCACTTTCCGCAGAAGGGGTCCACCGGGCTCTTTCCTTTAAAGGGAGAGCGCCCCATGAGCTTGTCTGTCAGCTTCTCCAGGACCTCTTCTGTAGAGCAGTAGGTGTTGATGAAGGTGCAAACCCTGGGCACATCCAGCAGGTGATAGGGATTTTCCACGGAAATAAAAATCGTGGGAACCTCATTAGGATACAGAGGGCAGTTCGCCCCCATGGGCTGGGCCCATTCAATCCGCACCGTTGTTTGATTGCTTCTGGTGGATAGATTTGCCACATACACAATCAGGTCGTACTTTTCAGTGATGGTGGTTCCGGGAGGCGTATGGCCCTCAGAGCCGGAAGCGGGGGTGAATACGTCTACTGAAAAGCCCTCCGCCCGGAGGCGTTCCAGCATGGACTGGCAGGCACCTGCCCGAACCGTATACTGGGATACGCCTGCCTCGCTGGGTTCAATCGGATAAAAGAGAATTCTTTTATATTTTTCCCTGGTCAGCGGCAGAACGCCCTCCTGCTGCTTTACCAGTGTAATGGCCGCATCAGCGCATTCCCTTGCCCACCGTCTATGTTCTTCACATCCTATTATATCATTGGCTTCCGACATGTCAAGTTCCGGCTGGGGCAGGTGCAGATTCAGTGCCGCCTTGGTAGCAAGAATCCTTGTGACAGCCTCATCCAGCCGCTGGGGAGTAATCATGCCGTTCTTTACACCCTGGAGCATATACCCGTAGTCCTTTTCCACGTTCCGATTAAACAGGAACATATCCGCACCGGCGGCAATGCTGTGGGGCGCCGCGTCCTTCCTGGCCATGGCCATCATGTAACCGGCCATGGTTGTGGCGTCTGTGACAATGAGGCCATTGAAGCCCAGCTTCTTTCGAAGCAGACCTTGGAGAAGCTCTTTGGAAAGGCTGGCGGGGAGGATCTCCTCGTCCTTCAGTTTCGGGTTTAATTTCCGGCTGTAGGCAGGCAGCATAATATGTCCCACCATGCAGGTCAGGGCTCCGGCATCGATGCAGCTTTGATAGATTTTGCCATATAAAACCGCAGGGCCATCGTCTTGCGGTTCTTAATATCTGTTTAAAAAACTGAACGATTATGGAATTGGGGTGGAAAACACCAGGGTTTCATGGTATACTTGCAAAAAAGTTCCGCTTCCGGAGGATAGAATATGAAAACCATTGCCATTGCGGATGACGACATTTATATTGGAAATATGCTGGAAGCGCTGCTCAGGCGGGAGGGCTATCATGTCCTCCGGGCCTATTCCGGCACGGAAGCATTGCTGCTTCTGACCCGGAATCGACCCGACCTGGTGCTGCTGGATCTGATGCTGCCGGGACTGTCCGGCGAGGAAGTACTCCCTAAAATTCAGGGGATCCCGGTGATCGTCCTCAGCGCCAAGGCGGATGTGGGGGATAAGGTAAGCTTGCTTCTGGGCGGGGCGGCGGACTATATGACAAAGCCCTTTGACACCTCCGAACTGCTGGCCCGGATCACGGTACAGCTGCGGGGTGGCGGCGGCATCACGGCGGAGGGAATCACCGCCGGGGACCTTCACCTGAATCTTATCTCCCATATGGTGACGGTAAACAGGACGGAAGTCCGTTTGACCCGGACGGAGTGCGCCATTTTGAAGCTGCTCATGATGAACCCCAGCCAGGTGATCGCCAAGTCCGTCATGCTGGACCGGATCAGCGAAGACACCCCGGACTGCACGGAAAGCTCCCTGAAGCAGCACATCAGCAACCTGCGAAAAAAGCTCCGGGACGTGGTCGGGAAGGACTACATTGAATCGGTGTGGGGGATCGGATTTAAGCTTACAGAAGAATCTTGACGAAATCTTGACTTCTTTCTTGACCGTTTTCTTTACTCTTTCCCCCTAGAATAGGGTCATCACAGAAAAGGAGATGATTTCCTATGGAATACATCCTGACTACCGAGAATCTCGGGAAACAGTACCGCCATTTCAAAGCCCTGGGCGGGCTGAACATGCACGTACCCAAGGGGGCGGTTTACGGCTTCGTTGGCCGCAACGGCGCAGGCAAAACCACTCTGATCCGGCTTATCTGCGGCTTGCAGGAGCCTACCTCCGGAAGCTTTCAGCTGTACGGCATCCGGAGCACAGGCCAAAGGATCGCCAAAGCCCGGCGCCGGATAGGAGCGGTGGTGGAGACGCCCTCCATCTATCTGGACATGACCGCTGAGGATAATTTACGTCAGCAGTACTCTGTCATTCTCTCCGCCCAGGAGCCGGCACCAGAAACGGTCTGCCTGAACAGCGCCCTGGAAGAAAGCATTGCCTCCTTCTACGCCGCCCTGACCGCCCGGGGCATCCGACCCCAGATTCACATGAGCGGCAAGCGGATTGAAATGCAGCTGAACCGGGAGGCCCTGGGCCGGGTGTTCAGCAACCTTTTAAGCAACGCCCTGAAATACAGCGACGGGGACCTGGAAATCACCCTCCGGGACGATGGGGAAATTCTCTTCTCCAACGCCGCCTCTGATCTGAACGAAATACAGGTGGAGAAGCTTTTCGACCGGTTCTTCACCGTGGAGGCCGCCCGAAATTCCACCGGATTGGGCTTATCCATTGCCAGGACCTTAGTGGAGCGGATGGGCGGCACCATCCATGCAGACTTCCGGAAGGGACGGCTGAACATCGCCCTTCGATTCGGATAGACCCTTTGTCTTCACAGCAAACCCCTTCCTGCTCTTAAGCCGGAAGGGGTTTTCATTGCATGATATCAGGCTTCGCCCTTGTGATTGCGGGGCCCTTGCAGGCAGAAGGGCAGCTCCATCCGGTTGCGTTCCAGCAGTTCCCTGTCCCGCAGGATGGTTTCGGTCTCCCCATCTGCCACGATCTTGCCGTGGGACAGGAGAATCACACGCTGGCAGGTGTCCAGAATCATGTCCAAATCGTGGGAAGCAATCAGCTTGGTCTGGGGAAGCCCACAAATGGTGTTGATCACCGTTCTCCGGTTCACCGGATCCAGGGCCGTGGAAGGTTCATCCATCACAATTGCCTCCGGCTCCATGGCCAGGATGGTGGCGATGGCCGCCATCCGCTTTTCGCCGCCGGAGATTTTGTGGTTGTAGCGGTGCTTTAAGTCTTGTAAGCCCAGACGATTCAGCACCGCATCTACCCGGCGCTCCGTTTCTTCTTTGCTCAGGCCATAGTTCCGAGGCCCGAAAATCATATCCTCGTAGACCGTAGGCATGAACATCTGGTTGTCAGAATCCTGCAAAACAAACCCGATCTTCTGCCGGATGGCCGGGAGATTCTGTTTGTTCAGGGCCAGACCGCCTACGGTAATCTCCCCGGTGCCCTGGAGCAGTCCCAGGAGCAGCTTCATAATGGTGGACTTTCCCGCGCCGTTGGCCCCGATCAGGCCCACCGTCTCCCCTTCCCGGATGGTAAAGCTGAGATTTTCCACCACAGGGACAGCGTTCTCATAGGAAAAAGACACATTTTGAAACACAATCATCGTTATCACCCCACAAACAGTCCGCCAAGCATTGCCACAACCGGTACTCGTCTTACCACAAAAAACGCGGCGGCGCAAGCAGCCACATACAGGACGTCAGAAAGTCTGCAAGCCGCTACATCGGCATAATAAAACTCCCCATCAAAGCCCCGCAAAACCATACTGTCATACAGCTCCTGGGCCCGGTCCATGCTCCGCAGCAGAAGCTGCCCCAGGAAGGAACCCCAGGCGGAGATATGAACTCCCTTCTGCCCGGGAGCGCGAAGCTTGTAGGCTTCACTCATAATGCTCACCTCATTCAGCATGACCCCAATATAGCGGTAGGTCAGCAGGAGCAGGGTGGTAAAAATGGAGGGCAAATGCAGCTTTCGCAGGGCGGCGCAGAGGGCATCGATGGAGGTGGTGGCAATGAGCAGAAAGGACACCATCAGGGAAAAGACCCCTTTCATCATCAGCGTCACCATGGAAACCACGCCTCCGGTGATGGTCAGGCTTCCCACCCGCAGAAAAACCGTAGGATCCAGAAAGGGATTTGCCAAGCCCACGGCGCAGACCAGGGGCAGCACCACCCGCAGCTTATAAAAGCAGGTGCCCACCGGGATCCCGGAAACCTGGAACAGGAGAATCGGGTAGAGCACCATGACCATCAGCCCGGTAAAATCATATTTGGGAAAGGACACCACCGTGACGATATACCCGATAGTGACCAGCAGCTTACACAGGGGATGCAGCCGGTGAATGGGAGAATCCTCCGCCGCCAGGGCGTCCATTTCCCGCAGTTCCCACTGGGCCTTCGATAATTTATCCATCCGTTTTCCTCACACAACGATAATCGGAGACGCCATATCAGCGCCTCCGATATCATAGCATACTTTTTATGCTTTTGCAGCAACTTTTTTCTTTCGGAAGAAGCCGCCGGCCAAACATACCAGCACAGCTACCCCCGCCACGATTGCGGAGCCGACCAGGCCGGAAACGGTGGTGCCTGCGGCGCTGTCGCTATTTGCGAAGGCATAATCCGGCAGGAAGGCGGTCTTCTCCTGGATGGACCCGGCGGTATCGGCGGCGCTGCTGGAAACACCGAAGTTCTCCTCATCCAGCCCCATGTTCTCACTGTAGCCGGACTCAGTGTTTCCGAACATGGACCACTCCAGACCATCAGGGTAGGAACTGGCCATGAGGCTCAGGCCGCCGCCCACAATGGACGCCGCCACGGCCAGAATGATGAGGGTCCCTTTCAGGGAAAATCTGCTCTGAGCCACATCGCCGGTGTTCAAATCCATCAGAAGCTCTGGACGGGCTTCATACACAAACACCAGCACAGCGGAGGTAATCAGGCCCTCGATCAGACCGATGGCCAGATGGATGGGCTGCATGATCCCCACGAACGCGCTGAAGGGCAGCTCGGTGATGCCAGAAAGGGAGGTCTCCAGAACCACAGAGAAAGCGCCCAGCTGAAGCGTAATCACACAGCCAAGGATAGATGCCAGCATGATCTTGGCCCGGCCTGCGCCTTTGGCACCCAATTTTCCAAACAGTCCGCTTCGCATGATGGGACGCCATAGCAGGTAATACCCCACGAAGCACCCGTAGAAAGCCATGTTCCAGCAATTCGCTCCCAGAGCCAAAAGCCCGCCGTCGGCAAAGAAGAGACTCTGTATGGTGAGAATCACCACCATGGACAAAAATCCCGCCTGAGGCCCAAGCAATGCGGAGAGCATCATACCGCCGCACAGATGGCCGGAAGAACCAGTTCCAGGAATGGTGTAATTGATCATCTGTCCCGCGAACACCAGCGCGGAAGTCACCGCCATGGCGGGAAGCTTCGCGGTGGTTTCATCCTTTTTCAGCGTTTTTACGGAAGCGCCAACCGTAACCGCGGAAGCGGCGTACATGGTCGCGGCCACAGCGGGAGAAAGCAGTGCGTCTGCCATATGCATAGACATTTCCCTCTCTTTTTGTTTTTTTATATTGTAGCAATCCCCGACCCGGATTTTAAGCCCCCCCGGGGGTTATTTTTCGAAAATTTTTTACTGTCGGACATACGGAAAATATTCCCCCTGCGGCATTGCAAAAAATCCTTCTTTATGTTATATTAAATAATTGAAAAATACGGAAAGTATTCCTTTCCGAAGAAAGGCAGAAACCGAAGAAAACGGCTTTCTGGATAGGTAGACAAACTATGAAACTCGGTATCGTGGGACTTCCCAACGTGGGCAAGTCCACCCTGTTTAACGCCATCACCAATGCGGGGGTCCCTGCGGACAACTACGCCTTCTGCACCATCGATCCCAACGTGGGCGTGGTCTCCGTGCCCGACGAGCGTCTGACCTGGCTGTCGGAACTGCACAAGCCCAAGAAGACCACCCCCGCCATCGTGGAGTTCGTGGACATCGCCGGCCTGGTAAAGGGTGCCAGCAAGGGCGAGGGTCTGGGCAACAAGTTCCTCAGCAACATCCGTACCACCGACGCCATCGTCCATGTAGTTCGCTGCTTTGAAGACAGCAACGTGACCCATGTGGAGGGCACCACCGATCCCCTCCGGGATATTGACATCATCAATCTGGAACTGGTGATGGCGGACATCGAAATGGTGGAGCGCCGCATTGACAAGGCCCAGAAGGCCATGAAGGGCGGCGACAAGAAGTTCCAGCGGGAGGTTACTGTCTTTACCGATTTGCTGGCCCATCTGAACGAAGGGAAGCTTGCCAGAACCTTCACCGACGATCCGGAGGATCTGGCTCTCATTGCCACCTCCGATCTGCTCACCCTGAAAAAGACGATCTACGTTGCGAACCTTGGTGAGGATGAGGTAAACGACCCGGAAAGCAGCCGCCACTATATGGCAGTGAAGCAGCTTGCGGACAGCGAAGGCTCCCAGGTGCTGCCCATCTGCGCCAAGCTGGAGGCGGACATTGCCGAGCTGGACGATCCCGAGGAAAAGGCCATATTTATGGAGGAGCTGGGAGTAAAGGAAAGTGGCCTGGACCGGCTGATCCGCAGCTCCTATTCCCTGCTGGGCCTCATTTCCTTCCTCACCGCTGGCAGCGACGAGTGCCGGGCCTGGACCATCAAAAAAGGCACCAAGGCTCCCCAGGCAGCGGGCAAAATTCACACCGACTTTGAGCGGGGCTTCATCCGGGCGGAGGTCATTGCCTTTGAGGACATGAAGGCCTGCGGCACCATGGCGGCGGCCAAGGCTAAGGGTCTGGTTCGCAGCGAAGGCAAGGAATACGTCATGAAGGACGGCGACATTGTCAACTTCCTGTTCAACGTGTAAAAAGAGAACGAACGGACCGGCAGGACGAAAACCTTGCCGGTCCGTTTTTGCTCAGTCCTCTGCGTCTCCTACGGTCACGTCCAGTCTGCCCATGAAGTCCTCCCCTTTCAGTACAAGATAATTATCCCCGGCGGAAAGGGTGTAGATCTTTGTACCCTCCTGACTTTCACTGGCAATGGTGTATTGATCTGTGCCGGAAATCCAGAGAAGCTCCGCTGTGCCGCTCTCTATGGTCAGCCCATAGGTTACGTCCAGACGATTCCCGTTCTTTCTCTCCCAGGCTGTCCCGCCAAAGAGGACCTCTTCCCCGTTGAAGCCCTGGTAATCCGCCCCATAAGTACCTGTATAGTCGTCGATGCCCGTTTTCTTTTCCCCTTGCAGGTCTTTATCTTTCGTCAGGGCATACTTGCTAAGAGACTGCATCCAGTGGTTAAATCCATCCAGCAGGTCCTCTTTCAGGTCATCCCCGCCGGAACTGAAGTTGCAGCCCGTAAATACCACTGTCAGACATAAAGCCATCAGCACAATACGCCATCTTTTTTTCAGCATTTGTGTACCTCCTTACACAGTACAGACAGAATCCCCAGGCATAAAACCAAAAGCACCGGTTTCCATGCTTTTCTTTTTCTCATTGCATCCGCCCCCTTACAGGACTTTGGGAAGGATTATCATTCCAAATGCTGCCACGCCTCCGGCAGCGTACAATCCGTTCACAATCAGGCAGACCTTCATCAGATTGTTCTGAATCTTCCCCTTCCCATAGGCAAGACCAGTGAAGATTCCACTGAAGATCATAAATGCCGCGTAGCAGGAAATCATAATCTCCGCCACGGGAGACTGGAGCGCCCAATCATAGCTTCTCAGGGGCAGAATCGTCCAGGGTACCAGCATCATAATAGCGCTGACCGCCGTGTAAATTTTGTTTTTCATTCGTTTATTTCCTTTCCGCCTGCCCAAAACGGAGGCAGGCCGCCGTTAGACACACACATGTTACCACCATGGCCGCCGTAATCCAGGGCGCCGATTCCATTACCGATACAGTCCCGTTTTCCGTGAGCCTGCTCTGCTCCGCCGCCAGTACATAAAAGGGATAGCACATGGGGTACAGATACCACACCCTGGTATTGATGGCCAGCACCGAGGGCACAATGGACGCAAGACCGATTCCCATGGAAAAAATAGGCGTCTGAATGCAGACGGACAGCATCCAGAAAACCGCCAGCATGGGAATGGAGGCAATGTACACAATCCCAGCCTCTTTCAGGACATAGGGCAGGGGCAGAAGCAGGTCGTAGCCCTGGGTATGGGATGCAATTGCCCCGCTGAGGTAGTACATCCCGGTCATCATAAGGACCTGGGAAAGGGCCAGGGTCAGCAGAACAAGGAATTTCGCAAGGCAGAATTTCGTCGTGCTTACCGGCAAGGTCAGCATTTTGAGGATGCCTTTGTTCCCCCGCTCAGTCTGGCTCAGCAGCACCGTGCTGACCACCATACTTCCGGGGAACATAAACCAGGCCATTCCCAGAAAGCCCTGGATGAAGTAGTTTCCTTCCGGAGAGATGGGGATTCCCTTGTCGCCCATGGTGAAGTTCATTTCCGCGTTCAGGATGGACGGAATCCAAAGAATCACCGTGGCGGCAAATAAAATAAGCAGAATCCCGGATCGTCTGATTTTCTGGAATTCCACCCGGGTCAGTGACAGAAGGTTCATGCAAGCGCCCTCCTTCCCTTTCTGTAAATCCACTGCATGAGCCCGATTACTCCCAGTTCACAAGCAGCCCCCAGGAGATAGCGCCCCATTTCCTCCCCGGGCAGCTGAAAGGGCAGCGCGTAAGGAATCAGGGAAAAGGCAAAATGGCCGGTGGGAATCATGGTGGCAATGAACACGCAGATCACCCCAATACCCAATGCTGCCCACATATTGGGAAAGGCTTCGGCAATCAGCAGAGACAGGAAAATGCAGGGCAGCATCAGTGCGAAGAGATAACCAAAAGTTTTCAGCAGTTGCCCCAGCATCTCCTTTCCGGCTCCGAACCAGTGGAAGGCACAGAAGGCTATCATACCCGCTTCGATGGTCAGGGTAAGCAGGGTCAAAAGGCTAGTGAGAATCCCTTTTCCTATAAAAAGGGCGCTTTCAGGCAGGGGCAGGGCCTCCATTTTCCCCATAGCGTTGTCCGCGTATTCCAGATGATATTCTAGACACGTCCCCGCCACCGTCAGCAGCACATTCAGCATGGCCATCATCTGTCCGTTTTCGCCCAGCAGGATCTCCACGGGAGTTCCCGGCTGGCCGAGAAACCGCTCCGGCCGGAGGAGCATTTGCGCAATCGGAAGAATGCCTGCCAGTACGCCGCCGCCTAGGTACGCCGTCAGCAGCCCCGTCCGCTTCCGCTTTTTCCATTCCAGTGTCACAGCGTTCATTGGATGGCACCCCTTTTCCGGTTGTCCCCGTCGATGAGGGCCAGGAACATCTCTTCCAGGTTGTCGGTGGGATAGCCCAGAGACGCGGCGTTCCATTGGAGCTGGTCCAGGGTTCCTTCAAACAGCAGATGCCCGTGGTTCAGGATCCCGATGGTATCCGCCATCAGTTCGATTTCGGACAGCAGATGGGAAGACACCAGCACGGTGCATCCGTATCTTTCGGGCAGGGAACGGATCAGGGTTCGGATTTCATGGATGCCCACCGGATCCAGGCCATTGGTTGGCTCGTCCAGAATGAGGATAGGCGGCTTCCCGATGAGGGCCCCGGCCAACCCCAGTCGCTGCTTCATGCCCAGAGAATAGTTCTTCGCCAGCCGAAGCCTAAATTGGGTCAGCCCCACAATTTCCAGCGCCTCCGCCAGGTCGGACTTGGGAAGCCCCAGAATTCGCCGGAGAATCTCCAGGTTTTCCTCCCCGGTCAGATTCCCGTAAAAGGCAGGGGCTTCGATCAGGGAGCCTACCTCCCTCAAAATCTCCATACGATCCTCCGGGTACTGCTTGCCGTCCATGGTAAAGCTGCCGCCTGTGGGTCTCAATAGTCCCAGCAGCATTTTCATGGTGGTGGACTTCCCCGCCCCGTTGGGGCCAAGGAAACCGTAGACCTTTCCCTTGGGGATATGCAGGTCGATCCCTGAAACCGCGGTAAAATCTCCGTAGGTTTTCGTTAAGCGATTCGTTTCGATGATATTCATGTCGCTTGCACCTCCTTAAGTACGGCCTTATTCTATCGCGCCAACCTTGCGCCAGCCTTTCCGTAACCTTACATCTTCCTTACATTTGGGCGCAAACTCCCCAAGGCGGGATTTTTATGCTATAATGAATACGCAAAGGAGGGAATCTTATGGACTCTGATTACCTGAAACAAAAACGCATCCTGCTGGTGGACGACGAGCAAGCTCTTCTAAGCATGGTGGTGTCCATCTTAAGGGAGGACGGTTTCCTGAGCATCCGGACAGCGGGAAACGTAAAGGAGGCCATCGCTGTCTCCGAAGGCTTTCACCCGGAGCTTGCCATTCTGGATGTGATGCTCCCGGACGGCAATGGATTTGACCTGATGAGGCGGCTCCGGGAAACCGGAGACTACCCCATTCTCTTTCTGACTGCTCGGGGCGAAGATGAGGATAAGTTCCGGGGGCTGGGCCTGGGGGCGGACGATTACATGGTCAAGCCCTTTCTTCCGAAGGAACTGACCCTCCGGGTGCTGGCCATTCTGCGCCGAAGCTATAAGGGGGAAAATCCTCTCGTACGTCTTCAAAACAGCGAAATTGACTTTGCCCGTGCCCAGGTAATTCGGGACGGCGCGACCATCCCTCTGACGGCCAAGGAGCACGACATTCTCTCCGCCCTGTACCGCAGCGCCGGCCGCATCGTGACCATCGACGCCCTGTGCGAAGCGGCCTGGGGGGACAATCCCTACGGATATGAAAATTCCCTGATGGCCCATATCCGGCGCATCCGGGAAAAGATTGAGTCGGACCCATCCCACCCCGCATCCTTGATTACGGTGAAGGGATTGGGCTATAAGCTGATAGTAGGTGGGAAGCGGCCATGAAGAGTGTACCAAAGCTGATCCGAAGGTTTGTAGGTGTGCTGTTTGTCAGTTTAATTTTGCTTTTCTTTTTAAATATTGCTGTCCTGATTCAGGTTGGTTCCCGTCAAACTCCCAGCGGGTCCCCCTACACCCTGGCAGATGAAGTCGGAGAAGCGCTCCGGAAGGAGGTCGACGGGTATTTTCTGGATGAAGCGTATGCCAAGACCTTAGAAGCAGAAAACGCCTGGGCCATACGGATCGATAATGAAACCCACGCTGTGACCTGGCATACGGGAAACCTCCCGGAGGGGCTTCCCCTTACCTATTCCCTCTCCCAGGTTTCGGACCTGACCCTTGGGTATCTCCGGGACTGCCCCACCTATGTGGGCGATACCGAAGGGGGCATTGTGGTGCTGGGCTATCCCCCCACCCGGTACTGGAAATCCATGTGGCCCACCTGGGACTATGATTTCATCGTCACATTGCCTCAGACGCTCCTGACCGCTTTCCTGTGCAATGTCCTCCTGATATTCCTGATCTACATGGTGGTGACGGGAAAGCTTATCCGCTCTGTGGGGCCTCTCATAGAAGGCATCCAGAATCTGACCGAAAACTGCGGGCTTCGAATCCGGGAAACCGGCGTGTTTTCGGAATTGGCGTTCCATATCAATGAGGCCGCCGCGAGGCTTCAGAAGCAGGAGCATATGCTTGCCAAAAAGGAAACCGCCAGAGCCAACTGGATCGCCGGGGTGTCCCATGACATCCGGACGCCCCTGTCCATGGTAATGGGCTATGCGGATCAGCTAAAAGAAGACACGCATCTCTCCCAAGAAGAACGGCAAAAGGCCGCCGTCATTCTGCGCCAGAGCCAGCGAATACGGGATCTGGTAAACGATCTGAATCTTGCCTCCAAGCTGGAATACAATATGCAGCCCATCCATCTGGAAAAGCAAAACCTGATTGCCATCGTTCGTCAGGTTACAGCTGATTTTATCAATCTGAATCTGGATGAAAAGTACCTGATTTTCTGGGAAACGGAGGAAAGCCTCACCGTCTGCCCCGTAAACACCGACAAGGCTTTAATCAAGCGGGCACTTGGCAACCTGATTCAAAACAGCATGAACCATAACGAGCAGGGCTGCCATATCCACATAAGGGTTACAGAGGAAGGCAGCGCTTACACGGTCACGGTTGCCGACGACGGAATCGGCGCTACAGAGGAACAGATCGACGCGCTGAACCACGCGCCCCATTACATGGTCTGTGACGAAAGCACCGACCAGCAGCGCCACGGCCTGGGCCTGCATATTGTGGGACAGATTCTCCATGCCCACGGCGGGGAAATGGAGATAAAGCGCAGTGAGTTTGGCGGCTTTGAAGTGGATCTGCGTTTACCGAAGACAATATAAGCAGAAAGAGGAAACAGCGGTTTCATTCCACTGTTTCCTCTTTTTCGATCCATATCCGCATTCCTATTTTTCCATATCGTTCTGGTCTTCCAAGTTCTGGATCAGTTCCTCCGCCTTCCGCGCATTTTCCGCCGCAATATCCACGCCCTCCGTGCTGTCCTTGCTGAATAGAATCCGCAATGTCAGAATAATCAGCTTCACATCCAGAAGCAAGGAATAGTTCTCAATATACATGAGGTCCAGCCGAAGCTTATCATAGGCGCTGGTATTATATTTCCCGTAGATCTGGGCATAGCCCGTCAGGCCGCCCTTGACTTTCAGACGGTAGGCAAATTCCGGAATCTCCTTGTAATATTCCTCCGCAATGACCCTCCGCTCCGGCCGGGGGCCGACGACGCTCATATCCCCCTTCAGGATATTCAGCAGCTGGGGCAGCTCGTCCAGGCGAACAGCGCGGATGACCTTGCCCACCTTGGTGATGCGGGGGTCCTCCTCCGTGGCCAGCACCGCCCCGGCATACTTCTCGGCGTCCACGATCATGCTGCGGAATTTCAGGATGTCGAATTCCCGACCCCACTGGGTCATGCGCTTCTGCTTGTAAAATACCGGCCCGCCGTCTTCGATCTTGATAGCGGCGGCAATGATGAGCATAATCGGCGCCGCGGGAATCATGGCAATAGCGCCCAGGAGAATGTCCATCCCTCGCTTGACAACCCTTTGGGCCGGGGTCAGGCCAGTGCCCTTCACCAGCAGCAAGGGGGTGTCGAACAGAGTGTTATTCTTCGCTCCCCGAAGCATGATATCCGTCAGCTTGGGTGCCACATAGGTGCGCACCCGGTAGCGGTAGCAGAATTTCAGAATATCGTTGCGAAGCTGGGCAGGGATATCATTGAGAATCACCGCGTCATACTTGGAGATCTCCCGGATGATCACCTCATAGCCCTCTTCGGCGCTTAGAATGCCGCTGATGTGGTACTTATCCTTCCGGGCGTCCATTTTGATTTTCAGCTCCACACCCCGCTTGTTGCCGTAGATAAGCAGCATATTGTGGGGCGCGTACAGCTTGTGATACAGCCCTGCATACACCTGCACCAGAACCACCGCCACCACAATCTCCATAGCATACAGCAGCAGCATGGGCGTGGGGGACAGCATGAAGTTGGCAATCAGGCACAGCTGAAAATAGGTAATGAAGTTCACCAGGAAAAGAGCAATGACCTGCCCCAGCACCAAATCGATCCGGCTCAAATGGCCGAACATGGTGCATTCCGAGTTCTGGAAGAAGATATAGGTCAGTACCGCATACACGCCCATCAGCACATACTTGCCTTTATAGGCAAAATAGGATAGATCATACTTCGTGTCCCAGATCCAGTAGTAAAGCAGCGTCAGAATCAGGATTTCCAGCAGCGTTTCCGCCACCCGGACGAAGCCCTTTGTATCCTCGTATGCGCCGCGACTCAGCTTTCTCATAGTCGTTGCACATCCTTGTTTCGTGAAATATAGGTTATTTTATCACATTCTGGGAAAGATTGCAAGCCGGGCCTTATAGCTTATGGAAAATCGGCTTCCGGTTTTCAAATGTACACACATAGCCGAAGATATCATTCAAAATTTCAGCGGCTTCCCGGCAATACTGTCCCACCCGGTTGCACCGGTGGGCATCGGAGCCAACCGTGACGATTTCGCCGCCCAACTCCTTGAAGCGCCGAAAGAAATCCGCCGTGGGCAGGTATCCCCCGCACCGGTCTACCCCGCTGGTGTTCATTTCCAGGCCCTTTCCCTTGTCTGCCAGGGTCCGCAGAACTTCATCCACAATTTCCCTGTGGGTTTCATAGGGCAGGGGCCGGGGAGCTGGATGATCGGCGGCCTTGCTGACAAAGTTCAGGTGGGCCAGCACGTCAAAGGTGTCGTGGTACCGTACACAGGCAAGGGTTTCTTCCAAGTACCGCCGCTCTGCTTCCTCCACGGTCTTTCCTTCCCAGTAGGGCTTCCAATACACATCCAGCCCGTCTACAAAATGGACGGAACCCAGGACAAAGTCATAGGGATATGCCTCCACATCCTTCCGAAAAGTTTCCCTATTGTCAGGAGTCATGCCAAATTCCACCCCCCGCCGGATTTTCAGGCCGGGGAGACTCAGGCCCTCGTATTCCCTTCGGTAGGCCTCCTGGGTAAACAGCATAGTCTGGACCTGGGCCATGGGGTCATAGTCTAAGTGATCGGTAAAGCAGATTTCCTTCAGCCCGGCGGCTTTTGCTGCCTTTGCCAGGGCTTCTCCGGTATCGTGCCCGTCAAAGGACACCCGGGAGTGCATATGATAATCAAACATCTTTTTCTACCTCCTGCCAGAATTGGCGAAATGCCGTAGGAAGCGCTGCCTGGGTATCGATTTCCTTGGCCGTAAGCCAGTGGAAGGGGCCCCCAGCTTCGGAAACCTCCAGATAGATGCCCTTCATATTCCACTGAATATGGGTGAAAATGTGCTTCCGGGAAACCTCCCTGTACACTTCCCTGGGCCTGAGGCCCGTCTTTTCCACTGCTTCCAAGGCTTCCCCGGTGGTAAGCTGCCCCGGCACATTGGGAAACTGCCACAGTCCCGCCAGCAGCCCTTCATTCTTTCGCTTCTCCAGGGCATATTTTCCGTCACAGGACAGGATAAAGATCGTGTATTCCTCATGCCGCCGCTTTTTTCTAGGGGTTTTTACCGGAAGGGTCTCCATGGTGCCGCTGCAATAGCCATGGCAAATCGTCCTGCACGGACACGCTTCACAATCCGGCTTTCGGTTGGGGCCGCAGATGGTGGCCCCCAATTCCATCAATGCCTGGGTAAAATTCCCCGCTTCCTTTGGGTAGATCTCCGCCAGCATTTCCGTCACTCGTTTTTTGGTGGCGGGCAGATCGATGGGGGCGGGATCGTCCAGCAGCCGGGACATAAGACGCAGCACATTGCCGTCCACCGCCGGTGTGGGCAGATTATAGGCGATGGAGCAGATGGCTCCCGCCGTATATTCCCCGATCCCTGGCAATGCCAGAATTTCCTCATAGGTTTGGGGAAAGACGCCGTGATAGGTGTCCATAATCACCTGGGCAGCCTTTTTCAGATTTCGTACCCGGCTGTAATAGCCTAAGC
The DNA here is from genome assembly GCA_002493965.1 of Clostridiales bacterium UBA7044. Lineage (GTDB taxonomy): Bacteria > Bacillota > Clostridia > Oscillospirales > Oscillospiraceae > Faecousia. The sequence goes on from DLAP01000052.1 coordinate 17,650, forward strand.
CCTCCCAAAGCTTGTGAAGCGTCTCGTCATCACAGGAAGATAGCGCTTCCACGCTTGGAAGAATCTCCAAAAACCGGGCATAATAGCCCCGTACCGCCTCCACACGGGTCTGCTGGAGCATGATCTCCGACAGCCAAATGTGGTATGGCTCCCGAGTGCCCCGCCAGGGCAAAAGGCGATGGTTTTGGGCATACCAGGGCAGCAGCAGTTCTGGCAGGCGCCCGATTTCCCGGCTTGATTCCACAGTTTTTTCCTCTCTTCGGCGTTTTTCTATATTGTACAATAGGGTGGGATGGACTGTCAAGAAAAGCTTTTCCCATGAAAAGGAGATTTCTTATGCGTGCTCGTTTCTTCCGCCGTTTGCTGTGCAGCCCGCTGTGCGGTGTTTTATTGTTTTCTATAATTCCTGCCGCACAGGGTATGGGGGAAGAAGCCCTGAATATCAGCGGTACAGAGCGGATTGTGGAACCGGAAAAGATACCCGATGTCTCCCGCCTGTTTGACGGAGATTCCCTTCGCGCCACTACGATCCGGGGCTGCCTGACCCTCTCCGATCCCCGGGGCATCGGCTCCGCTTACCTAATTTTTGACACGGAATGCGGCGAATATACCGTTACAGATTCGGAAAAGGCCGTTGCCTTCGGGCAGCGGGGGTTTTTACATGAATTTCTGGATCTCGAGGAGGCCTTCGGCTACGCGCCCCAGACCGTCACCTTTTCCTTCCCTGACAGTGCGGCCCAGGTAAACGAACTGTACCTGTTCACCTCCGGAGAGGTGCCGGACTTTGTCCAGAAGTGGAAGCCGCCCAGGGAAGGACAGACGGATCTGATGCTTTTCTCCGCTCACGGTGACGACGAACATCTCTTCTTTGCGGGGCTGCTTCCCGACTATGCCGGAGAGCGCGGATATGAGGCTCTGGTCGTATACCTGACGAATCACCGCAACTGCGGCACCCGTCGGTGCCACGAGATGCTGGATGGCCTTTGGTCCGTGGGGGTGACAACCTATCCTGTATTTGGGCCCTTCCATGATCTTTTTTGCCGGACCCAGAACCGTGCCTATGCCCTCCACGAAAGCAAAGGAGAAAGCCAGGAAGAACTGCTGGGCTTTGTGGTAGAGCAGCTGCGGCGGTTCCGGCCTCAGGTTGCCGTAGGTCATGACGCTCAAGGTGAATATGGTCACGGGCAGCACGCCATGTTCTCCCAGCTTCTCCGTCAAGGTGTAGAAGCAGCAGAGGATCCCACCCAATATTCTGACCTGGCCGAATGCTACGGCACCTGGCAGGTGCCCAAAACCTACCTGCATCTGTGGCCGGAAAATCCTGTTTGTCTGGACTGGGATCACCCTCTGACCCACTTTGGCGGCATGACTGCCTTTCAGGTGTCCACTGGGCTGGGGTTTGCCTGTCATAAAAGCCAGACAGGCGGTGTCACCGGCTATATTACCGCCTACTCCCAGGCCGGGGATATTCCCAAATACAGCCCCTGTGAATACGGTCTTTACCGCTCCACCGTAGGGCCGGACACAGGCGAACGGGATTTTTTTGAGAATCTGACCTCCTATCGTCAGCAGCGGCTGGATGATACCATTGCCAGTATGCGAGAAGCCCTCCTGCAAAAGGTCCACGCCGCCTGCACTCTTGCGGAAATCCGGCAGCAAAGGTCTGATTTGCAGCAGGAGTCTCGCCGGATTCAGGATAAAATGGAGGTGCTTTCCCGGCGGGATGGGCAGGTTCGCCTGGGAATCTGCCTTTCCGCCCTCTCCGCCGTTTCCGCCGGAGTCATTCTGGTCCTTCTTCTGCTAAGGAAAGGCCGAAAATAAAAAACGAAAAAACAGAAAAAGGGACTTGCTTTTTCCGGAAGACTGTGCTATTATATTTCAGCACGTTGTGAGACGTGTCTATGCGCCAGTAGCTCAGTTGGATAGAGTGACTGACTACGAATCAGTAGGTCGGGGGTTCGAGTCCCTTCTGGCGTACCATAACTGGACACCAGTTTTGATACAATGCATATCAAAACCGGTGTCCAATTTTTTATGAAAGTCCCAATTTGCAGAGTTCTCCTATACTACTTAACGAAAGCAGGCTCTGCGGTAGCCGAGATACGGCCGCCGCAGAGCCTTTTGCGTGATGATTGGTACTTTATTTTCTGAGATATTCCTCAAAGAAGCATCTCAGTTTTTCAAAGGGGATCACGGCCAGGTTGTCATAGAGGTCAACATGGTTTGCCCCCGGAATGATCATCAGCTCCTTGTTGTCTCCGGTCAGCTTTTCATAAGCGCTTTCGCTAAAATAACGGGAGTGCGCATCTTCTCCGTGCACCAGCAGGACGGCAGAGCGAATCTCACCGGCATACTGCAAAATTGGCATATTCATAAAGGACAGGGAAGATGTGATATTCCAGCCGCTGTTGGAATTGAGAGAGCGGGGATGGTAGCCGCGCCGGGTCTTATAATAACCGTAGTAGTCCTTCACAAACTGGGGAGCCTCCTCCGGCAGCGGGTCGACCACACCTCCGGCAAGCGCGCTGCTTCCGTTTTTGTAGTCCTTGGTACGCTGGGCGTTCAACGCCTGCTTCTTTGTGTAACGGGCATCGGCGGTATTTTCGCTGTCAAAATATCCGTTGGCGTTCACACGGGTCATATCGTACATGGTCATGGCAGCGGTCGCTTTAATACGGGTATCCATAGCGGCGGCATTGATTGCCATGCCGCCCCAGCCGCAAATTCCGATGATACCAATACGGTCAGGATCAACATTCTCCTGCACGGACAGAAAATCTACCGCAGCACAGAAATCCTCCGTGTTGATGTCCGGGGATGCCACATAGCGAGGGCTGCCACCGCTTTCACCGGTGAAGGACGGGTCAAATGCAATGGTCAGAAAACCGAACTGTGCCATTGTCTGAGCATACAGCCCGGAGGACTGCTCCTTCACCGCGCCGAAAGGGCCGCTGACCGCAATGGCAGGGAGCTTTCCGGCAGCATTATAAAAATCTCCTTTATGTATTGCATTGGTTTTACATTTCTGCTATACTAATAATAACACCTAAACTTAACTTTAGGTCAAGAGGTTTCTGAATATTTTTCGTGAATTTTTTAGGCCGTACTTGAAAACTGGCTTACGTGACTAACAGCGAGGGATTTTTGCTCTGGGCAAGCCATTTTTCGCGGGAATACCGGATGTATTCCAAGGGGAAATGGTGCCGCACAGGAAAAAAAGAGCCGCTGTTTGGGTGTTTTGAGAGTTTTCGGATAGGCCCCAGGAGATTTTATGTATACGATTGGACAAGTTTCAAAAATGTTCGGGTTGCCTGTTTCCACCTTGCGTTATTACGATAAACAGGGGCTTTTTCCGGAGATGGAGCGAGTATCGGGCATCCGTAAATTCAGCGATACCGAAATGGAAGCCTTGAGGGTGATTGAATGTTTGAAGAAGTCCGGCCTGGAAATTAAGGATATTAAACAGTTCATGGATTGGTGCGTAGAGGGCGCGTCCACCTATCCTCAGAGAAAGGCGCTCTTTGAAAAACAAAAGGAGACGCTGGAGGCAAAAATTACCCACATGAACAAAGTGCTGGATATGTTGAAATTCAAGTGCTGGTATTATGAGCAGGCAATGCGGGATGGTAGCGAGGATCGGGTGCAAAGTTTCATTCCTGACGGATTGCCGGAGGATGTACGGAGAGCATACGAAAATGCACATCATGAATAAAAACAAATAATTAAAAGATGCACACCCTCCCGACCTTTCGTGGAAAGGTCGGGAGGGTGTGCATTTCAGCGTGTCAAAAAAGGC
>DLAP01000070.1 GCA_002493965.1 Clostridiales bacterium UBA7044
CGTGAAAATAGGTAATGCCAACACTTCGAAAAACCTCAACCATTTTGGTTGAGGTTTTCTTTTTTAGGACATTTTAGTGCGAATACTATGAATTCTGACACTCCTCAGGGCGGGAAAATCTACCCTGGACGTAATGTAAGCTGAAAGGTTTCCTTCGCTGGCACAACTTGCGGCTGCATTGGGGCGAGGAAGTGACCGGCTTTTTCTCTGGGACGCGCTATACTGGAGGCATCTCAAACAGGAGGTGAGGGATTGGCGGTATATTTGGACTTGGTGGTATTTTTGAACTTTTTGGTGGATTTCCTGCTGCTTCTGGGAACCAATCGACTGCTGGGCTTTCATGGGCAGGTGGGACGGTGCGCCCTGGCGGCAGCCCTGGGCGGGATCTATGCCGGGGCGTGTATGCTCCACGGATTTCATTTCCTGGGAAACTCGTTTTGGAGGGTGTGTGTTCTGGGGTTGATCGCCATGTGCGCATTTGGAACGAACAAAAGCGCATGGAAGCGATGCGGCATATTTCTCCTGCTGAGCATGGCCCTGGGGGGTGTGGCGGTGTGCTTTGGGCGCCGGGATGTCCTGGGCCTGGTGTTGGCTGCCGGGGGCATCTGGATGCTGTGTCGGATAGGCTTCCCTGGGAATATGGGAGGCAGGGAGTATGTGCCGATGCGCTTGAGCTACGGCGGAAATACCGTACAGCTTACAGCCCTCCGGGACTCGGGAAACAGCCTGCGGGATCCCATCACCGGGGAGCCGGTGTTCGTCGTCGGTGGAGAGACGGCCCGAAAGCTGACGGGGCTGACAGAGGAACAACTCCGCGCGCCTCTGGAAACCCTGGCAGTCAGGCCCATTCCCGGTCTGCGGCTGATTCCCTACAGGGCCGTGGGCGGCGGAGGGATGCTGCTGGGACTACGGATGGATTCAGTTACGGTAGATGGACGAACGCAGAAGGCTATTGTGGCCTTTTCCGGGGAGGAGATTGGAAACGGCGGGGGATATCAGGCTCTGGTCACAGCCTGATGGACGGAAAGGGAGGATAGTATGAAGTTGTTTGCGATTCTACGGAAGCTGGGGTTATTACGCAGTGGCTGCATTTATTACATTGGGGGCAGCGATATTCTGCCACCGCCGCTGAAGGGGGAGGCGGAGCAGGAAGCCCTGCGGGGCCTGGAGCAGGGGGACGAGAACGCCAAACAGAAATTGGTGGAGCACAACCTCCGGCTGGTGGTCTACATCGCCCGGCGGTTTGAGAATACCGGCATCAACCTGGAGGACCTGATTTCCATTGGTACCATTGGGTTAATCAAAGCCATCAGCACCTACCGGCTGGACAAGAAGATTAAGCTGGCCACTTATGCCTCCCGGTGCATCGAAAACGAGATCCTCATGTACATCCGCAAGACCGCCAACCAGAAGACGGAGGTGTCTCTGGACGAACCCATCAACATGGACTGCGACGGAAACGAACTGCTTCTGTCGGATATTCTGGGCACAGACGAAGATATGATCATGCGTCCACTGGAGGACGACGCGGATCTGTGCATACTTCGGCAGGCCCTGTCGGAGCTGCCGGAGCGGGAACGGGAGATTGTATTCATGCGCTTTGGCCTGGGGGGCAGGAAGGAATTGACACAGAAGGAGGTGGCCCAAAAAATGGGCATCTCCCAGTCCTACATCTCCCGGCTGGAAAAACGGATCCTGCTGCGGCTGAAAAAAGAATTTCTCCGGCAGACAAGCTGCGCTTGATTTCCTGCTTTCGATATGCTATAATCGATATAGTTTTATATCGATAAGAAAAAATATGTTTTTGGCAGGAGAATGGGTGCAAATGGAAGGAAAGCAAATTTCGAAATCCGTATTAAAACGGCTGCCCGGATATCTGGCGTACCTGAAAAATATGCCGGAGGACGCGCCGCCCAACATTTCCGCCACGGCCCTGGCTACGGCTCTGGGCATGGGGGACGTGCAGGTGCGCAAGGATCTGGCCATGGTCTCTGACGGAGGCCGTCCCAAAATCGGTTATCAGCGGGACGCTCTCATCTATGATATCGAGCAGTTCCTGGGCTATGACAACACCACCGACGCAGTGCTCATCGGCGCGGGAAAGCTGGGCCAGGCGCTGATGGGCTACAAGGGCTTCGACGAATACGGCCTGAACATTCTGGCGGCCTTTGACCAGTGCCCCAAGAGCAAGAAGACAGAGGAGGGAAAGCCTATTTATCCCATAGGCAAGCTCTCGGATTTCTGCCTGACACATAAGGTGCTCATGGGCATTATCACCGTGCCTGCTGAGTCTGCCCAGGAGGTAGCCGATCAGCTGATTGCCGGGGGCATCAAGGCCATCTGGAATTTCGCCCCCACCCATCTGGATGTGCCTGGGGGCATTCTGGTGCAGAATGAGAATATGGCCACTTCCCTGGCTGTCCTGTCTGTACATTTGCAAGCCCAGATCAAGGAAGAGAAGGAAAAGGTAGCCATCAAGAAATAAGAAACTCCCCGGCCATTTTGGCCGGGGAGTACTTGCTGTATGGACATAGAAAATCAGAACTCAGCATACCGGTTCTGTCCCGCGATCTGCCGGTAGAACACGGCATGAGCCGCGTTCCGATAGGGATTTAAGAAGAGATTACCCAGGCTCATGGTCAGAGCACACAGAATCATCCAGCCAAAGAAGCTCATGTTCAGAACAAACAGGTCCAGCTTATGTCCGTTCATCATTTCCCTGGACCGGGTAATGGCCTCGGAGGCACTCAGTTCCGGATGATCCGCCATAATGAAGGGGGTCATGGCGTAGCTGAGGCTCTTCACAATACCGGGGATGATAAACAGTAGCATCCACAGGAAGACATACAGGCGTATCAGGAAATGCTGAGCAAAGCCCTGACCAAACCGGTGAAACTGGGAGAACAGGTCCCCAAAGGTTGGCTCCTGGCCATCATGTTGTTTCAGAAGAAACTGAGCGTGGCCCAGCTCAATGGTGCCACCAATCAGGAAAATCACCAGTCCGATTAGTCCAGAAGCCATAGAGAAGCCCAGAACGCTGATGAGAGTCGGAAGATCTATACCGTTGGCGGCGTCTGAAAGTTTTCTTGTGACGGTTGGTAGAAAGTTAGAACCCGTGATCATGCCGCCCAGCAGGCAGGCCACCGCTGCCACGCCGATGGAGAGCCCCCACTTCCCGGCCAGATTCTGGCGGGCCTGAGCCCGGATTCCCTTATAGTCCATGGGTTCATTGTTTTCCATATGTCTGCCTCCTTTCAAGATAATTCCATTATACTGCCATCATCGGCAAAATGCAAGAAAAATGATCCCAACTTTCAAAAGATGGGATCATTTTTGTTCCTTATTTTGCAGGCTTGAAGGAATCCTTCAAGCTGACAGACCGGTTGAAGACCAGATGGCCGGGAGCGCATTCCTTACTGTCGGGGCAGAAGTAGCCCAGACGCATGAACTGATAGGAGGCGGGAGCCTTGGCCTCCCGAAGGCTGGCCTCCACCTTGCAGCCGGTGAGCACCTCCAGAGAATTGGGGTTCATGCAGGCAAGGAAGTCCTTTCCGGCGGCGTCGGGGTCGGGATCGTCAAAGAGGTTATCGTACTGCCTTACCTCAGCGTCACAGCAGTTCTCGGCGTCCACCCAATGGATGGTAGCGCCCTTGACTTTCCGGCCGTCGGCGGGGTTGCCGCCCCGGGATTCCGGGTCATAGGTGGCAAGAACTTCCGTCACGTTGCCGTTTTCATCAGTGACACAGCCGGTGCAGGTGATGAGATAAGCGCCCTTCAGGCGGCACTCGGGGCCATTGGGGGTCAGACGCTTGTACTTGGGAATGGGCTGGGCCATAAAGTCGTCAGCTTCAATCCAGATCTCCCGGGAGAAGGTGACTTCACGAGTACCGGCGGCGGGGTCGTTGGGGTTATTCTCCACCTCAAAGGTTTCGCTTTTCCCCTCGGGGTAGTTGGTGATGGTGAGCTTCACGGGCTTGAGAACTGCCATAACCCGCTGAGCGGTCTCGTTCAGATCCTCCCGGAGGCAGTGTTCCAGGAAGGCGTACTCGATGGTATTGGGGCTTTTTGCCACGCCTACCCGGTCACAGAAGTTGCGGATAGAGGCGGGGGTGTAGCCCCGGCGGCGCAGACCGCAGAGGGTGGGCATCCGGGGATCGTCCCAGCCGGAGACGTAGCCGTTTTCCACCAGGGCGCGGAGCTTCCGCTTACTGAGCACCGTGTGGTCGATGCCCAACCGGGCAAACTCAATCTGCCGGGGATGATGGGGGACGGACACGTTTTCCACCACCCAGTTATAGAGGGGCCGGTGGTTCTCAAACTCCAGGGAGCACAGGGAATGGGTGATGCCCTCCAATGCGTCCTGAATGGGGTGGGCAAAGTCGTACATGGGGTAGATGCACCACTTATCACCCTGGCGGTGGTGGTGCATATGGCGGATCCGGTAGATCACGGGGTCGCGCATATTGAAGTTGCCGGAAGCTAAGTCAATCTTGGCACGAAGGGTATACTTGTTGTCTTCAAACTCACCGGCCCGCATCCGGGCAAACAGGTCCAGGCTTTCCTCAATGGGCCGGTCCCGCCAGGGGGATTTGGCCGGGGTATTCAAATCGCCCCGGTATTCCTTGAATTCCTCGGGGGTCAGCTCGCAGACGTAGGCCAGGCCCTTCTTAATGAGTTCTACAGCGTACTCGTAGTCCTTCTCGAAATAGTCGGAGCCGTAGAAGAACCGGTCGCCCCAGTCAAAGCCCAGCCAGTGGATATCCTCCTGAATGGCTTCCACAAACTCCACGTCCTCTTTGGTAGGGTTGGTGTCGTCCATGCGGAGATTGCACAGTCCGCCGTACTTTTCGGCGGTGCCAAAGTCGATGATCAGGGCCTTGCAGTGGCCGATGTGCAAATAGCCGTTGGGTTCCGGCGGGAACCGGGTGTGGACGGTCTGACCGGCGTAGCGGCCGCCCTCGGCGATGTCTTCGTCGATAAAGGCATGGATGAAGTTTTTGCTTTCAGTAATTTCAGCCATAGAAATGCATCCTCTCTTCGTTACAATTTCTCTAATACGGGTCATTATAAACCATTCCGTTTGGTTTTGCAACAGAAAATCCTGAGGGAAGCGGAAAAAAACGAGGGAAAAGCCCTCAGTCACAGCTTGGGCAAAGCCTTCCCCTCTGGGGAAGGTGGCCCAGTGCGCACACTGGGGCGGATGAGGTGGTTTCTTGTTCGGAACCGGTTCTTTCGCTTCATCACCTCACCCGCCCTCGCTTCGCTCGGCCACCCTCCCCAAAGGGGAGGGCTTTGCCCAAGCCTGACTGAGCAGAATATGAAAAAACAGAAAACATTTTAAGAAATCTTAAAATTATGGTTGTCAATTGGCGCAACTTATATTAAAATAGGAAAGGATAAACATAAGGAGTGAGAGATATGAACGTGATCAAGTACAAGCGCGTCCTGCTGAAGCTCAGCGGGGAGGCCTTGGGTGAGAATATTCCCGGCGGCATGGCTGTGGGTCTGGACTTTTCCAAGATCCACGAGGTCTGCGAGGTAATCCGGCAGTGCCACGACGCGGGTGTCCAGATCGGCTTGGTCATCGGCGGCGGCAATTTCTGGCGGGGCGTGAAGAACGGCAGCGGCAAGATGCAGCGTTCCCACGGGGACGCCATGGGGATGCTGGCCACGGTGATGAACGCCATCGCTGTAGCGGACGTGCTGGCCCAGCATGGCATGGACGCCCGGGTTTTAAGTGCCGTGGAAATGAATAAGTTCACGGAGTTCTTTACCCGGGACCTGGCGGACCGGTATTTAAATGAGGGGAAAGTGGTGCTGTTCGCCGCCGGAACTGGCAACCCCTATTTCTCCACGGACACCGGCGCGGTGCTCCGGGGGGTGGAAATTGAGGCGGATGCTATTTTGATGGCAAAGAATATCGACGCCATCTATTCCGCCGATCCCCATAAGGATCCCACTGCCGTCCGCTATTCCAAGCTGACCTATGATCAGGTGCTGGCGGATCATTTGAAGGCCACGGACTTAACCGCCATGACCCTGGCCATGGACAACAATATGCCCATGGTTTGCTTTGCGCTCAATCCCCCCGAGAACATTATCCGCGTGGTACGCGGCGAAGAAATTGGTACGACTGTAACAATCTAAGGAGGAGAAAATAATGGCTGTTGATTTTAAGGATTACGAGAAGAGAATGGAAAAGGCTCTGAACCATTTGGACGAGGAGTTCGGCGCGGTCCGTGCTGGTCGTGCCAATGCCAAGGTACTGGATCGGATTACCGTGGAATACTACGGAAGCGAGACGCCCCTCAATGGCGTTGCCACCATTTCTACTCCGGACGCCCGGACACTGGTGATTCAGCCTTGGGACAGTAAGCTCTTAAAGGACATTCAGAAGGCAATCCTAGTCTCCGATCTGGGCATCAACCCTCAGAACGACGGAAGGGTAATTCGGCTGGTGTTCCCCCAGCTGACGGAGGAACGGCGTAAGGATCTGGTCAAGCAGGTGCGCAAGTTCTCCGAAGAGGGGAAGGTTGCCATGCGGAACATCCGCCGGGACGGCATGGACTATGTGAAGAAACTGAAGAAGAACAGCGAGATCACCGAGGACGACCAGAAGAAGGCGGAGAAAGATCTCCAGGACCTGCTGGACAAGATGATTAAGAAAGTGGACGCCGCCTTGGCTGCCAAGGAAAAGGAACTGATGAGCATTTAACGGGCCGGTTCCAAAGAAAAGCTGACGGTCTGGGGAGGGGCTTACCCCTCCCCACCCTTACGGGATATCATGGAATGGAAAGAGGTGCCCTATGGCCCTTCCTGAAAACATCACGCCCCCCAATCATATTGCCATCATCATGGACGGTAACGGGCGGTGGGCAAAGCAGCGGGGACTGCCCCGCACCGCCGGACACGCGGCGGGGGCGGAGGCCTTCCGCCGAATCGCAAATTATTGCCGCAGCATCGGCGTGCGCTATCTGACGGTGTACGCCTTTTCCACGGAGAACTGGAAGCGCTCCGCCGAGGAAGTGGCGGGGATCATGAGATTGCTGCGGCGGTATCTGGAGGAAGCCCTCCGGGATATGGAGAAAAACCGTGTCTGCTTCCGTTTCTTTGGAGATTTGACGAAGCTTAGCCCGGAACTGCAGGCCTTGTGCGCTGACGCGGAGAGCCGCTCCCAGGACTATGACGTGCAGGTCAACTTTTGCTTAAACTACGGGGGCCGGGACGAGATTGTCCATGGAGCCAGGCAGTTTGCAGCAGATGTGGCGGCGGGAAAATTCCGGTCGGAGGACCTGACGGAGGAAGTTTTTTCCACCTATCTCTATTCCAGGGGAGTGCCTGACCCGGAGCTGATCATCCGGCCCTCGGGAGAACAGCGCACCAGCAATTTTCTGTTGTGGCAGTCCGCTTACTCGGAATACGTATTTATGAATGTATTATGGCCTGATTTTACTCCAGAGCATTTGGATCAGGCCATCAAAGAATATCACCGGCGGAATCGCCGCTTTGGAGGGACATAAAAAATATGAAAACCCGTATTATCGCGGCGGCAGTCTTGGTGCCGGTACTATTTCTGATCGTATTGGCTGCCCCGGAAATCCTGGCAGCCCTGGTCATGGGCGTGCTGATGGCCATTGCTGCCTATGAAATGCTGTACCGCACCGGCCTGGTGACCCAGATTCGGCTGGTGGGGTATGCCGCGGTCATGGGCTTTGCCACCTCCATGTGGAGTTACTGGGGCGCGGCCAGAGCCTACTACCTGCTGATGCTCATGGTCTTCTTCATGCTGCTGTTTGGAGAGATGATGCTGGATCACATCAAGGTGCACTTTGAGACCATCAGTATGTGCTTTGTGGCGGGGGCCATCGTTCCCTATCTGCTCAGCGCCCTGATCCGGATCCTGATGCTGAACAACATCGGCCGGTATGTGATCCTGATTCCCTTCATCGTTGCCTTCACCTCTGACGCGGGGGCTTACTTTGTGGGACTGAAATTCGGTAAGCATAAGCTGGCCCCGGTGGTCAGCCCCAATAAGACCATTGAGGGCGTCCTGGGCGGCGTGGCGGCTGCGGTTATCTGTATGCTGATTTACACCCTGATTCTGGATTTGCCTCTGAAATGCAACGTCAGCTACGGCGCTGCCCTTTTGTATGGCTTGGCCGGTTCCCTCATCGGCACCTTCGGGGATCTGTGCTTCTCGGTGGTCAAGCGGCAGACCGGCATCAAGGACTACGGCAATCTCATTCCCGGCCACGGCGGCGTGCTGGATCGGTTCGATTCTCTGACCCTGGTTGCGCCGCTGATGGAAGTGCTGATCCTGCTGATGCCTGTGATTATTTCTTAAATGTAAGCATATGGTGAAGTGTGTAAGTATTCTTGGTTCCACTGGTTCTATTGGCAGACAGACCCTGGACGTGATCCGCCATCTTGGGTCTATCCGGGTGGCGGCCCTGACGGCGGGGTCGAACGTGGAGCGGATGGAGGAGCAGTGCCGGAGTTATCACCCGAAGCTTGCGGTGATGGCAACGGAGGAAGCAGCCAAAGCCCTCTGTAACCGGATTGGAGATTTGCAAACCAAAGTATCCTGGGGAGAGGAGGGCCTGTTGGAGGCCGCAACCATGGCGGAAGCGGACTGCGTGATCACCGCCGTGGTAGGCATGGTGGGCCTGAAACCCACGCTGGCTGCCATTCGGGGCAAGAAGCGCATCGGTCTTGCCAACAAGGAGACTCTGGTCTGCGCGGGAGAACTGGTCATGGCCCAGGCGGAACAATATGGGGCGGAGATCATCCCCGTGGACTCTGAGCATTCGGCCATCTTCCAGTGCCTCATGGGCTGCGGTGGCAAACGGGAGATTCAGCGCCTGATTCTGACCTGTTCCGGCGGCCCCTTCTTCGGAAAAAAACCGGAGGAGTTGAAAGCCGTAACGAAATCCGATGCCCTGAAGCATCCCAACTGGAAAATGGGAGCAAAGATCACTGTAGACTGTGCCACCCTGATGAATAAGGGCCTGGAGGTCATCGAGGCCATGCGTCTGTACCGGGTGCCTCTTAACAAGGTGGACGTAGCCATTCACCGGCAGAGCATCGTTCACAGCATGGTGGAGTTTACGGACGGGGCGATTATGGCCCAGCTGGGTACTCCGGATATGCGGCTGCCCATTCAGCTGGCTCTGACCTATCCGGAGCGATTACCTAGCCCGGTGGAACGGCTGGATCTGTTCGGCTGCGGCGAGCTGTCCTTCCAGAAGCCGGACCTGGAAACATTCCCCTGTCTGGCTCTGGCCTATGCCTGCGCGAAACGAGGCGGCACGGCCTGTCCTGTGATGAATGGGGCCAATGAGGAAGCCGTTGCCATGTTCCTCCGGGACGAAATCGGATTTTACGATATTTACCGGCTGGTTTCCCAGGCGGTGGAGAGGGTGCCCTTTGTACAGAATCCCTCCCTGGAGGAAATCCTGGAAAGCGACCGCCATGCCCGGGAAGCAGTGCGCGCGCTGTCCCAGGAGAAGCACAAAAGCTGGATATAATCGGGTATAATAAGGCGAGTGCTTCTCAAGTTTAAGCGAGGCGATTATTTTTTATGAGCGTTTTATTTGCGATTTTATTATTCAGCTTCCTGATTCTGATTCATGAATTGGGTCACTTTGTGGCCGCCAAGCTGTCGGGCGTCCAGGTCAACGAGTTTTCCATGTTCATGGGTCCGGCCCTGTGGAAGAAGCAGAAGGGGGAGACGCTGTACTCCCTCCGGTTGATCCCCATTGGGGGCTACTGCGCCATGGAGGGGGAGGACGGGGGCAGCGACAATCCCCGCTCCTTCGATAAGGCCGCCTGGTGGAAGAGGCTAATCATTCTGGTGGCGGGAGCTGCTATGAACTTCCTGGTGGGCGTCCTGCTCATGATGCTCATTTCCCTGCCCGTCCAGCGGATTGTGGTGCCGGTGATTTCCTCCTTTGAGGAATACGCCACCCTGAACGGGGAAAATGGGCTGCAAGTGGGGGACGAAATCCTGAAGGTGGATGGGGAAAGGCTGTATACCCAGTCGGACCTGAGCCTGATTCTGAGCCTGAATCCCGGGGACACCCACGATCTGGTGGTGAAACGGGACGGCCAGAAGGTCGCCCTTTCGAATCTGCGGATGGAAAAGCATCCGGTGACAGATGAAAACGGCAATACCCAGATGCGATTTGGCATGAACTTCACCATTACCGATCTGGACCTGGGAGGAAAGCTGCGCTACGGCTGGATGCAGTCGGTGGATTCCGTCCGACTGGTGCGGCTGAGCCTGAAAATGCTCTTTACCGGTCAGGCAGGACTTTCCGATATGTCCGGGCCGGTGGGGATTGTCCAGCAGATGTCCATTGTGGCGGAGGAATCTCCCAACAGGTTTGCGGCGCTGCTGAACCTTCTGTATTTCGGCGGCTTCATTGCCATCAACCTGGCGGTGATGAACCTGCTGCCCATCCCGGCTTTGGATGGGGGGCGGGTATTCTGCCTGCTGGTGACAGCGGCGGTGGAAGGGATTACCCATAAGAAAATCAATCCCAAATATGAAGGCTATATCCACGGAACTGGAATGCTCCTGCTGCTGGGTCTGATGGCAGTGATTATGTTCAAAGATATTTTTGTACTCTTTAAGAGGTGACATAGATGACAAGACAGATCATGGTAGGCAGTGTGCCCATTGGGGGCGGCGCTCCCGTGGCCATCCAGTCCATGCTCAATACAAAAACCACGGATGTGGAGGGAAGCTTACAGCAGATCCGGGCGTTGGCCGCCGCCGGATGCCAGATCGCGAGGCTGGCGGTGCCGAATCAGGAGGCTGCCCGGGGTTTTGCGGAAATCTGTAAGGAAAGCCCCCTGCCATTGGTTGCGGATATCCACTTTGACTACAAATTAGCCATCGCCGCCGCCGAAGGAGGCGCGGCAAAAATCCGCATCAACCCCGGCAACATTGGCGGGGAGGATCGGGTGAAGGCCGTGGTGGAGGTGTGCAGAGAAAAGCACATTCCCATCCGCATCGGCGTCAACGGCGGCAGCCTGGATAAGGTTCTGCTGGAAAAATACGGCCATCCCACAGCGGAGGCCCTGGTGGAAAGCGCTTTCCAGCATCTGGAGCTGCTGGAGAAGCAGGGATTCTATGATACCTGCGTTTCCATGAAGTCCTCCTCCGTGCCCACCATGGTAGCGGCCGCCCGGCTGTTCCGCAGTAAGTGTGACTATCCCATCCACATTGGCGTCACGGAAACCGGTCCGGTGCGGCAGGGCCTGATCAAGTCTGCCATGGGCATTGGGGCGCTGCTCTTAGACGGCATCGGCGATACCCTCCGGGTCAGCCTGACGGACGATCCGGTTCAGGAGGTCTACGCCGCCAAGGACATTCTCAAGGCAGCGGGGCTTCGGAAGGAGGGCGTGAACATCGTCTCCTGTCCCACCTGTGGCAGAACCCGCATCGATCTGATCGGCCTTGTCAATCAGGTGGACGAAGCGTTGAAGGACTGCCAGAAACCCATTACCGTAGCGGTCATGGGCTGCATCGTCAACGGCCCCGGGGAGGCCCGGGAAGCGGACATCGGCATTGCCGGCGGCGACGGCTGGGGGATGCTGTTTGAGAAAGGAGAGCAAGTGGCAAGACTTCCCTATGAGGAGCTTCTGCCCGCCCTGCTGAAACGGATTGAGGAGATATAAAGAGATTCCACAAAGCCTTCCCCTCTGGGGCGGATGAGGCGTTTCCGTTATGGAACCAATCTGTTGAAGAGCTCACTTACGATACGAATGCAAATTCTGTAACGCCTCACCCGTCCCCTTCGGGGGCACCCTCCCCAGAGGGGAGGGCTTTGAGCCCCTTTCTTTAGAGGTAACTATGACCGAACAAGTTTTCTTCCTGAATATGTTTCCGGACTATGAGCCGCCTGAGGAGCTGAAAGACGCCCTTTCTCAGGCGGCTATCGCTGCTGCGGATATTGATCCGGATTCCCGATCCGTTTCCGTGGCGGTGCATAGTGATACATACATTCCCCGGCGGTGGCTTTCCCAGGCGGAAAAAGAGATCGCTTCTCTCTATGGCCTGTCCCGCCTAAACCTGACTGCCACTCACCTGGCATCTCAGCTCCAGAAAATCGAGACAGAAGAACTGATGCAGTTGTTTGTCAGCCGGGACTCCATGGCCCGGGGCTCTTTGGCCGGTGCCAAATGGAGCTGGAATGACACGGTTCTGCATATCAAGCTGGCCGCCAATGGCAAGGATGCGCTGCTGGAGCTGGTGCCTGGCATTCAAAAGGAACTGCGGCAGCGTTTTGCGGCCCCAGTGACCATCGAAATTGAGGCGGGAGAGGTGCTGGAGGGAAAGGCCCTGTTTGACGCTATGGCCTCCCTGCGGGAAAAAAGCATGGAGTCCCTGCCCGTGCCCGCCCTTCGGCAGGAAAAGCAGCCGGGAAAGGCGGCGCCTGCGGCGGATGATATGCTCTTTGGCAAGCCCTTCCGAGGCAGCGCTGTTCCGATGAAAGATCTGTCTCTGGATATGGGCAGCGTGATCGTAGAGGGCCGGGTCTTCAACGTGGACCATAAGGAACTGAAAAAACGGAATGCCTGGGTCATCAAGTTCGACATGACCGACAACACCGGCTCCATCCGAGTCAACCGCTTTATGGACGCGGGGGAGGCAAAACCCTTCCTGGAGAACGTGAAACTCGGGGCGGTTCTGCGGATCCAAGGGAAGCTGACGGAGGATCGTTTTGAAAATGATACGGTCTTAAAGCCCTTTGCCATGACCACTGGCTCCATGCCAAAGCGCCAGGACACGGCCATTGGCGAAAAGCGGGTGGAGCTGCATTTACATACCCTCATGTCCAATATGGACGCCCTGACCAACACCGCCGACGCCATTTGCCAGGCGGCGGCCTGGGGGCACAAGGCCATTGCCATTACGGATCACGGCTGCTGCCAGTCCTTTACCGATGCCCTCCACTGCGTAGAAGGAAAAAAGCCCCCCAAGGTGGCCGGTACCGATGAAATTATCAAGATCCTCTACGGCTGTGAAGGCTACTATGTCAATGATGTGGACGACCGGATTGTGGTCCACGGGAATCAGGATATGACCTTCCATGAGGAATTTGTAGCCTTCGACCTGGAAACTACCGGCCTGTCCTCCAAGACGGATCGGATCATTGAGATCGGCGCGGTGATCCTGAAGGACGGGGTGGAAATGGATCGGTTCCAGACCTTTGTGGATCCGGAGCGGTCCCTGGAGCGGAAGATCGTGGAGTTAACGGGTATTACCGACGAGATGCTCCGGGGCGCGCCCAAGATCGAGGAGGTCCTGCCCAAATTTCTGGACTTCATCGGCGGCCGGGTATTGGTTGCTCACAATTCGGATTTCGATACCGGGTTCATCCGGGCGGAGTGCGCAAGGCAGGGCTACGAATATGGTTATACGGCGGCAGATACCCTGATCCTTTCCCAGAACCTACTGACTCACCTCAACAAGTTCAAGCTGAATCTGGTTTCCGATGCGCTGAACCTGCCGGATTTCAACCACCATCGGGCGGGAGACGACGCTTTTGCATGCGGCTTAATCATGACAAAGCTCATGGAGAAGCTGGAGGAGGAGCACGACATTCATACCCTCCAGGCCATCAACCCCGCCATGATGGGGCTTCGGGCCAAGGGCCATATCACCGACCGGCAGGCCCGGCATATTATCCTGTTTGCCAAGAACCAGGTGGGTCTGCGAAACCTCTACCATCTCGTTTCCGACGCGAACCTGAAATACTTCCGCCGGGTGCCCAGAATCCCCAAGTCCGAGCTGATGGAAATGCGGGAGGGGCTGATCATCGGCTCCGCCTGCGAGGCGGGAGAGCTGTTCCAGGCGGTGCTGGATGGGAAAAGCGAGGACGAGCTGAAGCGAATTGCCTCCTTCTATGACTTCCTGGAGATCCAGCCCCTGGACAACAACAAGTTTATGCTAGCCAAGGGAATTGCCGCCGATGAGGAGGAACTGCGCAATTTCAACCGCACCATTGTCCGGCTGGGGGAGACCCTGGGAAAGATGGTGGTGGCCACCGGCGATGTTCACTTCCTGAATCCGGAGGATGAGATATTCCGGCATATCCTTCTTGCCACCAAGGGCTTTGAGGATGCGGACCGGCCCAACCCCCTGTATTTCCGCACCACCGACGAAATGTTACAGGAATTTTCCTACCTGGGGGAGGAGAAGGCCTATGAGATCGTGGTCACGAACCCCAACCGAATCGCCGATATGTGCGAGACCATGCGGCCGGTGCCCCACAATCTGTTCGCCCCCAAAATCGAAAATTCTGTGGAGGACCTGAAAAACCTGGTGTACACCAAGTTCCGCCGTCTCTACGGGGACCATCCCCCGGAAGTGTTTACGAAGCGTGTGGAGACGGAACTTCACGACATCATCAACTGCCACTATGACGTGATCTATATGTCTGCCCAGAAGCTGGTGCAGAACTCTCTGGAGCATGGCTACCTGGTCGGCTCCCGTGGTTCTGTAGGCTCCTCCATTGTGGCTTTCATGTCCGGCATTACAGAAGTTAACTCCTTCCAGCCCCATTACCGGTGCCCTAACCCCGACTGCAAGTACACGGAACTGAACGTGCCGGAAGGGTACAACTGCGGGGCGGACCTTCCCGACGCGGTCTGTCCCAAGTGCGGGGCAAAAATGGAGAAGGACGGCTTTAACATCCCCTTTGAAACATTCCTGGGCTTTGGCGGCGACAAGGTGCCGGATATCGACCTGAACTTTTCCGGCGAATACCAGAGTAAAGCCCATGCCTACTGTATTGAAATGTTCGGAAAATCCCACGTTTTCCGGGCGGGCACCATTGGCACCGTGGCGGAAAAGACGGCCTTCGGCTATGTGAAGAAGTACCTCTCTGAGCGGGGAAAGACCGCCTCCCGGGCGGAGGAAGCGCGGCTGGCCGCCGGATGTGTGGGTGTCCGCCGCACTACAGGCCAGCACCCCGGCGGCCTGGTGGTTATCCCCCAGGAAAATGAGATTTGGGATTTCTGCCCGGTGCAGCATCCCGCCGACGATCCCAACGCCGATCAGATTACCACCCATTTTGAATACCATTCCATGGAGGAAAACCTTCTGAAGCTGGATATGCTGGGCCACGATGACCCCACTATGATCCGCATGATGGAGGATATGACCGGGGTGGATGCCAAAACCATTCCCCTGGATGACAAGGACACCATGTCCATCTTTATCTCCTCCAAGGTTTTGGGCTATGAGGACGATCCGGTTCTGGGTCCCACGGGAGCCGTGGCCATCCCGGAGTTCAACACCCGGTTTACCCGGGGAATGCTCATGGACACGAGCCCGACCCGGTTTGATACGCTGGTGCGGCTGTCTGGCTTCTCCCATGGCACGGACGTGTGGCTGGGTAACGCCAAGGATCTGATTACCTCCAAAACCGCCACCGTTGATTCCACCATAGGATGCCGTGACGACATTATGCTGTACCTGATCTCCTGCGGAATGCCGGAGAAGCGCTCCTTTAAGATCATGGAGGCCGTGCGAAAGGGCAGGGGGCTGCCGGATGGAGCGGAAGAGGAGATGAAAGCCGCCGGGGTGCCAGAATGGTACATTGGTTCCTGTAAGAAGATAAAGTATTTGTTCCCCAAGGCCCATGCGGTGGCCTACGTCATGATGGCCTTCCGGATTGCCTGGTTTAAGGTTCATCATCCCCTGGCGTTCTATGCGGCCTACTTCTACCGGCGCAGCCAGAAGGGCGGCTTTGACGCGGTGCTTATGACCCACGGCAAGGAGACGGTGCTTGCCAACATCGACGCCATTGAGAAGAACGAGGATGCCACCGCTAAGGACGAGGACCTGCTGACCACCCTGGAAGTGGCCTATGAATACTACCTCCGGGGCTTCGAATTTATGCCCATCGACCTGTATGAAAGCGAGGCCATCCGGTTTAAGATCGTAGACGGCAAGCTTCTGCCGCCCTTCGTTGCCATCTCCGGCCTGGGCGAAAGCGCCGCCTGGGATCTGGTGGAGGGCCGGAAAGGGAAGACCTTCCTGTCCATTGAAGAGGTTTCCGCCGCCTGTCCCAAGGTTTCCAAGACCCATATTCAGATGCTGAAAGAGGCTGGCGCCTTTGGCAGCCTTCCGGATAACAGTCAGGTCAGCTTTTTCTGAAAACTTGTTAGGTATCATGACAGCGCACCCCAGATGGTTCTCCATCTGGGGTGCGCTGTTTGTTAAGAGAGCGAGATTTATTCATCTTCCGTATCTATGGAGGTGACGGAATCCCGGGTTACAAGACGGGGGGTAAGAATCACGGTTTTCTTATAGTCTCGCTCTCCGCGGATCTGCTCCAATACGAACTGGGCGGCGTTGCGGCCAATTTGATCCTGCATCATATCTACAGAGCTGAGTTGAGGATTGGTGCATATGCAGTAATCCGTATTATCCAGCGTCACGATGGAGAAATCTTCCCGGGGCTTGAGACCATGCTCCACACAGGCATTGATGCAGCCCACGCCCATTAAATCATTGCAGCTCACGACGGCAGTAAAGCTGCGACTATGACCGGAATCCAGATAGTCAGAAAAAGCATGCTGTCCGCCGGCTAAGCTATAGTCAGATTCGATGACCAGTTCTTCGTCAAAAGGAATGTGGTTATCCTCCAATGCCATGCGGTATCCTTGCAGACGTTCCCGGCCGGTTTGCTCCGCAATCTTGCCACAGAGAAAGGCGATCTTCCGATGCCCGTTGCGCAGGCAATGATTGGTTGCGATATATGTGGCTTTGGTGTGGTCAACATAGACGCAGTCAAATTTCTGATCAAACTGGAATGTGTTTAGATTATTCGTCAAAACGGTGGGAATGGCGGCATCCTCCAGCGCCTGCAAAAGCTGCTGGCTGAAGTTAAAGGAAACCATGATCAGCCCGTCCACAAACCGCTCTCTAAGGGAACGGACGATTTCCAATTCTTTTTCAGGGCAGTGATTGCTGTAAACCAAAATGGTGTAATATTGATTTTCCTCCAATACACTGTTTACGCCATTGATCATGCTGAAATAATAGGGGTTTAAAATATCCGGAATGCAGAGCATGACCTTCTTTGTGATTTTACTTTTCAGGGATTTAGCGGCCTGCACAGGGACATACTGCAATTCCTTTGCAGCTTGAAAAATTGCCTCTTTGGCGGACTCACTGACATACCCCTTGCCGCTGAGAGCTCTGGCAACGGTGGAAGGGGACAGTCCGACTTTGTCTGAAATATCATAAATTGTACTCATAATGTGGGATTGATGTCACCTCGATTTGTTCTTATTCGGATTTGATTCAAAAATATTATAACAAAAAAATAATGAAAAGTCAAATATTTTTGAAACTGTTGTTGAAAATGCTCAAAAAAGTTCTTGACAAAAGATTCTTTTGTGCTACAATGAAGACATGAATTATGTGACATCGATGTCACATAATTCAATAAAGATGAAAGGATGGGATGCATATGCTCAGTGGACTTAATTCCCACATCGGAAACCTGCCGCTGCTGTCAAATGCACGGAGCCGGTCTATCAGCCCGGAAAATCCCCGGGGAGAAAAAGGCGGCGGCGGAAAATGCGAACTGGAAAACGGTTCTGCAAGGATTGCGGCAAGAGACTTGGGTAAGGGATGGAAAGTAAATCCCTTTATTGTGATTGGGGCAAAGGAGACATATGAGATCGCCTGTATAGATGGCCCCGGATCGATTCAGCATATTTGGATGACGCCCACCGGGAAATGGCGGAACACCATTATCCGCTTTTACTGGGATGATGCGGAAACGCCGTCGGTGGAGTGCCCCGTGGGAGATTTCTTTTGCAGCGGGTGGCAGGATTTTTTCCAGATATCCTCTCTCGCGGTCTGTGTCAATCCAGGCAGCGCCTTTAACTGCTACTGGACAATGCCCTTCCGAAAAAGATGTCGGATCACCCTGGAAAACCGGGACGAGCAGGCTGTTACCTATTACTACCAGATCGATTATACGCTGACAGAGCTTCCGGAAGAGATCGGATATTTTCATGCCCAGTTCCGAAGAGTCAATCCGCTGCCCTACAAGGAAGTCTATACCATTTTGGATGGCGTGAAGGGAAAAGGGCACTATGTCGGCACATACATGGCCTGGGGAGTAAATAATAACGCATGGTGGGGAGAAGGGGAGATCAAATTCTACCTGGATGGGGATACGGATTATCCTACCATCTGCGGAACGGGAACAGAGGATTATTTTTGTGGTTCCTATGATTTCGAGGATCCATACACCCATGACCGGTATCTTCCGTACACTACCCCATATGCCGGATTCTATGAGGTGGGCAGGGACAACCTGTATAAGTCCCAGAAGCGCTTCGGCATGTATCGGTGGCATATTACCGATCCCATTCGGTTTGAGAAGGATCTGAAGGTGACAATTCAGGCGCTAGGATGGCGGGAAGGACATCGATACCTTCCTTTACAGGATGATATTGCATCTGTGGCATTCTGGTATCAGACCCTTCCGGCGGCTCCGTTCCCCCAACTTAAGGATAAGGACTATCTGGAAATTATTTAGGATCCTCAGCCTAGGCGGGTCCTTAATAGTTAAATTTAACATTAAAAAGGAGAAAAAAGCGATGAAAAAGCAAACCAGAATTTTGGCCTTTATTTTGGCCTGTGTACTGCTTCTCAGTCTTACTGCCTGTGGCAGCAGTGCCCCGAACCCTACAGCTGCAAACACACAAGCGACTACGCCGAAAGATACTGACGCGTCCGAAAGCAATGTTCACGACATGAAGGGCGAGATCACATTCTCCTTCTGGGGTCTTCCTGAGGAGGTAGCGGTTCAGGAGCAGATCACTGCGGAATTCAACAAGGTTTATCCCAATATCAAGGTTAATCTGGATCATGTTTCCGGAAATGGTGACTACAACCAGACAATCCTTACCCGCATTGCCGGCAATAACGCGCCGGATGTATTCTACATGGGTGAGGTTATGGTTCCAATCTATTCCGAGAAGGGCGTGCTGGAGGATCTGATGCCTTACGCGACCCGGGATGAAATTGATTTTGATGACTACTGGTCCGGTGTCCTGACCCCCTGCGGCTATAACGACGGCAATCTTTGGGCTTTTGCCAAGGACTGCGGCCCCTATTTCATTTACTACAACAAGGCCCATTTCGATGAGATCGGCGAGCCCTATCCCGACGGAAGCTGGGATACGGCAAAATTTGAGGAAGTCTGCAAGAAGCTGACAAAGACAGACGACAAGGGCAAGATTACCCGCTACGGCCTGGCTGCTGAAAACGGATGGTGCTCTTGGTTTGCCCTTGCCTATAAAAACGGCGGTAAGATCATGGATGACGAATGCCATCGCTTTGTGGACGACCCCAAGACCGCGGAAATTTTGCAGTGGTATTTTGACCTGTCCAATGTTGAGCACGTTACCACAAACCCCGACATCATGGTTTCTATGGGCGGCGGTGCGGAAGTCGACGTCTTTAAGGGCGACCTGGCCTCTATGGTCATTGGCGGACGGTTTATGACCTACTTCCTGAAAGACTTTACCGGCGACTATGGGTTCACCACCTTCCCCAAGGCGGAAGATGAAAATCAGCCCCTGCAGTTCGTTTCTCTGGGTATGTCTAAGGACAGCAAGAACAAGGATGCGGCATGGGAATTCATTAAATTCTATTGCGGCAAGACCGGTCAGGAGATCAACAGCGCCACCGGCATGGGCCTGCCAGTCATGAAGAGCGTGACCGAATCCGGTGTGTGGATGCTTACCGGGGAAACGGAGCAGAATAAGGATGTGGTTATGGCCCAGTTTAATAACACCAAGGATCTGCCTTATCATCCGGAATGGGGCAAAGTTATTGATGACATTTGGACCCGCAATATGAAGGAAGCAGCACGTGGCAAAACGACAGCTCAGGAAGCTTTGACGGCAGCGGTTGCAGAATGCAACGCATATCTGGACGAAAACGGTCTGTAATCAGTATTTTGGAGGGCAGGCGACGCACCTGACAAGCGCCTGCCCTCCTTTTCTAAACCGTGAAAGGAGTGATTGCGGATGAAACGCAAAGACGTGCGCTTACGGTCCCAGGACAAGGAGTCCTTTTGGGGGTACCTGTTTATTGCGCCGAATTTGATCGGAACAATCCTGTTCCTGTTTATTCCCATCGTCTATTCTCTCTATATTTCATTTCATAAGTGGGACATGATCAACCCTCCCGTTTTTGTGGGCTTTGCGAATTATATCCATATGGCAGAAGATTCCCAGTTTCACACTTCCCTTTGGAATACCGCAGTATACTCCCTGTTTAGTATTCCGTTGAGTATTGCGCTGGCACTTCTGGTTGCTTGGCTTCTTTCTGAAAACCTGCGGGGTACGGAGGTATTCCGGTGCATCATTTTCATCCCGGTTATTCTTTCTATGGTAACTGTATCCATGGTATGGCGCTGGCTGCTCAATGGGGACTATGGAATCCTGAACTATCTGCTGGGGCTGATCGGAATTGACAGTATCAACTTCCTCGGGGATGAACGGTATGCCATGGCCTCTGTAATTGTCATAGGAATTTGGAAGTCTTTGGGATTTAATGTGGTGATTTTGATTGCCGCCTTTAAGGAAGTCCCGGCATCCCTGTATGAAGCGGCGGAACTGGACGGCGCGTCGCCGATGAAAAAACTGACCAAGGTTTCTCTGCCGCTGATTTACCCGTCCCTGTTTTTTGTGACGATCATGGCTATAATCAATTCTTTTCAGGTATTTGATGTCATTTATACGACTACGCAAGGCGGCCCCGGAAACGCGACCCAGGTGATCTACTATTATATTTGGCAGAACGCCTTCAAGTTTTTCGATATGGGATATGCTTCGGCCCTTTCCTGGGTGGTATTCCTGGTGATTTTTGTTTTGACAATGTTCCAAATGCGTTTCAGCAAAAAGCGTATGGGCTATTTGGAGTAGGAAGGAGAGATAAGAATGAGAACCTTACCCAAAGGACGCATGGCAAAAACCATTATTTATGTGTTTTTAATTGTGCTGTGCATCACATTTATTTTCCCATTCTTCTGGATGGTTTCCACTTCACTAAAATATTCAAACGAGATCCTGACATGGCCTCCAACCTTTTGGCCTGAAAAATTAAACTGGAAGAACTATTCCGATGTCGTGTCCCAAATTAACATCGGTAAGATGTATTTAAATTCCATTTATATTGCCGTTGTCACCACAATCGGGCAGGTGTTTTTCAGTGCGGTGGCGGGGTTTGCCTTTGCAAAGCTGCGCTTTAAGGGAAGAAACTTCTTATTTATCTGCTACGTGGGCACTATGATGGTGCCTTCCATGGTGACGCTGATCCCGCGCTATGTCTTAATGTCCCAACTTGGATGGGTGAACAAGTATATTTCGGTGATTTCTCCCGTACTGCTGGGCACGCCTTTTGCGGTTTTCCTGACCCGCCAGTTTTTTATGACGCTGCCCCAGCAGCTTATGGAAGCAGCCGTAATTGATGGCGCAAGTTATCCCCGGGTTTTCTTCCAGATTTATCTTCCGTTGATGCGTCCGATTCTGTCCACTTTAGGAATCTTCTGCTTCATGGGTGCCTGGAACGACTTCCTGTGGCCGCTCATCACACTGCAAAGTCAGAACTTAAAAACGCTTCCTGTTGGACTTGCTGCGTTCCAGGGAATGTACGGCGTACAGTATAACCTCCTTATGGCAGGGGCTGTGCTTTCCGTCATACCGGTCTTTATCGTTTTCCTGTTCGCGCAGAAGCAATTTATCAATGGTATCGCCCTCACCGGGATGAAAGGATAACTATGGATTGGATCAAAAGCGCCTCGATCGAAATGCAAAACACTGTATTCACCGAAAGCGACGGGGATTTGTGGCCCTGTGCGTGGGGAGACGATGACTTCCTATACACCGCAAACGGAGATGGAAAAGGATTTGACCTTCAGGCACCTTGGTGTGATATCGTCATGAATCGGATCTCAGGGGAGATCGGAAGCCTACATGGAGAGAGACTCAGTGGTGAGGACGGTGTAGGTGGACTATTTGCGGATCCGGTGGAATATAACCGAAAACCCACAGGGATTGTCTGCGCAGGCGGTCAGCTCTATCTTGCGGTGCAGAATTTGAACAAAAGCCCGGTTGGAGGCTTCGATGATGTGCCCTGTGCCACCATATGCCACTCCACGGACAAGGGGAGAAGCTGGGAGTTTGACCAGCAGATGCCAATGTTCCGGGATTATCAGTTTACGACTATCTTCTTCCTGGACTACGGAAAAGACAATTGTCTCAGTCCCGACGGATATATCTATGCCTATGGGATGGACAACAACTGGCGGGCTTCCTTTTCCAAGCGTGTGGAGGATCCCATGTGTCTGTATCTTGCCCGTGTAAAACCGGAGCAGATCATGGACCGAGACGCTTGGTCATTCTTTTGCGGAATGAAAGATGGCGTACCTGGCTTTACATCGGATATATCCCTGCGAAAGCCGGTGCTGGAAGATACCCGAAAAGTAACCATTACGCCGCCTCCGGATCAGAAGGACAGGATAATGGAAAGCACGGTCATTTCTCAGGGCAGTGTGGTTTATAACCAACCATTAAACCGATATCTTTATAGCTCCTGGACAGAAAATACCTTCGAGTTTTATGAAGCCCCGGCACCATGGGGACCGTTCAGGCTTTTCCTGTCCAAGGACTTTGGCCTCTACCCGTGGACCGAGGCCCGCCATGGCGGGTATGCTACGGTGATTCCGTCCAAATTCATCAGCCCGGATGGAAAAACCATGTATGTGGTAAGCTGCACTTTTGTAGGCGGTGTGAAACAATATGGTTTTTATCTGCGAAAGCTTACGGTGGAAATTTAAGAAAACAGGGGTACATCTGTCGTTTGGAGGTGTTTATGAAAAAGCCGAATATTTTGGTGGTTGGCAGCTTCGTAATGGATCAGATTGTCACAACTGAGGTTTTCCCCCGGGAAGGACAGACGATTCTGGCAAAGAAATTTCAGAAGGCGCCCGGTGGGAAGGGAGCAAACCAGGCGGTGCAGATGGCACGGCTGGGAGCAAATGTGACCTTATGCGGAAAGCTGGGGCGGGATGCGAACGGACAGGAAATGCTTGCTGTTTGCCGTGAAGCGGGCATCAACACCCAGTATGTGCTTTTCGACGAGGAAGCAGCATCTGGCTGCGCGGTTATCCTTTTAGAGGAGCATCCCGGGGTATCCACGGAAAACCGAATTCTTGTTGTGCCGGGCGCAAATCAGACGCTACGGAGGGAAGATGTGGCATTTTTGGCGGATCAGATCGATCAATATGATCTTGTGGTGCTGCAATTGGAGATTCCGATGGAGATAAATATGCAGATAGCCCGATACGCAAAGGAAAAGGGGGTGCCGGTCATGCTTAACCCAGCGCCCAGTGCACCCCTGCCACCGGAGCTGCTGGAATGTCTTACCTACATTTCGCCCAATGAACATGAAGCCATGGACCTGACAGGAATCCCAATCCGACGGGAAAAAGGGAAAGTTGATTGGGAAAATGTAAAGACGGCTGCCCAGGTGCTCCAGAAACGGGGCGTGGGGCAGGTGCTTATCACGCTGGGTTCCGCGGGGGCGGGTATGCTGGCTGATGGAAGGCTATACCGCAGTGGAGCCGTTCCCGGTGTGGTAGCTGTGGACCCCACGGCTGCGGGGGATTCTTTTGTAGGCGCATTTTGTGTCGCTGTTACCAGCGGGTTTTCTCCGGAAGAGGCAATGGACTTTGCGAATCATACCGCAGCATTGACGGTATCTAAAATGGGAGCGATGCCTTCGCTTCCCACCATGGAAGCAGTGCAAAAGACACTTTCCAAAGAACCGGAGGTACGCTATGGAAAATAAATGGAAACAGGATTACGAGCGGTTTGCCAGTGCGGCTACCAAAACAGTGGAAAAAACCTTTTCGGAAATGGACTGCGCTTCCCTGGAGGCGGCGGCAAATCTGATTCTGAAGCTAAAAAATACGGGCAATCGGTTACATATTTCCGGAATCGGAAAGCCTGCCCATATAGCGGGATATATTGCCTCCTTGATGTCCTCTACTGGTACGCCTGCCTACTTTCTGCATGGAACGGAGGCGGTACATGGGTCCTGTGGTCAGCTTGTTCCCGGAGATGTAGTGATCTTTATTTCCAATAGCGGAGAAACGGCGGAGATGCGCGCTACGGTCCTGGCAGTAATAAACAATGACTGTAAAGTCATTGGTGTCAGCGGGAATCCGAACTCCTGGCTGGCCAGACACAGTGATGTCCATTTGCTTGCCCCAATTGATGAGGAAGGCGGCCCCCTGAATCGGGCGCCCAGAGATTCCATTCTGACGGAAACCCTTGTGCTTCAGGCACTTAGCGTGCTGCTGCAAAGCGAAGGAAAGGTGACGCCCCAGCAGTATATCAAATGGCATCCGGGCGGAAGCTTGGGAAAACTTCGCGCGGAGGAAAGTGCGGGGTAGGCTAGGCATACAGCCATCGAAGACAATCCAAAGCAGCGGAAGGTTCCTTGAAATGGAACTTTCCGCTGCTTTGGATTGCCGGAAACAGGAGGCGCCTTATTTATAGTAATTTTCCTTTAGGAACCGTATGGCCTCCGCATATCCTGCCAGGCCGTGGCCCTTGATGGTTTTTACGCAGGCGAGGCCCGCATAGGAAATCTGTCGGAAGGGTTCCCGGGCGTCCACATCGGAGATGTGGACCTCCACAGCGGGAATGCTCACTGCTTTCAAGGCATCCAGGATTGCCACGGAGGTGTGGGTGTAACCGGCGGGGTTGATGACAATGCCGTCCATTTTTCCGTAGGCCCACTGGATTTTGTCTACCAGACAGCCTTCGTGGTTGGATTGGTATTGCTCCAGTTCCACATTTTCTTCCTTTGCGGTTTCTTCCAAAAGGGCGAGAAGATCGGAAAAGGTGTTCTTTCCGTAGATTCCCGGCTCCCGGATGCCCAGCATATTCAGGTTGGGGCCGTTGAGAACCAAAATTTTCATGGTGCTTCCTCCAAACAGGCAAGAATAGCCTTTACGGTGTCTTCCGGAGTACCGTTATTGTCTGCCGTAAAGTCGGCAAAGGCTTCGTATAGGGGACGGCGGGTCTGATACATAGCATCCAGGGAGTTTTTTTGAGACAGGGGACGGCCATCCTTGGGAAGCAGAGAGATGTCCCGCCGGAGATAAACGATGGTGCCATTCTGATGCAGCAGGGGATAGTTCTCTTGCCTGGTCACACAGCCGCCGCCAGTGGCAAGAACATAACCAGATTGTTTTCCAGTTTCTTCCAGAGCCTTGGTTTCCCAGCTCCGGAAGACCGTTTCTCCGTCCTGGGCGAAGATCTCCGGAATGGATTTTCCCGCCAGGGAAACGATCCTCTCGTCCGCGTCCACCAGAACCCGGTTCAGCTTCTTTGCCAGCACTGCTCCAATGGTGCTTTTGCCGCAGCCGGGCATCCCGATAAGGACAATATTTTGCATCTGAGCACAAAGCTTTCGATAGATGGTTTCGATGATGGCATCATCCAGGGTTTCCCCGGTGAAGCATTCGGCGGATTCCTTGGCCTGGGCTACCAGCATCCACAACCCGTTTTCGTTGGGGATCCCCAAGCGTTCAGCGTCCAGCAACAGCTGGGTCCGGGCGGGATTGTAAATTACATCCAGCACCCCTTCCAGATGGGGGAAAATGCTTAGATCCAGCGGAGATGCGCCGGTGTTCGGGTACATCCCCACCGGGGTGGTGTTCACAATGATGGAAGCGTCCTTGTGAAGCCAGAGATTCTGGTAGTTATTTTCCCCGGAACGGGAAATCACCACCGGCACTGCGCCCAGCTCTTCCAGAGCCTTCACCGCCGTGTTAGAGGCTCCGCCGCTGCCCAGCACCAGGGCCTTCTTTCCGGCTACGGCAATGCTGCTGTGCCTGACCAGAGACTGAAAGGCAAAGAAGTCGGAATTGTGGCCGTAGAGGCTGCCGTCCTCCCGGCGGACGATGGTGTTGACGCAGCCCATTTTTTGGGCGGTGGGAGAAAGCTCGTCCAGAACGGGCAGAACCGTCTTCTTATAGGGGATAGTCACATTCAGACCCGTGTAGTCCCCGTTTTTCAGAAAATTCTCCAGTTCCTCCGGCTCTTTTTCAAAAAGCTCGTAGGAATAGTCCCCTAAATCGCTGTGGATCTGGGGAGAGTAGCTGTGCCCCAGGGTTCTTCCAAGTAAACCGCATCGCATCAGACCACCTCGGTAAAGCTGCCGAAGTACTTAAACTCCTCGCACAGTTCATCCAGTTCGCACATCAGCTGCACAAATTCCTCGGAATAGATGGAGGTTTCCAGGTCGAAGTAGAACATGAACTCAAAATCCCGGTCGGGAATGGGGCGGGATTCCAGCTTGGTCACGTTGATGCCCAGGGTGTAGAGCCGGGCCAGCACCCGGTACAGGGAGCCGGGACGGTGGGGGAGGACCATCATGATGCTGGTCTTGTCGGAGCCGGGGTAGATTTCCAGGTTTTTGGTGATGCACAGGAACCGGGTCCGGTTGTTGTCCTTGTCCTGGACGGAGGAAGCAAGAGTGCTCAGGCCGTACAGTTCGGCGCAGGCCCGGCTGCTGAGGGCGGCCACGTCGTTGCGGTCAGAATTGGCTACCATTTCCGCAGCTTCCGCGGTGTTGCCCACGGGAATGATGTTGACGCCGGTTAGGGACTGCAAAAAATCGCCGCACTGGTTCAGGGCCTGTTCGTGGGAATAGATTTCCTTGATGTCGGAAAGCTTGGTGCCGGGCTTGGCCAGCAGGTTGTGGTCGATTTTCAGCCGGAAGGTGCGGACAATGTAGAAGTTGTGCTTCTGCATCAGGTCGTAGACCTTTTTTACGGAACCGGCTGTGGAGTTCTCAATGGGGAGAATGCCGTACTGGCACATGCCCTGCTCAATGGCGGAGAACACGGCCTCGAAGTTCTTAAAGTAGAGGATAAAGGGATTCTGGAAGATCTTCTCACAGGCAATTTGAGAGTAAGCCCCCTCCACACCCTGGCAGGCCACCATAGGGGCCTGGGGGAACAGCTTGGGGGTATTCTCAATGGCCTGGGTGATTTTTGCATACAGGGGGCTGACGGTGGCACTGCGCTTACTCTGGTAGCTGCGGCTCAGCTCAAAGAGCATGGAGTACAGCACCCGGGTGTAGTTGGCCATTTCCGGGCCTGCTTTTTCCGCCACATCCTTCAGCTTGTCCCGCTCCCGGGCGGGCTGGAGAATGGGGAGATTATGTTCCTTCTTATAGTCGGAAACTAGGGCGGCGACCTCCATCCGCTGGCCGAAGATACGAACCAGTTCGTCGTCCAGCTTGTCAATTTCCTGCCGAAGCTCGGTTAAATCCATGTTTCTTTCCTCCTATGTGTTTGGGTATTCCCCAAAATCAAATCATATATGGCAATGGCCGCAGCCGCTTCCACAACGGGTACCGCCCGGGGGACGATGCAGGGGTCATGACGGCCCTTGACTTCCAGAGTTTCGATTTTCCCGGTTCGCAGGTCTACAGACTGCTGAGGCCGGGAGATGGAGGGGGTGGGCTTGAAGGCCACAGTGAAGACCACAGGCATCCCATTGGTGATTCCCCCCAAAATGCCCCCCGCATGGTTGGTCACTGTGACGATTTTTCCATCCTCCACAGAAAAGGCGTCGTTACACTGACTGCCCCGCAGGTTAGCTGCCTGAGCACCCACGCCGAAGCTGACGGACTTCACGGCGGGAATGCCGTAGACGATGGAAGCAATCCGGCTTTCCATCCCGCCGAACATAGGCTCTCCCAGTCCGGCAGGCAGACCGGTGACAAAGCACTGGACTATGCCGCCTACGCTGTCGCCCTGGGCCCGGGCCTTGGCGATTGCCTCCCGCATCCGGGTTCCGGCATCCTTTGAACAGACGGGGAAGTCTTTTCCAATTCTGTCAAGCTGGGGATTTACAGGATCCAGGGCAGCCTCCTCGTCGGAGATTCCAGCGATGGACGCAATCCGTGCGCCCACCCGGATGCCCATGTTTTCCAGCCATTGGAGACACAGACCTCCTGCAATGCACAGCGGCGCTGTCAGCCGTCCGGAGAAGTGCCCCCCACCGGCGGCGTCCTGGAAGCCCCCGTATTTTACCTGGGCAGTGTAGTCCGCGTGGCCGGGACGGGGACAGGTCTTGAGATTATTGTAGTCCCCGGACCGGGTGTTGGTATTGCGGATCAGAGCGGCAATGGGCGCCCCGCAGGTAAAGCCGTCCAGGATGCCCGACAGAAACTCCGGCCGGTCTTCCTCCCGCCGGGGGGTGGAATAGTCGTTTTGCCCCGGGGCACGGCGGTTTAAGAAAGCTTGCAGAACGTCCAAATCCACCCTCAGTCCCGCCGGAATCCCATCCAGGGTCATGCCAATGCCGGTCCCATGGGACTGACCGAAAATGGAAAGCTTCAAATTTTCACCGTAGGTACTGCTCATAATGTCCTCCTAACCGGGTGTATTCGTCCCAGAACTGGGGATAGGATTTTGCACTGCATTCCGCCCCCAGAATCGTCACCGGGGAAACGCAGGCCGTAGCCGCGATGGCGGCGGCCATAGCAATCCGGTGGTCGTTCCGGCTGTCCACCGTACCCCCGGTGAGACCGGTGCCGTAGATGGTTAACGTATTCTCATCTGCTTCCGCCCGTCCGCCAAGGGCGGAGAGCAGGGCGATTATGGAAGCCACCCGATCAGATTCCTTCAGCCGAAGCCGCCGGATGTCGGTAAAGACCGCGCCCTGTTTGCAGGCGGCTACCACGGCCAGAATGGGAATGAGGTCCGGAATCTGGGCGGCGGAAATGGTGACATTGTGGTTCAGAGCGGAAAGCAGATGGAGAACCGCCCGATCCCCCTGGGGAGAATCCGGGTCCAGATTTTCCACGGTCAGATCGCTTCCCAGAGCCCTTGCCCCCAGGAAGAAAGCTCCGCCGCTCCAATCTCCCTCCACCGTGACGGTGCCGGGGGAGCGGAAGCCCTGTCCACCTTGAATGGTGAAGTCCTTCGTCTCACAGCCAAACAGGGCCATGGCCCGCTGGGTCATGGTAATATAAGGTTTTGATTCCACTTTCCCCGTCAGGGTAATGTAACTTTCTCCGGGGATCAGAGCGGCGGCCAGCAGCAGCCCGGTGATGAACTGGCTGGAAACGCTGCCATCTATAGTGTACTGTCCGGCCCGCAATCTGCCGGTACACCGAATGGTATTGGCAGTGGGACGGCTCAGCGCACAGCCCATTCGCACCATCTCCTCCCACAGGGGGGACAGAGGCCGCTCCGGAAGCCGTCCTTCCAAGAGAAAGGTGGCATTCACCCCCAAGGCCCCCGCCACAGGCAGCAGGAACCGGAGGGTGGAGCCGCTGTCCTGACAGGGAAGCACCGTTTCCACGGGCAGCGTTTTGACAGGGGAGATCACATACCCTTCCTGGGTATGATCGATCTGCGCCCCCAACGCCCGGAGACACTGGGCAGTGGCCTCAATATCCCGGTTGGTCTCCGGACAGAGAAGGGTCGTAGGTTTCTCTGCAAAGGCGGCGCAGATAAAAAGCCGGTGAGCCTGGGATTTGGAGGGAATGGCGGTTACGGTCCCGGAAAGCTTCCCGGGGAAAATGGTAATATCCATATTACAGTCCTGCCTGAATCCAGTTTTTCAGTTCTTCCACCGGCACAGGGAGAATATCACACTGCCCGATGGTTCGGGGAACGATCAGCTTTACCGTGCTCCCAGCCCGCTTCTTATCGGAAAGGGTGTAGGCATAGAGGGCGTCGGCTTCATATTCCGTATGGGTTGGCAGCCCAAAGGCGTCCAGCACCGCCAGAATCCGGCGGCAATCCGGGCCGGAAAGCATCCCAAATTTTGCGGTGGCTCTCGCAATCATGGCTATACCGATGGCAACGGCCTTTCCGTGGGAGAGGGAGAAGCAGCTCATAGCCTCCACCCCGTGGCCGATGGTGTGCCCCAGGTTCAGCTTCATTCGAAGCCCTGTGTCAAATTCATCCTGCGCTACCACGTCCCGTTTCAGCTCTACGCACCGGGTGATGACGGCTTCCCGGTCAAAGGAAAGCCCCTTTTCTTCCAAGTGGGAAAACAGCTTGGGATCATATAGTACGCCGTACTTGATAACCTCTGCACAGCCATCCCGGAAAATGTCCCCAGGCAGGGACAGCAGCGTGTCCGTATCGCACAGAACCAGGCTGGGCTGGCAGAAAGCCCCTGCCAGATTCTTCCCGGCGGGCAGGTCAATTGCGGTTTTTCCGCCTACGGAGGAATCCACGGCGGCAAGAAGCGTGGTGGGGACCTGAACGAATCGGATGCCCCGCAGGAAGCTGGCTGCGGCAAAGCCTGCCAGATCGCCCACAACGCCGCCCCCCAGGGCCACAATTAGATCCGAGCGGGTCAGCTTTTTTTCGGCCAGGAAGTTCAGAAGGGCAAGAAAGGTCTCTCCGATTTTGCTGGCCTCTCCCGCAGGAAAGACAAAGACCTCTACCTCGAATCCGGCCTTTTCCAAATCGCTTCTGAGGGCTTCCCCATAGAGGGGATAAACGGTGCTGTCGCTGACGATGCACACCTTCTCGGCCCTGCCCAGGGCCTGAATGCTCTGCCCAACGTTTTTTAAAACCCCGGAGCCGATGACAATGTCATAGGTTTTTGACGCGCTGACGGTTACGGTCTTCATCCGTCTACCTCCTCCTTGCGCTTCCTGCCCGCATCCAGCAGGGCAGTTAAGCCGTCCATATCTTCCTTCTCGATGGCCTCCCGGTAGGCAGAGAGGCTGCTTATGTATTGATCCAGCTCAAAAAGCACGTTCTCCCGGTTTTCCATAAACAGTTCTGCCCACATCTGAGGGTTCAGCCAGGCGACCCTTGTCAGGTCTTTGTAGCTTCCGGCGGAGAAGCCCTTGTGCTTCAGCGCCGTGGGGGATTTGATAAAGGCGTTGCTCAAAATGTGAGGCATCTGGGAGGTGAAGGCAATCATCTTATCATGCTCCTGGGCCGTGGTCACGGAGAAGGAGCCAAAGCGGCAGGGAGCGAGCATCTGCTTAACCCAATCCAGAAGCCGGATGTCGTCAAACACCGGGGGCACCAGCACCATAGGCGCTCCCACAAACAGCCCTGCCCGGCTGTACTTAAATCCGGAAAACTGAGAGCCTGCCATGGGGTGTCCTCCCACAAAGGTGAACCCGTACTGCTTTGCCACCGGGAAGCAGCGCCTGCAGACCTCCTCCTTGATACCGCAGCAGTCCATGACCAGGGTGGTTTTCGCAACCAGCGGGGCGTTTGCTTCCAGCCATCCGGCGCTTCCTCCGGGATAGATGGCAAGGAGAATCAGGTCGCATTGGGGGATGGTAGTTTCATCCAGCTTTCCGTGGACAGCCCCCGCCAGCATGGCGAAGGACAGCATGCCCTCATCCTTCTCGGCGGCATAGACGGTGTGTCCCTCCAGAGCATAGGCCCGTGCCAAAGACCCGCCGATGAGGCCCAGTCCTAAAATTCCAACCTTCATTGGATCGCCTCACGAATCTTTGCAATATGGTGGGCCACCTCGTCAAACTGAGCGGGGGTCAGCGACTGAGCACCGTCGCACATGGCGCAGGCGGGGTTGTTGTGGACCTCGATCATCAGACCGTCGGCGCCGCTGGCCACGGCGGCATAGGCCATGGGGGCTACCAGATCCGCTTTGCCGGTGGCGTGGCTGGGATCCACCACCACAGGCAGATGGGTCAGACTGTGGAGTACCGGCACGGCGGACAGATCCAGAGTGTTCCGGGTGGCGGTTTCGAAGGTGCGGATGCCCCGCTCGCACAGGATAATCTTCTCGTTTCCCTCGCTCATGATGTACTCCGCGCTCATGAGCAGTTCCTGGATGGTGTTGGCAAGGCCCCGCTTTAAGAGAATGGGCTTATTGGTCTTACCCAGTTCCTTCAGCAGGTCAAAGTTCTGCATATTCCGGGCGCCCACCTGAATGATGTCCACGTCGTCAAATAAATCCAGGGCAGAGATGTTCATAATCTCGGTGACGATGGGAAGGCCCGTAGCCTTTTTCGCTTCCAGAAGCAACCGGATGCCCTCGCCCTTCATGCCCTGGAAGGCATAGGGGGAGGTGCGGGGCTTGAAAGCGCCGCCCCGGAGAATGGTAGCGCCGGAGGCCTTCACCGCCTGGGCGACTTCAATGATCTGCTCCTCGGATTCCACGGAGCAAGGCCCCGCGATGGTGGCAAAATAACCGCCGCCGATCCGGGCGGAACCCACCTCCACAATGGTGTCCTTGGGGTGGAACTTCCGGTTGGCCTGCTTGTAAGGCTCGGACACCCGCTTCACGGTTTCCACCATGTCCAGGCTCTTTAACAGCTCCATATCCACCCGGCTGGTGTCGCCGATGAGGCCCAGAACAGTGACCTCGGACCCTTCGGAAATGTGGACATCCAGGTTCATATTTTTCAGCCAGCCAACCAGATGCTGAAGCTGGGCGGGGGTAGTGCCGTGTTTCAAAATCGCGATCATAAAAACAACTCCTGAATACAAAAATACGCCGCACGGCAATTCGTGCGGCGTTTCAAAATACGCGTTCATTCCGGAAAATTCCGAGCAGCACAAATTGCTATTACCTTTTCTTCGTAAAAAAGTAATAGCTAAAATAAAAGTAAGCGGAAGTGCTGACGACGGTCATGGCAGTATCCTCCAGTCCGGGAACTGTGGACATTGTACCACGGGTGACGGAAAAATGCAAGAGGGATTTCAAAAAAAGAAGAAATTTTGCGGGTTTGGAAATGTACCCGTTCCATTGGACAAAAAGTATGCTATAATATCATCAAAAGAGAAAGCATGTCACAGGAGGCAGCGCCATGGACTATTTAAAGGACTTAAACCCTCAGCAGTTGGAAGCCGCAACTACCACGGAAGGATATGTTCGGGTGGTAGCAGGGGCGGGTTCGGGAAAGACCAAGACGTTGACGGCACGGTATCTGTACCTGGTGGATCAGCTGGGCATTTCCACAGCCAATATCCTCTGCGTCACCTTCACCAACAAGGCGGCGGCGGAGATGAAGAAGCGCATCCGTCGGACGTTGCCGGACCAGGACCTGGGCAGAATCACCACCTTCCATGGCTTCTGTGTGGGTCTCCTCAAAGAAGACTGCCATGTGGTGCAGTATCCCACTACCTTTATCGTCCTGGACGAGGAGGACAAGGAGGCCATGCTGCGTACGGTCTTTGAGGACCTGGGGATCACCAGCCGGGACCTGACGGTGAAGGAGGCCATCGATCATATCGGCTGGCGCAAGGGCGGCCGGGGCTATGTGAAGACCCTCATCGGAAGCCCGGAAAAGCTATTGACCCTTTCCTCCGAGGCAGCCACCCTAAAGGATAAGGTCATGTACCGCTACTTCTATGAGCAGAGAAAGTGCTACGGTCTGGACTTTGACGACCTTATCTACTTTGCGCTCTACATCCTGGAGCAGGACAAGGACACCCGGGAGAAGTGGCAGAATCGGCTGGAATACATCATGGTGGACGAATTTCAGGACATCGATAAGGACCAGTACTCCCTTGCGGATATCCTCTCCGGTTATCATAAGAACCTGTTCGTGGTAGGGGACCCCGACCAGACCATCTATACCTGGCGGGGTGCAGATGTGAAGTTCATCCTGGAATTTGACAGCCGACACGAAAATGTGAAGACCATTTACTTAAATACCAACTACCGCTCCGTGCCCCAGATTCTTACCGCCTCCAACGCCCTCATCGATAAGAACCGGGAGAGGCTTAAAAAGCAGCTCACCGCCGTCCGTCCAGATGCCCGGAAGCCTTTGTATTTCCACGCCAAAACCGGCCAGCTGGAAGCGGACTGGATCACGGCCAATATGCGTGCCATCCACGAGGGCGGCGTGCCCTATTCTGATATGGGGGTGCTGTACCGTGCCCACTATGTCTCCCGGGCGGTGGAGGAATCTTTGATCCGGAACAAAATCCCATACGTACTCTACTCCGGCGTGGAGTTTTATAAGCGGAAGGAAATCAAGGACGTGCTGTGTTATCTGCGGATGATCTACTCCGGGGACGACGTCAGCTTCCTTCGGACTGTCAACGAACCACGCCGGGGGGTAGGCCGCACCCGGATTTCTGCCTTGAAGGAATTTTCCGCACTGAACCAGTGCAGCCTGTATGAAGCCCTGAAAACCAATCTGGAAACGGAACTGTTCCGCCGGTGCCGGGCCAAGGACTATGTCCGGCTGATCGAAAAATACCGGGCCATCTTCGACGGTATGGACTTAACGGACCTTCTGGCGGGAATCCTGAATGAAAGCGGCTATGAGGATATGCTCCGCTCCTGCGGAGAGGAAGAGCGGCTTGACAACCTGGCAGAACTGAAACAGGCCATCTACGACTTTGAACGGAAAGCGGGGGAAGAGGTCACATTGGGTAACTACCTGGATCATGCGGCCCTCTTTACCAACATGGATCAGACGGAAAAGGCCCAGGCGGTAAAACTCATGACCATCCACGCCGCCAAGGGCCTGGAATTCCCGGTGGTTTTCCTTTGCGGCATGTCCGAGGGCATCTTTCCGGGGAAGCGGGCGAACACCCGGGAAAGATTAGAGGAGGAACGGCGGCTGTGCTACGTTGCCTTTACCCGGGCAAAGGACCGGCTGTACCTCTCTGACGCGGCGGGCACCAACTATGATGGTTCCTTCCGCTATCCCAGCCGGTTCCTGTTCAACGCCGAAAAGGAAAACGTGGAATACGCGGTGCCCCTGGACCCGGATCTGGAGGAACGGGCCATGGAGCAGATCCGAAAGACGGAGGACTTAAGTAGTCGCCCTGAGCAGCCCAGCGACCTGGTGGGCAAACGGGTACTCCATCCAGTCTTCGGGGAGGGCACCGTCATCGGCATCCCCAGAGGACAGGAGGGGGTCATCATCCAGTTTGACACCATAGTCACCCCCAGAACCTTCGGCCCGACCGCAAAGATCACCTATTTAGCCTGATATCATGGCAGAGCCCCAAAGAGGGTTCTGCCACATTTTTTGTAGGGCTGCATAATTCTATGAAAGAATGGCTGGCGTATTTCAGCATAGACGACAATACCAAACAAATAATGGCGGAAAGATGCCTTGAAAAGAGGGAGCCCGTTAATTATACTGAAAGACACATAGATACAAAGGAAGTAGAGTCGAGGATGAAAAAAGCGTTTTGGATATTGCTGCTTGTCTTGTGTATACTGATTGGTGGCTGCGGCAGGGCCCCGGCAGAATCTCCGGAAGTCCCGACAGAAACAGCAGAGGAGCCTGACACGACGGGACAAACGGAAACCACAGTTGTGACAGAGCCGGAAACCCAGGCCACAGAGGAAACTTTACCGGAACCGGAGACAGAGCCTGTGGTACAAAATGACAGCTTTCTCCCGGGAAGCGTTCTCCTGAATCTGGCGGAGCTGCGGCCAGAGGATGGCGTCTGGGCTTTGGGCGGTAGCAAGGTAGCTTTTGGTCACTATGATGGCGCGCCCATGATTTTTCGGGTGCTTGCGTCTCCAGAAACTCAGAGAATTTTGGATGGAGAAGAGAGCCTGCTTCTGGACTGCGACACCGTATTGGAAAAGAAATGCTATGACGACAACTTCCGTAAAAACGATACCCAGGTCAAGGTCCCAAGCGAGTGGGCAGGCAGCGATATTGACCTGTGGCTCAACCACGATTTCTACGGGGACGCAGGCATTTTCTCCCCTCTGGAGCGGGCGGCCATTGCGGAAACCGGCTTAGACGCCCAGGAGGCCATCTACACCATCGGTAACTGGACCTATGAGGACTACGGCGGGCAGGGACATTTGTTTTTGCTCAGCGCTGGTGAGGCGAAGCTTCTCTATACGGAAAATGCCCCAAGAGCCAAGGAAGGGGCAAGCACAAGCTGGTGGGTGCGTTCCTCCTTTGGTCATATGGGTAACGGTGCGGGGAGCATTCATGGAGACGGGCATATCTGCAACAATTCTATCACCAACTTTGGTGTAGGGGTCAGTCCGGCCATGAATATTAAGCGCGCTTCCGTCCTGTTTGCGTCATCTGTCAGCGGGGAAGAAGCGGTGCGGAAGCTGACCCTTCTGGACTCGGACAAGACGGTGAAATTGACGAAAGAGCAGGCTGTTACCCGGGAGGAAACGGAGGACGGCCCTATCATTACCATTCCCTATACCTGTACGGGAGCGGATATCAACCGAATCTCCGTGCTGATTACGGACAGAGAGTTTTCGGACACAGATGCCCAGGTACTTTATTACGGAGGCATACAGCCTTCTCCCAAGGGAACAGCCGGGAAAGGCGCGTTCCTGCTTCCTTCCGATCTGGAATTGAAAACCTGTGGAAAGGATTATTTTGCCTATATTCTCGCTGAGGAAATCCATGGAGAACGGGAAAGCAGTTATGCCAGCAGCGTTTGCCCCGTGACCATTCCAACGGAATAAGGGAAGGCCGCCAGTAATTCGGCGGCCTTCTGTTATAGGGGGTGCTTTTGATAAGCACGAACTGCGGCAAGCAGCCAAAGGGGAATTTCCAGCACACTGCCGAGTATCAGGGCAAAGGGGTACCAGAGGGATAAGTTACCCAGGTGCAGGAAATTGAGGAAAAGCACCTCATAGAGAAAGCTGTTGGACAATCCGATACCGCCGTTTGGCAGGAGGAAGCGGACCCACAAGTCCGTGCCTTCTGGCAAAAAGGAGTAGGTCAGGATGGGAAGCATACACAGAAGCAGGGAAAGGGAAGAGGAGGCGTACACGGATTTGCAAACGGCGGAGAGGAACAGAACACACAAAATCGTGGCAAAGAAGGCCAGCAGTCCAACAAAGGCGCTCAGCAGCATCAACTGGCCGATGTTCATTGGAAGTAGGCTGGATGCGCTCCAAATGAGCTGGACAGAGGTTTTGAGGCAGTCCCAGCCAAAGGCGAAGCCCTCCACCAGCAGGTAGATACTCATGTAGATAAGATACATGACGGTGGTAATGGTCATTGCTGCCTTGATTTTTGCCAGAGCCAGGGGCGTTCTGCCGTATTTCGCGCAGCGGAGAATATTGTCTGAGCCGGTCTGATAGTCGCTGGAAAAGATGGGGGCGGCGATGAGAGCGCCAACGATGGTAAGAACAAGTGTAAGCATAACCTGGTAGTCCAGAGCGTTGGTGTTGAAGCCGGGATCATAGGAAAAGGGCATTTCCACGGCGGAATACAATTCCTTCGCCTGATTGATGGCGGCAGGGTGTTCGGCCTGCTCCATCCGCAGCACATCATCCAGCCGCTGGTCGCACTGGTCGTAAAAGCCCAGTGCATCTTCTTCCGTCAACTCCTGATAGCTTGGCGCCACGCCGGTTTTGGAATCGGCGTTTACCTCCCGCAGACGATAGACCAGACTGGAAATGGGGGCGATTTTTTCGCAATATTCACTGTCGGGCATATCAAACCACATACCGTCTTCGCCGTATTCTAAATAGCTTTCCTGGTATTGGGCCAGAGCGGCGGCGATTTTTTCCTCCGTCACTTCGCCTGAGTAGGCTTTCCATGCCTCCTTGCGCATGGAAATGGCTTCCATTCCTTTGACAAGGGTTTCCTGCCCATTTTCTTTGTAGACATATTCTACAAAGGAAATGGGGCAGTATGCGAGCACAAAGGTTATCAGCAGAGAAAACAGAAGCAGAAGCCGGACAGAGCGGGTTTTCAGCTGCCGCTTCAATTCCACACGGTACAGGCTCATCTCACTTCGCCTCCTTATTTTCCTGGGGGAACAGATACAGGTACAGATCTTCCAGCCGGGGAGGTACCTCCCGGGAATCGGGGATGATGGGGCAGTCTGCAAGATAGCGGATGGAGACGGTGGCGGCGTCCTCGTTGCGCAGATTGATAATGGGCAGTTCCTTTTCATATCGCAGTAAGTCTTCCATGGGGATGGTGCCGGTATAGACCTTTCCCTCCACAATTTTGATGAGTTCCTCCGTTGTCCCCGTGGCGAGAAGTTTTCCATCCTTCATAATGGCGTTGCGGGTGGCGATATGTCAATGCAGGTGTTGGCGGCAATTTGATACAAAAAGGCTTTGAATTTTCCTCTATGTACATACCGGTCAAAATAGTGGATGGCTTTGAGAAAGGTTTCCTGGGCGGCGTCCTCGGCAAGGGCTGGGTTAGGGGCGTGCCAAAGGCAGTAGCGCAGGATTTCCGGGTAAAAGGCTTCCACCAGTTTGTCCAGTGCGCGTTCATCGCTCTGGGCGATCCTTTCTATCCATCTGTCTGCATCCATTGTGTGTTTCCTCCAGAAGCGCTTCTTACTTACTATAACGAATGACAGGGGGAAAATGATTTATGAAATCAAAAAAAGCTGCCTCCCATGACTTTCTCAAATCGTGAGGGGCAGCACGTTTATTCATTCTGTAGATGAAAGCCAGCTTGTCAGCTTATGATCCGCATAGCCGAAAGCTGTTTTCTACCATGAAAAGCGTTTCTTCTATTGTTCTTTGTTCATCCCGTAAAATCACATGAAAACCGGAATGTAAAAACGCATTGTATTTTTCCTGAGAGTTTATCCTTTTTAAGCATTCTCTGAAGTTTTCCAATGCTTGGTCTGGATTATTCTCCCCTAATAGCAACTGATATAAAAATTGCTTTTCTTTATCGGGGCGGTCAAAAAAACGGTTAACAGAAACATCAGGATCTGCAAGCATGATTACGACATGGTCTTCATCAGAAATCTGTTTTAATACGTCGACAGGAATATTTGTATCTACAAAAATTTTTGTGTCTTGTTCTTCTAATTTTTCTAATATTCTCAGTTCTAAAATTGTACATTCTCTTGTACACCCGTTTATCCAGGCTTCGTATTCATCGGGGGTTCTTCGGATGAAATCTCTCCAGTCTTTTAAATCCCGTGTGTAAGTCAGACAAGGGAACTCGTCCACGCATAAATCGGAAATCAATGAATTATGGTAGTTTTCCTCACAGGCAATGCCATGATACTTTTCTGCCAACAATTTAACCATTGTTGATTTTCCGGCATATGCTGTTCCATTGATAAAATAGGCGTTTTTAAATTTCATGACACATATCACCGCTTCCGATTCAAGCGCTTTTGTGGTTTGTTTTCGTAAATGATTTTTCAGCCCAGTCCTTTCCTTTTATGAAGAACC
This sequence comes from Clostridiales bacterium UBA7044, assembly GCA_002493965.1. Lineage (GTDB taxonomy): Bacteria > Bacillota > Clostridia > Oscillospirales > Oscillospiraceae > Faecousia. The sequence goes on from DLAP01000070.1 coordinate 39,208, forward strand.
GAGCGAAACAATTGTTAACAGTCAGCCTTTTACAGAGGAAGAAAAGAGATTAGGGCATCCGCCAAAAGGGGATGCAGGAAAAACATGCCCCCAAAGCTGATGGCGCAGACTGCAAATACGTTCTGTATATCCTCTTCCGGCTTAAGCCCGGGGATCAGACGAAGGACGATACGCCCTATACACCAGCCCACAAGGGTCCCAAAGGTGTTGGTCATCAAATCATTTACGTCCGTGGCACGGTAAGTGAAAATTTGCAGCAGTTCAATAACCAGGGACGTGGAAAAGCCAAATAAAACCGTCCACCATACCTTCCCAAAGCGCTTCCAAAGCACTGGCAGAAAGAAGCCCAGGGGAACGAACAGAAGAACATTCAAAAGGGTGGAGCGATAATCGGAAAACATATAGGCAAAGGGCGTCAGATTGATGTTGAAGTCCAGACGGATATACCGGATGTCCGGAAGTCCCACCACCACATAGACGGCACAGAGGTATAATGCCAGAAGAAAATACCAAGTGGTTTTCTTTATGCTGTGGTAGCAGCACTTGTGCAGAAGGCAGAAGATTGGCAGCAGCAAAACTGCGGCAGCCGCGCCATCCAGCCCCCAGAAAACAAAAGTTGTGAACATGATGGCTCGCTCCTAAATTTATAGAATCGGAGGAAGAAACAGTACGGCCAGCACACAGCAGCAGGCCCGCAGAGCGTATTTCGCGTCGGTATGGATATTTGCGGGGAGAGTGCAGTATTCCTTGTGATAGCGATAGATAGCATCCATAATGGAACAGGCATTCTCATGGGCTACCTTGGGGTCGCTTTGGATGTAGTTCAGAAAATGATTTTGAAGAGCTGCTTCGTATTCCCGATGGTCCCCCAGATTTGTGGTGAACATATCGTTATGGGCATAGGTAAAGGCATCGGTGGTGTAATGAATCAGCTTCCCCAGGGTGTAGTAGTCAAATAGGTTCAGTTTCTGCTTTTTTTCCAGATGCCAGGCAATGTGCCGCATGAACTGCTGGGCATTGCGGTAATTGTGGCCCCGAAGCCACTGATAATGAATGGAACCCTTCAAATAGGTAGCAGGGTTTCGGTCCGGCTCTATGCAGCCAAAAAGAAAGGCTTTCTGATACTTTTCCGGAATATCCTGCATATAATGCTCTGCCAAATATTTTCCAAGCATACGGTGACTTTTTCCGCGCATAATATAGGCTCCTTTTGGGTGAAATCGAACCGCAACCGGTTTTTGTTTGCCCACATTATAGCATATTCTCCACCGGAATGTGTGAACCTTAAAGGGATTTTAATAGAAATCAGAAGTTTCCCCAATGGAAATTCCAAAATGTTATGTTACCTTTGTGCGAAATCACGGTGCTGTCCGGGGAAAAGGCGACCCCGCCGTGAAGTCAGCGGCGGGGTCGGTGCTTATTCGGTAATGGTGAAGGGGAGAGAGGTGACTTTCATCCCATTAAAATACACGGTAAGCTGATAGCTGCCTGGGTTTGTGGGTACGGTGGGCACATCCAGCTCGCCGTAGTGGTAATCACCGGCGTACCAGAGCTCCTTCCACCAGTCGCTGTCTTCGGAAGTCAGATCCGGGAACACATTTCCGTGGGCATCCTCGATCACATACAGGATCTTCAGCTCGTAACCGGGAAGATGGAAATTGGTGGTTCCGTGGAGTACAACGGAAATCCCGTCGCCCACCTGGAACTGGTCCGTGAAGTCGTCCTCACGCATGCTGTCAAACTGCCAGCCCTCCTGATCCGGCGTCTTTACCAGGTGGGCCTCCATATCCTGGGCGGCAAGACCGGCTTCCTCATAAGTAAAGTCCGGCGCCTCGGGACAGGTATAGTCATAGACGTTGCCAAAAATGGAGGTGGCGTCGGCAGCGTAAACGGTAAACTGATAGTCCGCGCCTGGAATTTGGGGACTGACCACAATGGAAGCGCTGTCCGACTTGATGACGCTGGAGCTTTCACTCCCATCAATGGTGTACATGACCAGCCAGCCGCCGTCAGGGGCCGCACCAGTATGCTCCCAGGACAGGGTCAGCTCTTCATAGTCAGAAGCTTCCACATGGTAATCGGAAATATGAATGGGGTTGGCTGTGATACTGGTCCGGGCGGCCTGGGTCATGCCAGAGGCGGTGACTTCCACCGTATAGCTCTGGTTGGGATCCACACCGGTGAAGGAAACCTCGGTGTCCGTTACCGTATGCTGCTCCTCGTAGCCGGCATCGTTATAGCACCGGACATTCCAGCTGTCTACCACAATATCACCGGGGGCGTTCCAGTGGACGGTCATATCGCTCATGCCAGTGGAGGTGATGGTCAGATCTTGAGCCAGGATCAGACGGGAGGCCATAAAGTTCAGGGAGGTAGTGCCGCCCAGGGACAGATCCTCGCCTGCCTCCAGAGTGAAGGTGTAAACCTTGCTGACGGCCAGATCGTGGATGGTAACGGAGTGACCGGTAAAGGTCTGCCGCTGTCCCTCTTCTCCCTCTGCCTGGTAAACGACCGTCCATTCCTCCGGCTCCTGGCCGTCCACGGCAAAGGAAAGCATCACAGAACCGTCTACCGACCCGGTAACGGCGGTAAAGGAAATAATGCTGGTGCTGGTGTCCGTGGTGAAGATGTCGCTGGTCTGGCCGACCAGCTTGTGGAAGCCCTCCATGTGGAGTTCAATGCGGTAGATGGTATTGGGCAGCAGATCAGAGAAGGAAACACCTGCCTCGTTTAGGGGCTTGGTTTCCACATTGCCGTAGTTGTCGGAGCAGATAACGGTCAACAGGGCGGGATCAATCTGGGTATCCACCGTGACGGTGAGCTGATCCCGGTTGCCAGTGACGTGAATGGCGTCCACCGTTTGCAGGTACACATTCTGATAGTACGCAAATGCGCCAAAACCAAGGAGGGCCAGAATCAGAAGAACGACAACGACGGTTAGCAGCTTTTTTATCCGGCGCTGGGTTTCCGCCTTCTTCAGGGCCTTCTGGCGCTGTTTTTCTTCCTCACGGCGGTCCCGCTCCTCGTTCATTACCGGATCGAAGGGCACATCCGTGTCGTCTATCTCATCGAAGTTTTTGGCAACAAAGCCGAAGGGATCCGGCTTTTCGGGGATCTCCGGTATGGTAACGCCCTCCGGCGTTTCGTGGGACAGGAGGTCTTCCGCCTTTTCCATCATCCGGGAAAGCTCGTCGGACATTTCATGGGGCAGAAGAGAATCGGCATCCCCTTCACTGGGAAGGGTCTCGTCCGTTTCGGGCGGGATGGAGGGTGCTTCCGGATTCCCATCTGCGGGGACAGCTTCCCCTGAGGCGGCCTCCTCCTGGGTATCTTCCACCGAAGAAGCCCGGGCCCCTACCGCGGCGGGAACCTTTTCTTCCGCGTTTACCGCCGGTTCTGCATTGCCCAGTTCCAGAGCGGTATAGGGCGTGATGGGGGTATCATTGACCACGTTGCGCTGCATATACTCTGCCAGGGCTTTGCCTAAATCCTTGGGATCCTGCCAGCGCTGGGCGGGGTCAGGGTGAATGGCCTTCATGATGATCTCCGCCAGCTCATAGTCCGCGTTGGCGGGGGAGGGAAGCACTTCCTCCGGGGCTTTTTCCCGGAAGGGAAGCTGACCTTCGTTATAGAGCTGGTAGAGGATCATACCCACCGCATAGGTGTCCGCCGTCAGATTCAGTGTGGCCATGGGGTCGTGAAGCTCCGGCGGGGTATAAACACTGCGGTATTTATCCGGCAGGGCCGTATATTTCAGGGCGTCCATCTGAACAAAGCCCAGGTCGCCGATGCGGTACTCCTTTTTTTCGGATACAAACACGTTGTTGGGCTTTAAGTCCACATACAAGGCGCCTGCTTCCCGGCAGACGGACAGGGCGCTGCACAGGTCCAGACCCAGATTCATGGCTTCCAGATGGGTCACGGGATTGCGCCGGACATATTTTTCCAGGGAGCGTTTATAGCTGCCCACCAGATAGACCTGATACCCCAGGCGTTTGCTGGTAATGGGCTCCATCTGCCAGTTTTCGTAGGAGAGAAATCCATCCAGGGTGGAAAGCTTTTGTAAGAACTCCGCTTCCTTCATCACATCGCTGCCCACTTCCCGGAAGTAGTTCATGGCGCCCTCGGGGTCCCGATATGCGCCTGCCAGCAGCAGGGCATCCATCTGAACCTGGGAGGCAGGCACGGAGATGACTTTTACTATGTATTTCTTATCGGAGTTTTCTCGGATTGCGGGACAGCATTCTACGCCGTCGTGGCTGCTCATGGGCGCGCCCATGGCAAATCCATCCAGCAAAGGAGAGATGAGTTTTGGCTCTGACAATTTGATCGCCTCCTTAACCCATATATCATAAAATAAAACGACAAAAAAAGCAACACTTTTGTAGTTGTATTCTATGGAAAAGCGTGGTATAATGTCGCAATAAAGAATCTGGAGACAGATGGAGGTGCCTACCATGGGCAAAATCATTTGCGATGTATGCGGAACCACATATCAGGACACAGCCCAGCGCTGCCCCATTTGCGGCTGCAGCCGGGATGAAGCTGCCAGTATGCTTAACGATGAGCTGATGATGGACGAGCTGCTCCAGGACCAGAAGCAGAAGCCGGGCCAGCGGAAGCGGGAGATTTTCGACTTTGATGAGGCTGACAGCGGCAACGGCGGTCCTGCCATAAATGCAGAGCGGGAAAGCTATGACGAGGACGAATTTGAAGAGCAGCCCAAACAGCATACTGCGGCCATCGTGCTGCTGACAGCATTGATCGCCCTGCTGCTGATCGGCGCGGCATTCCTGTTCTTCCGGTTTTTCCTGCCTGGCATGGGGAACAAGGAGACGGTCCCGCCCACTACGACCATGCCCACAATCCAGACGGAACCAACAGAGACAACGGAGCCTACCATCCCCTGCGAAAGTCTGGCGCTGCTCAGCGGCTCTGCCACCGGAGACGCGGAGCTTGTGACCCCCGGTCAGAAATTTTTGATTAACGTCCACGTTTCTCCCGAGAATACCACCGATACGCTTCGCTATGTATCTGCTGACGAAAGCATTGCCACCGTCAGCGAGGACGGCCAGGTGACGGCGGTAGGCGAGGGTGAGACCGTCATCAACATCATTTGCGGCGAAATTGAGATGCCCTGTAAGGTGACATGCAACTTCACCAAGGAGACTGAGCCTCCCACGGAGGAAACTACCGCTCCCACGGAGACGGAGGAACAGCTCCGGGACGTAACCCTGAAGCTGAAGAAGTCGGATATCCGTCTGAAGGTCTATTATGAGTTCCAGCTGGAGCTGGACTGCGATCTGGAGCAGACCGATGTGGAGTGGAGCTGTGAGCATCCCCACATTGCCAAGGTGGATGAAGAAGGCAACGTGACCGCGCTGAAGTCCGGCACTACCTCCGTTACCGCGAAATACGGCGATCAGGAAGTCAGCTGCATGATCCGCTGCTATGACTGATTTTTGCCGGAAACGGGTATTTTCTTAGGGTAAAAACGAGGCTGTCCCACATACCTGTGAGGCAGCCTCGCGCCTTAGTCCGCGTGTGCTTTTCTTCGGAACAGCAAGGAAATGCACCACAGCCCGGCAAGACCGATGACGGTATACACAATACGGCTGAACAGGGAACCGGAACCGCCGAAAAGCCAGGCAACCGCATCCAACTGGAAAATACCCACCAGGCCCCAGTTGATGCAGCCAATGATGGATAGGATCAAAGCAATGGTATCCAAAAGAATCTCCCTCCTCTTATTAAATCGGATAGAGATAGGGTATGCGTTTTTTTCAATTTTATCAACAATCAAAAAAGCGAGGAACAGCTATGACAACGTTATATGAAGGCGCATTTGCCAAACTGAATTTGACATTGGATGTCCTGGGAAAACGGGAGGACGGCTATCACGACCTGCAAAGCGTGATGCAGACCATTTCCATCCGGGATGATATTGAAATTGACGTGGAGACAGGGAAGCCCTGGCGCCTTCTGTGCTCCAGAGAGGGTATCCCCACGGATGAAACAAATCTTGCCTGGAAGGCGGCAAAGGTTTACTGTGACGCAATGGGAAAGGACCCCCAGGGGCTGGAGATCCGAATTCTGAAGCGGATCCCCTCCGGAGCGGGTATGGGCGGCGGAAGCGCTGACGCGGCGGCGGTTCTGCGGGCGCTGAACCGGCACTACGGAAATCCGCTTTCCATTCTGGCACTGGCGGAGCTGGGAGCCCAGGTGGGCAGCGATGTGCCCTTTTGTACCGTCTGTGGTACGGCTATGGTAGAGGGCAGGGGAGAAAAGCTGAGAAAGCTGCCGGATCTCCCGGACTGCTTCTTTGTGGTCTGCAAGCCGGACTTTTCCGTATCCACCCCGGAGCTGTACCAGAAGATTGATACCGTTGCCATAGCCCAGCGTCCGGACAACCGGGCCATGGAGAGCGCCCTGCTGGCGGGAGACTTGGGCAAGGTGGCGGAGAATATCTGGAATGTCTTTGATCCCATTGTGACTTCTGAGCATCTGGAACTGAACTATATCAAATCCATCTTCCACAGCTATGGCGCTCTGAGCCAGCAGATGACCGGATCCGGCTCTGCAGTGTTTGGGATCCTGCCAAGCTTTGAGTACGCCGCTGTAGTGTGCAATATGCTCAAGGACAACTATCCGAATATTTTTATTGCCAAACCGGTTTGACGGATAATGCGGGTGCTGGTGAGCGCCCGGGCGATATGGAAAGAGAAAATCCCCGAAAGCCTTGATGACTTTCGGGGATTTAAATAATTTATTCCCACTC
>DLAP01000079.1 GCA_002493965.1 Clostridiales bacterium UBA7044
CATTATGCGGTGTTGCCTTAAAATACGGGGTTTACAAAGAAACTTGGGTATGCTACAATACAAACAAACGTGCGAAATACTGACGGGGAGGACAGTGCTATGGAAATAAACGAATTTTGGGATGCCGTACTGCGGCAGGACGCGGCGGCCATCCGGGAGTACTTCCACCCCGATGCTTGGGTGAACTGGCACAATACGGATGAGCATTTCACTGTGGAGGAATTTATCCGGGCGAATTGTGAGTACCCCGGGCAGTGGGCCGGGGAAGTGGAGAAGGTCGTCACGGTCTCTGATCAGATTGTTACGGCTGTCCATGTGTACAATGGGGAGGGAACCATGTCCTTTCATGTGGCATCCTTCATTCATGTGACGGACGGGAAGATTGGGTCCATAGACGAATACTGGGGCGACGACGGGGAAGCGCCCCAGTGGCGGCGGGACAAGCACATCGGCACGAAAATTCACGACTAAGGAGACGCGGCTATGAGGAAGTATACAGCGGAGCAGGTACAAAAGGATTTGGACGCTTTACCGGCACATTACAAAACCGGGGACGTGGACCGGCTGATCCGCCGGTATGGAAAAGAACAGGCGGATCTATCCGCTCTGCGCCCGTATATTCTGGATCAGCAGCAGTTTCACAGGATTTATTTCTATGTGGCCTTGAATCAGATCCGGGACGTCAATGCGCGGATGGCGTTTATCCATGAGAATCTGCTCTTTTCCGACTGGTGGCATACGGACCAGCTGATTCGGTATGTTGCGAAGCTGGATTTTGACACCGCCCTAAGCTATGCAAAGGACTACATCCATTCGGAGGACCCCTTCATCCGCCGCTGGGGGTATGTGCTGTTTATTTCCAAGCTGTGCAAGGGCCACGCCGATGCCCTGTTCCCCCTCATGCACGATGACGGGCACTACTATGTGCAGATGGGGCAGGCCTGGCTGATCGCGGAGCTGGCGATTTTTGAGCCGGAGGCAGTATACCGGTGGTTCCAGGAAAATGACCTGAAATACAATATCAACGGCAAGGCCATCCAGAAGATTTGTGATTCCTTCCGGATTTCTGAAGACTGGAAGCAGAAGTATAAGGCCCTTCGCCCGGAACTGAGAAAACGTGGCGGCGATGCCCTGGAAGAGGGAACCTAAATGGCAATGTGGAATCCGTGGCGGGGATGCCACCGGTACAGCGAGGGCTGTAAGTTCTGTTACATCCATAAGGGCGACGCCAAGCGGGGCGTAGATACCGGAAACATTATAAAAACAGAAAACTTTGACGCGCCTATCCTCCGGAAGAAAAACGGCGAATATAAGATGAAGTCCGGGCTAACTTATCTGGGCTTTTCCACGGACTTCCTTCTTCCGGAGGCGGATCCATGGCGGAAGGATTGCTGGGACATGATCCGGCAGCGGCCGGACTGCACTTTCCTGTTCCTGACCAAGCGGATCGAACGATTTCTGGACTGTGTGCCGGAGGATTGGGGCCAGGGCTGGGACAATGTGGTGGTAGGCTGCACTGTGGAGAACCAGCGCCGGGCAGAGGAACGGCTGGAGATTTTCTCAAAGCTTCCCATCCGGCATAAGGATATCGTCTGCCAGCCCCTGATTTCCGCCATTGATTTAGAGCGGTACCTGGACGGGGTGGAGCTGGTGACGGTGGGCGGGGAATCGGATCGGTTTGCCCGGCCTCTGGACTTTGGCTGGGTACTCTCCCTGCGGGAGCAGTGCGTTCGGCAGAACGTATCCTTTGAATTCCGTCAGTGCGGGACCCATTTTATCAAAGACGGCAGGGAATACACGCTGCAAAAGAAGGACCTCTGCGCCCAGGCCCGGAAAGCGAATATTGACTTTACCGCGAAATAAGGAGAACCTTTATGAAGAATAATGAACGTATAAATGCGATTATGATGGAACGGTTCGGCAAGGATTCCCTGATTGCCCTTGCCACAGTGGACAATGGCATTCCCTTTGTCCGCACGGTGGATGCAGTGTACATTGACGGCGCGTTTTATGTGGTGACTTATCTTCTTTCGGCGAAAATGCGGCAGATTGCAAAGGATCCCAGGGTGGCGGTCTGCGGCGAGTGGTTTACAGCCCACGGGATCGGTGAAAACCTGGGCTATGTATTGCGGGAGGAAAACCGGGCTGTCATGGAGATCCTCCGCAGCGCCTTTGCCGCATGGTATGACAATGGGCATACCAATGAGGCGGACCGAAATACCTGTCTGCTGAAAATCCGGCTGACGGATGGGGTGCTGTTCTCCGACGGAACGAGGTATGAGATTACATTTTGTGGGGGCGAGCAGAATGGCATTTGATTTTAAGAAAGAGTATAAGGAATTTTATCTGCCCCAAAGTAAGCCCCAGATCGTGACGGTGCCGCCTATGAATTATATCGCCGTTCGGGGTCAGGGCGATCCCAACGAGGAGGGCGGTGCGTACAAAGCGGCTATCGGGGTGCTGTACGCTGTGGCTTACACCATCAAAATGAGCAAAATGGGGAGTCACGCCATGGACGGGTACTTCGATTTCGTGGTGCCGCCCCTGGAGGGCTTCTGGTGGCAGGATGATGTGGCGGGCGTTGACTATGGAGATAAGGCAGCCTTTCACTGGATCAGCGTTATCAGAATGCCGGATTTCGTGACGAAAGCGGACTTTGACTGGGCCGTGGCGGAAGCGACCCGGAAGAAAAAGCTTAACTGCAGCGCCGCCGAATACCTGACGATAGACGAGGGGGAATGTGTTCAGATCATGCATCTGGGCCCCTTTGACGAGGAGCCTGCCACAGTGGCGGTCATGGATGCGTTCTTGGCGGAAAGCGGCTATGAAAACGACTTTTCGGCGAATCGGCGCCATCATGAGATTTACCTGAGTGATGCCAGAAAAGTTCCACCGGAGAAATGGAAGACAGTAATCCGGCATCCGGTGAAGAAAGCAGAGTGAAAACCAAAAGTTGTACCGCAGCAATCAAGAAAAGAAATTCGACAGGGGGGCGGCAATGAACAGCGACATTCTTTCCTTCTTTGGGCAGCGCATGAATGCGCTGCCGATCTATGAGCGGCTGGAGAATCAGATCCGGATGCAGATCCCGGATGTGAAAATCAAGGTTGCCAAGACCCAAATCACCTTTGCGGGCAAACGAGGTTTTGCTTTTGTGTCCTTCAATCCCTGCCGGAAAGCAAAGGAGCGTCCGGAGATCTGGATGACCATTTCCTTCGGCCTGGGATACCGGAAGGCGTCTCCCAGGATCGATGTGGCGGTGGAGCCTTATCCCGGCCGCTGGACCCATCATGTGATGGTGGGAACGCCCGATGAAATCGATGAAGAACTGATGGGCTGGATCCGGGAGGCGGCGGAATTTGCGGACAGCAAGGGAAGACAGAATTGACCGCTGAACAGAATCCGTTCGCCCAAAAAATTTGCCTTGACAAAATACAGCAGAGCGGATATACTTAATCCCAGAAATTTACTGTGAAAGGAGGCGCACGATATGACAAAGTTCAATTCTGTATTGGGCAATTTTGGGATATTTTGTCTGTCCGGTGGATATTTGTGCGCCTGCGGAGGAAAACTCTAGGTTTTCACGCTTTTAGCTTGGAGCGCGCTTTCCATCCGGAAAGCGCGTTTTTTTGCGCGCATCGAAAGGAGGAAGAAAATAAAATGGAACCACAGTTTAAGTTGTCCCGGCGGGAAAAAGTGGACATGATCCTGATGTTTCTCCGGGGCTGTGGAAAGTATTTCGTTACCGCCCTGGCCTGTGCCTGCCTGGGGATGGTGTTTAACGCTCTGACGCCCCAGATCATTCGGATCACCGTGGACTGTGTGCTGGGGCAGGAGCCTTTGACGCTGCCCGAATGGCTGCAAAGGTGGATCCCCATGGGGACCCTTCAGGCAGAGCCTATGCACGCGTTATGGATCGCCGCTGCGGCGGTGCTGGCGGCAGCACTGTTTCGGGGAGCGTGCAACTACGGCCAGAGAATCAGTCTGGCAAGGGGCTCTGAAGGCTTCGTCAAGGCCATCCGGGACGACCTGTACCGGCACATTCAGCACCTGAGTTATGCCTGGCACACTGCCCATTCCACCGGCGATATGATCCAGCGGTGCACGTCGGATGTGGATGTGATCCGGAATTTTGTCTGCAACCAGCTGGTAGAGGTGGTGCGGACGGTGTTTCTCATCATTTTGTACCTGTCCATTATGTTTACCATGAATGTCCGGCTGTCCCTGGTGGCCCTGGCGTTCATCCCCATTGTGGGTCTGTCCTCCGGGATCTTCTACGGGAAGATATCCTCCCGGTTCCAGGTGGCCGACGAGGCCGAGGGGAAATTGACCACCTGTGTTCAGGAAAACCTGACCGGTGTCCGGGTGGTCCGGGCTTTTGGCCGGGAAAAATTTGAGGTGGAGCGATTTAACGAGAAAAACAACTACTTTTCGGAGCTTTGGATTCGGCTGGGCAAGCTCCTGGCCGTGTATTGGGCCTCCGGCACCCTGCTTACCGCCCTGCAGGTAATGACGGTCATTGTGGCGGGCACCGTAGAAGCTGTCTCCGGGCGTATGACCCTGGGGGCGTTCCTGGCCTTTATCACCTACAATGAGGCGTTGACTTGGCCGGTGCGGTCCTTGGGCAGAGTGCTTTCTGAGATGAGCAAGGCGGGGGTCTCCATGGACCGGGTGGGCTACATTTTGAAGGCCCCGGAGGAGACCGACGAACCGGACGCTCTGGAGGCGAAAGCCGCCGGGGATATCGTCTTTAGCCATGTGACCTTCGGCTACGGCGGCCAGAAGGTGCTCTCCGACGTGTCCTTCACCATCCCCCAGGGAAGCACCTTCGCCATCCTGGGTGGCACCGGCTCCGGCAAAAGCACCCTGGTGCATCTGCTGGACCGGCTGTATGAACTGGAGGAGGGCGCCATTACCATCGGTGGCCGGAACATTCGCTCCTTCCGGCGGGAGAGCCTGAGAAAACAAATCGGCCTGGTGCTCCAGGAGCCCTTCCTTTTCTCCCGGACCATCCGGGAGAACATCGCCGTTACCTGCCCGGACGCTTCGGAAAAAGCGGTGCGGGAAGCTGCCAGCGTGGCCTGGGTGGACGAGGCTATCACGGAATTCCCCGAGGGCTATGATACGGTCATCGGCGAGCGGGGCGTGACCCTGTCCGGCGGGCAGAAGCAGCGGATTGCCATTGCCCGGATGCTGATGCAGAAGACCCCCATTCTGGTGTTTGACGATTCCCTTTCCGCCGTGGACGCGGAAACCGACACCAAAATTCGCCGGGCATTGCGGGAACATCAGGGCAGCGCCACGGTGATTCTCATTTCTCACCGGGTGACTACCCTGATGCAGGCGGACCGGATCCTGGTGCTGGAAGATGGAAGGGTGAAGGATCTCGGCACCCACCAGGAGCTGATTTCCCGGCCCGGGATTTACAAGGAGATTTACGACATTCAAATGAGCAGCGACGACCGAAAGCTCATTGAGCAGGGAGGCGAAGTGTAATGGCAGCCATTGACGAGAAGGAATATACCAAATCCTTTGATCTGAAAATCTGGAAGCGGCTGTTTCCGGTGCTGGCAAACTACAAGCGGGCCTTTGCCGGAATGTTCCTGTTTAACCTGCTGTGCGCCATCATCGACGTGGCCCTGCCTCTGTTCCAGCGGTACGCCATTGGGCATTTCATCGAGGCGGGGACCCTCTCCGGACTGGGACGCTATACGCTTGTGTACTTCGTGGTGATTCTGGTGCAGGCGGTGTCTGTGACCCTGTTCGGCCGGAACTCCATGCATATTGAAATGAATATGGACAAGGACCTGCGCAGGCAGCTCTTTACCCACCTGCAAACCCTATCCTTCTCCTTCTACAATGTGACCCCGGTAGGGTATCTGCTGACCCGGGTGATGAGCGATATCAACCGGATTTCCGCCATGATCGCCTGGAACTTTACGGATATTCTGTGGGCCCTGTTCTACGTCTTTGGCACCTTCGCCGCAATGCTGATGCTCAATTGGAAGCTTGCCTTGGTGGTCATTCTGATTGTCCCGGTGATCGCCCTGCTCACCGGCTACTTCCAGAACCGGATTCTCCACTGGAATCGGAAAATCCGGAAGCTGAACTCCAAGATTACCGGCGCCTTCAACGAGGGCATTACCGGGGCGAAGACCTCCAAGACGCTGGTCATTGAGGAGCAGAATACGGATGCTTTCCGGACGCTGACGGGCTCCATGCACGATTCCGGCATCCGGGCTGCCCGGTTAAACGCCGTGTATATCCCTCTGGTGCTGTTCTGCTCCACCGCTGCCGTGGCAATTGTCTTGCTGCGGGGCGGGCACATGGTGATGGAGAACGCTCTGGCCATCGCCACCCTGTCCGCCTTTACCACCTACGCGGTGAGCATTTTTGAGCCGATTCAGATGACAGCAGCAAATATCGCGGAGTTCATCTCCCTGCAAGCCTCCATCGAGCGGGTCATGGACCTGATGGATGAGGTGCCACAGGTGAAGGACACGCAGTCAGTGGAAGAAAAATATGGGGATGTGTTCCATCCCAAAACGGAAAACTGGGAGCCCCTGGAAGGCGAAATTGAGTTCCGGGATGTAACCTTCCGCTACCCTGACGGAGGCGAAAATGTGCTGGAGCATTTCTCCCTGCGAATTCCAGCAGGCACCACCGTGGCCATTGTGGGCGAGACCGGGGCGGGAAAAAGCACCCTGGTCAATCTCGCCTGCCGGTTCTTTGAGCCGACAGAGGGACAGATCCTCATTGACGGCAGGGATTACCGGGAGCGCAGTCAGCTGTGGCTTCACAGCAACATCGGCTATGTACTGCAAAATCCCCACCTGTTCTCCGGCACCGTCCGGGAGAACATCCGCTACGGCCGGCTGGACGCCACAGACGAGGAAATCGAGGCCGCTGCCAGAGCCGTTTCCGCCGACACGGTGGTGGCGAAGCTGGAGAAGGGCTGGGAAAGCGATGTAGGCGAGGGCGGCGACCGGCTGTCCACCGGTGAAAAGCAGCTCATCTCCTTTGCCAGGGCGGTGCTGGCGGATCCCAGAATCTTCGTCCTGGATGAGGCCACCTCCTCCATCGATACCCAGACCGAGCAGCTGATTCAGGGGGCCATTGACCATCTGTTGAAGGACCGGACCTCCTTCCTCATTGCCCACCGACTCAGCACCATCCGCAAAGCGGACCTGATCCTGGTGGTGAAGGACGGGAAGATTGTGGAGCAGGGCAGGCACATGGAGCTGCTGCAAAAGGGCGGCTACTATCACGACCTGTACAGTAAACAGTTTACCGAAGAAAACGCCTCCCGGATCCTGAAACGGGGATAATGGAAGACAAAATGACGCCGAAATGGAAGGAATCCATTTCGGCGTCTCTATGTTTCTGCTGGGTTAAAATTCTTATCTGGCAGCCTCCGCTTCCCGGCTCTGGCAGGTAAAGAGAATCACCTGTTTTGGCATTTCCTTCAGGATCTGGATGGTTGCCGCCATGCGGTCGTCGTCAAACCGCACCAGCGCATCGTCCAGGACCAGGGGAGCCTCCGGGGTCAGCTCCTCTGCCACGGCCAGCCGCAGGGCAAGATAAAGCTGATCCATGGTCCCGTCGCTGCGCCAAAGGCTGTCCCGGAGGGTGGTTTCCTCTCCTGCCCCGGCCTGGAGGGAGAAATCCTCTCCCATGGTCAGACTGTGGTACCGCCCAACCGTCATGGAGGCGAGGATCGCTTGAGCACGTTTGGAAATCCGGGGCGCAAACCGCCGCTGCAGCTCTGCCCGGGCGTCCGCCAAGGTTTCCAGAGCAATGGAGACCGCCGCGTAGGTGTCCTCCAGCCGGGCGACCCGCTGGGAGCAGGCGGTAAGCTGTTTTTCCAGAGCCGCCCGGTCTCCCAGAGCTTCCATCCGTCCCTGATACTGGCCCAGCCGGCTCAGAAGACGCTGTTCCTCGGCGCTGCAGTCAGCCAGAAGCCTTGTGGTGTCCCCTTCGCTGTAGGTTAGACTATCCGGCTTTGCCGGCGGCTCTACCGGATGCACCAGACTGGCGATGGCGTCATAGTGGGTTTTCGCCCGCAATGCCTCCCGGCAGGCGGTGGAATAAATTTCCCATTTTTTCAGCACCTGCTGCCAGTAGTCGATCAGCATCTCCGGCTCCTGAGCGCCGCACAGAGCATCCCGCTTCTTTTGCAGCATCATATAGCGTACGTCCACATCGCTGTCCGATTCCCGATAGGCTTTCAGGTCCTCCTGATAGACGCTGTACTGTTCCTCGTAGGCTTCAATGGGCTCCGCCCAAAGCTGGGGCTCGGGACAGCCGTATTTTTTCTGAAAGGCCTCCTGGTGCGCCCGGCACTGCCCTTTTTCCCGCAGGCTCCAAATGACTGCGGCCAGCGCCGCCGCAAGCGCCACGGCGGCGGGGATGTAAACCTTCAACACCATCAGCAGCATTGCCCCCGCCAGGCCCGCCAGCCCCAGGATCAGAAAAACCGTGGGCGCTTTGGCCCTTTGGTCCGCAGTGTACCGCAGGACATCGGCTCTCACCATCCGTTTGGCATCCTCAACGCGCATACCCGTAAAGGGGGGCGGAAGCTGGGGTTCCTCCGGATGCTGGGGCAGCCTTTGCTTCTCCAGCCGCACCATATTCCAGCTTTCCCGGAAGGCGCGCAGCTCTTTTTCTTTCTGCTCCGCTTCCTCCCGGGGGGGAAGGACGGCGCAGTCTTCTTCCAAGGCCCGGGCCTCGACCTCTGCCTGCTCCAGATTTTCCTTTGCCTGATGGAGCCGCTGGGCATTTTCCTGAGATGATGCGTATTCCAGGGCCTGGGCGTGGTTATTCAGCTGGCTTGCCCAATCCCGAAGCTCTTCCAGGCGCTGCTTTAGGTTCCCGCACTGTTCGTCCAGACGGTCATAGTCTTCCATTTTGCCGCAAACCGTCTCTCGTTCCCGTTCCGCTTGGGGCAGCAGCCCGGTGCGGTTATAGCGACAGGCATTTTTCAGGCTTTTCAGATTCTCCGCCAGCCGGTCCGCCGCCCCGCTTTCATCGCCGGTGGTGACGAGGGCATTGAGCCTTCGGCGGAGGGCCTCGTCCTGGGTCAGGGGCAGATCCGCCTGCCGGATAAATCCCGCCCGGCGAAATACGCTCTGCTCCACACCCAGCAGCACCTCCCCGCAGTTTCCGGCGTTCAGCTCCTCCACGGGCAGGCCGGATTCCGTCTCGTAGGCGGAAAACTCCCCCAGGGGCACCCGGCGCCGGGTCCTGCGCTCGATGGTGATGTCCCGGCCGTTCCAGTTCAGGTCGATCCGCCCCTCCATGGGCGCACCCGACCAGGGGGCATACCGTTCTTTGTCCGCAAGGGATGTTTTCGTGGACTTGGCCCGGGTGTCCAGGCCGTAGAGCATGGCAATAAGAAAGGCGCACCAGGTGCTTTTGCCCCATTCATTCTGTGCTGTGATAATGTTCAGCCCCGGCTCCAGGGAGAGAGTTTCGTTTTGCAGCTTCCCGAAGGTGGCGGTCATTTTATAAATTCTCATAGAGTGACCTCCTTGCCGTTCAGGATCTGACGGGAGATTTCCGCTGCCAGCTGGATTCTCTCCCCGTTTTCCGGGTCTTCCGCCATGGCGTTTTTCAGCATCCGGAAGTAGACGCCCTCCAAGGTGTCCTCTCCCGCGCCTTCCCACAGCTTGTCCGGGTCCTCTGTTTCATCCCGCAGCTCCAGGTTGGGGTAATCCCGGAACCGGGCTTGCAGCGCCTCAATATCCACTTTTCCCCAGCCGGTGAGGGAGATTCGATAAAAGTCCTGTCCGGCAAGTCCCGGAAGGAGGGCTTCCACGCTGGCGGCGGGATCTTCTCCCACCTCTGCCTCCAGCTCCTGAAACCGAAGTGTGTCCAGACTGACCGCCTGAATACTGGCCGTGTCCCCAATGGTCACGATGCAAACGCCCTTTTCTCCCGTCTCGTCCCAGCCCCTTCCCATGGGACAGCCGGGCCAGGCGCACAGAGTTTCCCCGCCCCGGAAGGCCCCCGCCTTATGGATGTGCCCCAGGGCCAAATAAGTAAGCCCCGAGGCCCGGACCTGGGCAGCGGTAATGGGATTGTAGGGGGCGTTTTTCTGGGTGGGATCCCCGTGGAGAACAGCGATTTTGTAGGCTTCCGGCCCCTCCGCCTGGAAGCCCGTGAGCAGCGCGGGACAGTCCATGCTTCTGTAGCCCGCTCCATAGACCCGGCAGCCCAGCCCTTCGATGGTGACAGATTCCAGACTTCCGGTGAAAATAAATACGTTCTCCGGCCAGCTTCCCTCCAGCCAGGGACTGCCTGGAGCGCAGAAATCGTGATTGCCCGGGGAAATCAGCACAGGCACACCGCAGCGTGCCAGCTCCCGTTTGACCAGGGCCACTGTATCCCCGCTGGGGGTGCCGTCAAAAATGTCGCCTGCCAGCAGCATCATGTCGCAGTCCTCCCGGAGGCACAGATCCGTGATTTTCCCCGGGATTGCCCTCTGGGCATTGCGAAGCAGCTCCCGCTGCTCCGGGGTAAAGCTACGGAAGGGGGAATCCAAATGCCAGTCCGCCGTGTGCAGTATTTTCAGTCCCATTCATCCACCCTCTCTGCTTTCAGGCACCGGCCCGTCGCTGTATCAACGGTAAAGAGTACCGCTTCCATTTTTGTGGGCCCTTCCGCCCAGCGATAACGCTCCGTCAGATCTCCCCGGAACTTAGCAATGGACAGGTCCGGACGGATGCCCAGAACCGAATCCCGGGGGCCGGTCATGCCTAAGTCTGTCACATAGCCTGTTCCCCTGGGCAGCACCCGGGCATCCGCCGTGGGGACGTGGGTATGGGTGCCCCACAGGGCGCTGACCTTTCCGTCCAGCAGATAGCCCATGGCCAGCTTTTCCGAGGTAGCCTCGGCGTGAAACTCCACAAAAACAAGCTTGGTATCTACCTGCTTCAGAATTTTCTCCACCATCAAAAAGGGGTTATCCGGGCCGTAGTCCATGTTGCACCGGCCGATCAGATCGATGACTGCCACTTCTCCCGCCTTTGTCTCATATACATTCCAGCCCCGGCCCGGCACCTGGGGGGCGTAATTGGCCGGACGAAGGATTTGAGAGCAGTCGTCCAGGTAGGGAACGATTTCCCGCTTTCCCCAGGTGTGATTGCCCATGGTGATCACGTCCGCTCCGGAGTCCAGGATTTCCTCCGCCTGTTCCGGAAGCAGCCCCACCACGGCGGCGTTTTCCCCGTTGACGATGGTAAAATCCGCCTGGAGCCTGCGCTTGAGCTGCCGCAGATTCCGGCGCACCCGTTCCAGCCCGGGCTTGCCCACCACATCGCCTACTGCAAGTACCTTAAATTCCATATCCTTCCTCCAAAGAGTTCCTTTTTCCCATATTATATACCAGACTGCCCAATTTCGCAATCATAAATGATGGGGCCAGGACATTTCGCCCTGGCCCCGTGTCAAATTGAAAATTCAAGGGAGCTTTGATAAAATCGGCAGCTGCCGCACACAATTTATTCAGAGGTTCCTTAAGCCTGCTCGTTGGTACGGCGGGCGCTTTTGCGGCCCTCGGGCTCAATTTCGCCCACGGCCAGCAGGGAGCGCTTGGTCAGGTTGGGCCCAATCAGCTCATAGACCAGCACCGCGAAGAGAACCACATTCCGTGCCAGGGCCCCGTCTGGCAGATTGGCGGCAGTGATGGCCATACCCAGGGCCACGCCTGCCTGAGGCAGCAAGGTAATGCCCAGATGGTCGCAGATGGGCTTCGGCTGCTGGGTCAGACGGCAGCTTAGGTCCGCGCCGAAGTATTTGCCGGCGGAACGGGCCAGAATGTAGATGATGCCCACCAGCAGGGTCGTGGGCTGGCTCAGCACGTTCAGGTCCAGCTCCGCGCCGGAGATCACGAAAAACAGGATATTCAGAGGCATAACCCAGCCGTCCACACGATCCATCAGTTCCTCGGAGGTGGGGCAGATGTTGCAGAAAATGGTGCCGGTCATCATGCACACCAGCAGCAGGGAGAAGCCGCAGTGGAGGCTTCCAATGTGGAACTCCAGCATGGACAGGCCCACCGTCAGCATGACAAAAGCCACGGAAATGGTCATACGCTTACTTCTGGAGTGAAAAAACTGCTCTACCCAGTTGAGGAGCCAGCCCATCAGGCAGCCCAGACCCAGGGACAGAATGATCTCCACGATAGGCTCCACTACCACAGCAAGCACGCTGATATGGCCGTTTGCCAGAGCCGTGGCGATGCCATAGGACACGGAGAACAGCACCAGACCCACCGCGTCATCGATGGCCACCACCAGAAGCAGAAGCTTTGTCATGGGGCCGTCCGCCTTATACTGTCGGACCACCATCAGAGTTGCGGCAGGCGCCGTGGCTGCGGCAATGGCGCCCAGGGTGATGGCACAGGGAATGGAGAGAATGGACGGGAAAAGGAAGTGCAGCACCACCAGCACGATGTCCACCACAATGGTGGTGATCACGGCCTGCAAAATGCCAATGGTAATGGCCTTCGCGCCGGTAGCCCGAAGCTGGCTCAGGCGGAACTCATTGCCAATGGTAAAGGCGATGAAGCCCAGGGCCGTTTGGGTGATAATTTTTAAGGTTTCCACCTGCTCCAGGGAGTTAAAGCCCATGCCGGGCACCTTCAGCGCGCCGATGCAGAAGGGTCCCAGCAGCAAGCCTGCAACCAAATAAGCTGTGACAGCGGGCAGGTTGATCAGCTTCGTCAGCCGGGACATGAGCAGTCCCCCCACCAGGGCAACCGCAAGACAAATCAAATAAATTTCCATACTAATCTTTCATATCCTTTGACTATTTTTTCGTCCCATATCATAACATTCCTGCCACAAGTCTTCAAGCGAAATAGGTAACAAAGATTGCCCAAGAAGCAAAGGTTTCTTGGGCAATTTTGACAGCGCCAAGGCTGATCTTTTGTGCAAAAAAGAGAGGAAGGCTGCCATTTCCTGACAGTCTTCCTCAAAACACAATATGATCAGATTTTTTCAGCCGCTTCCACAACGTGCTTCATGAGCACAGAGGTGGTGACGGAGCCAACGCCGCCGGGAACGGGGGTGATGGCATCCACAATGGGTTCCACCTCGTCGAACTTGGCGTCACCGGCGATGCCGCCCTTCCCGCCCTTGGCATTGATCTTATTCTCATCCCAGTTGATGGACACGTCGATGACCACCTGGCCGGGACGGACATAGTCCTTGGTCAGGCTGTTCAGAACACCAGCGGCGGAGACGATGATGTCCGCGTTCCGGCAGATTTCGGCGGTGTTCACAGTCTTGGTGTGGCAGGTGGTGACGGTGGCGTTCTTGCCCATGAGCATCATGCCAGCGGGCTTGCCGACCACCAAGGACCGGCCGATGACCACCGCCGTTTTGCCCTTGCAGTCAATGCCGTAATAGTCCAGGATCTCCATGCAGGCAGCGGGGGTGCAGGGGGCGTAGCCCAGATCATTCAGACCCTCAAACACACCGGCGTTGCTCATATGGGTCATGCAGTCCACGTCCTTCTTAGGATCCAGGCGGTTGCAGATCTCATTCTGGTCGGCCTTCAGATGCTTGGGCAGGGGCCGGAACATGAGAACGCCGTGGATGGTGTCGTCGGCGTTGACCTGATCGATGACCTTCAGCACGTCCTCCTTGGTGGCATCGGCGGGAAGCTCAAACTTCTTCACGTCCACGCCCACCAGCTCGGCCCGCTTGGTAGCGCCCTTTTCATAGCTTAGGTCAGAGGGGTCCGCGCCTACCCGGATGATGCCCAGGGTGGGAACAACGCCCTTCTCCCGCAGGGCGGCGGTACGATTTTGCAGATTCGCATTCAGGGCATCGGTAACTTCCTTGCCCAGCAGCAGCTTTGCCATAGTAATTTCTCCTTTATTCCGCTATATGCTTATTGACCGAAACCGGCCTTGACTTCGTTGAAGATTTCGTCTGCCATCTGGCCGTACTTATTGAGCATCAGGTTGGCCTTCCGGTTCATTTCCTCGGCCACGTCCCGGTTTTTAAGAGACTTGGTGTTGATGAACACGTTCAGGGAAGCGGCCTGGAGAGCAGCCTTGCAGCACACCGCGCCGCAGCCTGCGTCGGAGACGGCCAGCCGGGAGCCCTTTTCGGCGAAGACGGCGATGCAGTCCATAGCCTCACAGCACAGCTCCATGATCTTCATGGGGGTGGAGCATGCGATGATGGTGGCCTCCTCCATGATTTTGTCCCGGTCCGGGTCATCCTTGGGGATGCCGTAGGCCTTCGCCAGAGGCAGGAAGTTCACTTCGTCCGCTTCCACCTGGTCAAGAAGCTGTTTTTGCAGTTCATCGCACTTACCCTTCAGGGCGATGATTTCTTCTTCCACATCGGCGTACTTCTTCTTGCCAACGGTAAGAGAACCAACCATGTTGCCAAGAGCCGTACCGATGGCACCCACCAGCGCGGCAGCGCCGCCGCCGCCGGGAGCAGGTGCGTTGGATGCCAGCACCTCTACAAAGGTGCGGCAGGATTCCATTGTCATATCCATAGGAAAAACTCCTTTGTCGTTTTTTGTGAATTGAAATATCGCCTCCGGCGATGATGTTTTATCTGTTTGGGGATCCCCTTCGTAATCCGGTTATTCGAAGAACAAAAGCAGGCTCTGCTGCCCGGGCACCCCGACGGAGAGCGTCAGCTCTTCCGGCTTTTCGCCGCCCCAGGCTTCCGGGGCAAAGCAGCCCTCTGGGAGATGAAAGTAGGCGTGGGTGTGGGTATTTCCCGGGAAATCCCGCTCCTCGGTAAGAATTTCCCGCCATGGGCCGCCGTCAGAGGCGAAGAAACGGACAACGGTCTTCACCGATTCCCCGGGGTTATCCACCATCAGAAGCACATTCACACCGGAATTTCCCCTGACGGGGTTCTCTGCCGGAATCATGCCTACATATTTGACACCCATAGGCTTCTCCTAATTGTGAAACGGCACAGGCGGCGAAAGCCGCCTGTGCCGCCAAAATGGTTGAATACAGGATTATTTTAGAACAGGCCGGAGATCTTGCCGTTCTCGTCCACGTCGATACGCTCAGCGGCGGGAACCTTGGGCAGACCGGGCATGGTCATAATCTCACCAGTCAGAGCAACCAGGAAGCCGGCACCGGCGGAAACCTTGACGTTGCGGACGGTGATGGAGAAGTCCCGGGGTGCGCCCAGCTTGGTCTGGTCGTCGGAGAAGGAATACTGGGTCTTGGCCATGCAGATGGGCATCTTGTCATAGCCCAGCTCGGTCAGGGTCTTGATCTGCTTCTCAGCGTTGGCGGTGAAGTTCACGCCGTCAGCATGATAGATCCGCTTGGCAATGGCTTCGATCTTTTCCTTGATGGAGCAGTCCAGCTCGTAGGAGAAGGAGAAGTCGTTAGGCTCTTCGCACAGACGGACAACTTCCTTAGCCAGCTCGATGCCGCCTTCGCCGCCCTTGCCCCAAACCTCGGACAGAGCAACGTTGACGCCCAGCTCCTTGCACTTAGACTCGATGAGCTTCAGTTCGGCCTCGGTGTCGGTGGGGAAGCGGTTGATGGCCACCACGCAGGGCAGCTTGTAAACCTTGGTGATGTTCTCAACATGCTGCAGCAGGTTGGGCAGACCTTTTTCCAGAGCCTCCAGGTTCTCCTTGCCGGTCTCGGCCTTGGGCACGCCGCCGTTGTACTTCAGGGCTCTTGCGGTAGCAACCAGAACCACGCAGGAGGGCTTCAGACCAGCCATACGGCACTTGATGTCCAGGAACTTCTCAGCGCCCAGGTCAGCGCCGAAGCCAGCCTCGGTGATGGCGTAGTCGCCCAGCTTCAGAGCGATCTTGGTAGCGGTAACGGAGTTACAGCCGTGGGCAATGTTGGCAAAGGGACCGCCGTGAACGAAAGCGGGGGTGTGCTCCAGGGTCTGAACCAGGTTGGGCTTCAGAGCGTCCTTCAGCAGAGCGGCCATGGCGCCCTGAGCGTTCAGGTCGCCGGCGGTGACGGGCTTGCCGGCATAGGTGTAGCCAACCACCAGACGGGCCAGACGAGCCTTCAGGTCGGTGATGTCGGAGGCCAGACACAGAACGGCCATGATTTCGGAAGCGACAGTGATGTCGTAGCCGTCCTCACGGGGGGTGCCGTTGACCTTGCCGCCCAGGCCGTCCACCACGAAGCGGAGCTGACGGTCATTCATATCGACGCAGCGGCGCCAGGTGATCTGACGGGGGTCGATGCCCAGAGCGTTGCCCTGGTAGATATGGTTATCGAGCATCGCAGCCAGCAGGTTGTTGGCAGCGCCGATGGCGTGGAAGTCACCGGTAAAGTGGAGGTTGATGTCTTCCATGGGGACGACCTGTGCGTAGCCGCCGCCGGCAGCGCCGCCCTTGACGCCGAACACGGGTCCCAGGGAGGGCTCACGCAGAGCCACCATTACGTTTTTGCCGATCTTACGCATACCGTCAGCCAGGCCCACGGTGGTGGTAGTCTTGCCTTCACCAGCGGGGGTGGGGTTGATGGCGGTCACCAGGACCAGCTTGCCGTTGGGCTTGTCAGCCATGTCCTTGAGAATATTGTAGTCAACCTTTGCCTTGTAGTTGCCGTACTGCTCCAGGTACTTTTCGTCCACGCCAGCGGTCTTGGCAATCTCGCGGATGTGGAGCATAGGGGTTTCCTGTGCGATTTCGATGTCGGATTTGTAAGCCATGTTAATACACTCCTTGTAATATGTTGGTGCCTACCGTTTTGTGAGGATCGGCCCATACAGGATTTATGCAGCTACCGTTGTAATGGCTCACTGCACATTGTTTCGGTATCTTAATACCGAAACAAGAATATCACCAATTCAGGAAAAAGTCAACACACATTTGCTTTTCTGCCTGCCAATTCCCGCATATTTTACAGAAAATACAAATTATACCCCTGCATCTGGCGGTCCTTCCGCTTTTTTGATGGGTGCAAAAACACCGGGGCAAAACCCCGGCTCAGTCAGGATTCACTTACCACGCAATGACCCAAGTGCAAGGGCTTTCGATTTATCCTGCGATGAACTACCCATTTCCACGCTTCCTCCGCGTCCTGCTTATTCACTATTCACTATGACTTCTTACTTTCCAAAAATCGGCCGTAAAGAAAAGTGAAGAGTGAATAGGGAAGAGTGAAGAAGTAAAAATCGGTAACCTTCTTGCGAAGATTACCGATTTTTGGTGACCCGTACGGGAATC